>VGSH01000052.1 GCA_016875025.1 Deltaproteobacteria bacterium
CCTGAATCCGTGAAGTTTGTTCCGAGTAAAAATAAAAGCCCTTGTTCGAGGGCGCAAGCACACTATTTTGCTCCGCGGCAAATCGTATGCGCGGCTGTTATAAAGATTTTGGCTTTTAATGTGATGCCGGCATACAAAAATCCGGCTGCAAGCCGTTTTTAACGCGCACCCGTCCATTGCACTGCCGTGCCGGGTCAGAGAATCTCTATGAATGACCGTCTGCTCTCATTGCGAAGGCGCATACCACTGTATCCTGCGGTAGACTGCATGCCACACAGGCATCCAGGCATTACCGCGCCAGAACGACAGACCCCAGCGTTTGGCATGACGGGTGAGTCGGCATGCCATATACATCAAGTCCTGGATAACCGTTTTCAACCGGCGGCGTTTAATACTGTCGCGGATCGGGGTGCGCTGTCCGGGGGGCAGCATCCTGTTCTCCAGCAAAGAGCTTTGACCGACAATCCGCAGCAGATTATAGGCCAGCATGCCCAATTGCAATACCAGCGCATTGGTCGCAAACTTGCCGCTTGGAAGACGCTCCAGGTCCATATCCGTTTTTACCTCGGAATGAAACTGCTCGCTTGTGCCATGCTGGTGATACAATTCTATAACCTTCTCAGGCGCAATGCTCAGACTCGTCCAGTAGGTGGCAACCTCTATCTCCGGCAGCAAGAGCATTTGACCATGTGTGGTGCTGGTCCGTTTGGTTATTTCAAACACAACGCGGTACAACCGGCCCGCGCGCTCCCGCTGCGTATGACCGATATAGACCTCCTTGCCTTCCCGGGGAAAGCTCCACTGCCCGAAACACTGCGCATCAAGCAGCCATTCATCAACAGACTCTTTGCGGATATTACGTTTGATTATCCAGTCAACACGCTTATCCTTGCGGCATATCTCCAGATTTTCAACATCATCATTGCCTGCATCCATCCGCACCAGGATAGCTCTATCCGTGATACGCTTGGCCATATCAAGGGCTTCGGTCAAAAACTGCGGGGTGCCGTGCTGAGAATGCTGAGAGCCTTCGCGCAGTTGACAATGCACCATGTAGCCCTCAAGCCCGAGATAGGCAAATATCGGTGCATATCCATCGACTTTTTTATAGGTGTAGCTTACGCCTTCCTTCTTGGTGCCGGAGTTGTCAAACGGGCTTACATCAATATCAAGCGGCACCCATTCCTGATAGCTGCTTGTGATCACCGGCGTGTGCTGATTAAGCAACCATCGATTCTGTTCTGCAATAATGCGAAAACAATCCTCAACCTGTGCCAGGTCATCAAGGCGCTGGCGCATGGTTGCCGAAGAAGGAACGGCCTTGATCCCAAGGCTGCGCTTGAAAAATTCATCCTGCCGGAATGGTTCGACAGCATCAAAATCCGGCTTTGCCAAACACAGAAGGCTGATCATGGACAGCACAGTATCAAAATGAGAAATCTCCGGCCGCGGACGTCCGGCTATTCTCACTGTGTTGATTTGTTTCTTTAGCGCAGTTTTTGACAGCAACGAACCAATAAGTGCCAGGCCACTATGGGATACGAGAACTTCATCAGTTTGTGAAATCTCGAACCGAACAGGTTTCATAAAGTAACCTCCGGGGTGAACGTTTATACCGGAGATTATATCAATTTTAAGCCCATAAATAAAGGCTATTATGGCTTTTCACACAACAAAACTTCACGGATTCAGGAAAATTTTACTAAAAAGGGGGTTGTTATTTCTTCATACAAACCACTTTAAAAACAAAA
The DNA here is from genome assembly GCA_016875025.1 of Deltaproteobacteria bacterium. Classification (GTDB taxonomy): domain Bacteria; phylum Desulfobacterota; class WTBG01; order CAIYCZ01; family CAIRTM01; genus CAIRTM01. The sequence goes on from VGSH01000052.1 coordinate 1,752, forward strand.
AAACTGACAAGGCTGAACATCGTGCTACATCATCTTACGAAAAAGAAAGTATTGAGAGACTTAAGGCGCTTAAAAATCACACCTCAAAAGTCTCAGATTGCCTATCTCTCGAAAAGTGTTTTTTGAAATTTATTTCCGAATACAAGGTTGGTTCAAAAAGACTTTTCAAGATGACCTCCGGGGTTTTTTGTGTTAGTGCACCTAAGAATGGAAATCCCATTTTACAAAAAGTGTTTTTAAGTTATGGTTCTTCGAATGTATAAGGTTATCTTTTTTCGGTTTTGATGACGAACTTTGGAATATTTTTTAAATAACGTAATCGTGTCGTTCTATGAAGCTGTGACCAAGATGGCGTCCATTGATAGATTAATAAAGTGTCGAATACCTGCCCAAGGTGGCAGGCATTTTTTATTGGCGTGCATGGCCGACAAGTAACTGTATTCGGGGGTTATGGGCTTTTATGCGCCAGAATCATTTTTCCCTCCCTGCCGGGTTGTAATCCTGAGCTTCTGTTTTTTTCACAATCATATCGTCTTATTGAACAATCTGCTGCTAAGATTGAGGTAAATTTAATGGTCCACCATGCATGTTGCAGCTCCGGATTTTGAAGCTGCGGCTTTGGGTTTTAAATCCCCATCGTTTCGCGGCCGAGCCGGGTGCATGCTCAAGGATACGGTCGTTATGCTGTTTGAGCGCCCGAATGTGCGAGTTCATAACGACCCCTTGAGAATGTGCCCGTCCTCCGCAGTAGCTCCGCTACGGAGGGTGGACCCGGCGAGGGAATCCGCCGCAGGCGGACGCGAAACGCCAGGGGCGGCTTTCTTGGGGGTACCCATTCTTTGCCGCCAAAGAACGGGTACGAAAAATTTCTTTTAAGGTGCGCACGGCGCACCCTGTCAGTCTGGGCCAGAATGCAGGAACACGTGCCGTGAAAGCAACGTTTTTAAAAAACATGTTTCCATATCGTCCTATGAAACGATCGGGCAGTATATTTACGGGTAGATAAAACAAACATGCAACCGGCACAGGAGACATAGTGAACACCAAACGGAACAGGCAAATTACGTGACTCTAAATTATGTAATGTGTGTAAAAACCACGAATCAAGAGGAGAAGTTTTGCATATGAAAAACAATCTAAGAATTTTTAAAAAGTATGGAATCCTCGTGCTGGATGATGATGGATTGGTAAGGAGGCTTAAACGCATTCCCAACCGGAAAACAGGGGAGACTTTCAAGCAATGGAAAAAACGAATATTTGGTGAAGATGTTGAGGGGCTCATGGTATATGCCCCTTACGAACCTTCCCCCAATACAAGAATGAGTACGTTAGCTAAAGAGGGAGGTTCCACCTATCTAATAAGGGTGCTTAAAAATTATCGCCTTATGGCTGAGGGCGAAGCTGAGGAAGCACTGGAAGAGGCCAGGGAAAAACTTAATGAGAAGTTTAATACTGTACCGATGGAACTTCTTGAGGAAATCTTTGAGGAAAACAAGAAAAAACTTGAAACACCTGTAGTAGACTTCCTTAAGCGTTATATTGAAAGGGGCGAGCGCAACGTGAGTACACGAGAAATCCTATCAGGCCTAATTAAAACATATAACAAGGCTGTATCTGAATATAGAAAGGCTTATTCTGAGTATAAACGGTATGAAGATCTATATAGAGGTCTTTTACGTGATCAAAACAAATCAAGGTAACTAACCAGAGAAGTTGCGTTGTTGGTGCAAGAAGGGGACATCCATGAAAATATTAATAATATGATGCCTGATTGAGTTTATAATTCCTCTTCTGATATCCCGCCCAGCTTCATGATAGCACGCTGCAGGCCGGTTTTCAGATCTCGATTTGCGTGCACAGGCACGGTGATGCGCAGGTTGCTGCCTTGCCGGGTGAAAATGTGGTGGCTGCCCGTGACGCGGGCCAACGACCAGCCCTTTTCTTCCAGCAGGGCGCTCATTCTCTTGCCGCTGATAGCCTTCATGTCAGACGACAAGTTCCATGACTTGATCAGTTGTGGCGAGCTTGATGGTGTCCATATCGATACTCAGACACCCCTCAACTGCATCGTAGACGTTTTCGATCAGCTCCCGCATGTCTTCGCCCTGAGTGGCGCAGCCGGGGATGGCGGGCACTTCGGCCCAGTAGCCGCCTTCTTCCGCCTGGTGAATTACCACTTTCAGTTTCATATTAAAGTATCTCCCTTCCCGGCGTTGTTCATACTGTCTGGTAGATTATCCTGTGTGCTTGCAGAGCAAATATAGCACAATTACAGGCCCTTCAGCGATTTTATTTTTATGTGAGTATGCCGTCCCTGCGGCGGAATGCAGGAGCACCTGCCGTGGAAGCGACGTTTTTAAAAATGATGTTTCCATATCGTCCTATGAAACGATCGCATACTATATTTGTGGGCAGATAGAACATACACTCTCACACAGGGGATACTGCGATGCGCACGGAAACCAAACCATGGTTGTCGAAATCACGATTTGTTGCAGGCGTGCAGTGCTTCAAACGGCTGTATCTGATGGTGAACTCACCTGATGAGGCTGCTGAGATATCAGATGTCGGGCAGTTGATACTTGACCAGGGCCATGCGGTTGGCGAGCTTGCCACGCGCCTGTTCAAGGGCGGGGTGCTGGTTGAGGAAGACCACCTTCACTCAAAAGAGGCTGTTGAAAAAACCGCTGTCCTGATAGCCGATAAAAGCGTGCCTGCTATATTCGAGGCAGCTTTCACGTATGACAATATTCATGTGCGGGTTGATATCCTTGAGCGCCTTCCGCGCGACAGGTGGCATTTGATCGAGGTTAAATCAACAACCAGCCTCAAGGACTATCACCTGCCTGATATGGCCATTCAAAGATACGTGCTTGAAAAAAGCGGCATTAAGGTTGGGAAGGTAAGCCTCATGCATCTTAACAGGCAATACGAGCATGACGGCAAAGCCTACCGGCTGAAAAAACTCTTTACCCTTGAGACTGTGCAGGAGGGTAGAAAGCCGTTGGAGCGCAGCCTGGGCCTGCTTATCAATATAATGCGAGTTATGCTTTCAAAAAAACAACCGCCCATCGTTATGCCGGGAGATCAGTGCACCGAGCCTTTTGAGTGCCCGTTTTATGATCTCTGCAACTCCGGGCGGCCGGAGGACTGGATTGGCCATCTGTATAAAATCAGCGGCAAAAAGTTCGCGCAGCTGGAGATGAGCGGCATTGACTCGATCAAGGATATTCCGGAAGACTTTGAGCTTTCAACCATTCAGCAGCGCATGCGTACCTGCCTGAAGAAGAATAAGCCGTTTTTCTCCGCAGCCCTGCCAGAGAAACTTGCTGAGCTGAAAGCCCCGGTGTACTTCATGGATTTTGAAACCGTGAGCCCGGCGCTGCCGAAGTACAAGGGCATGCACCCGTATGACTATCTGCCGTTTCAATGGTCGGTGCATGTGCTGAGCGGCAAAGGCGCAAAGCCCCGCCATTTTGAGTTTCTCCATGATGACGCAACCGATCCGCGCAAGGCCTTCATTGAACAACTGCTTGCTGTACTTGAGCAGCACAAGCATGCGCCGATAGTTGTGTATAACCAGCCCTTTGAATCCGGCAGGCTGGGCGAGCTTGCAGACTGCTTCCCGTCGTATGCGGCCCGCATCAAGCGGGTGCAAAAAAGGCTGTGGGACCTGCTGTCCGTCGTGCGCGACCACGTCTATCATCCGAAATTCGGCGGATCGTTTTCAATCAAGAGCGTGCTGCCGGCCCTCGTAAAGGGTATGACGTATGCGGGTATGGGTGTTGCAGACGGCGCGCAGGCGGGCGTGGCATATCTTCAGATGCTCTCAGACGATACGCCGCCGCGCGAGAAAAAGCGCCTGCGCAAAGACCTGCTCAAATACTGTGAGCAGGACACCCTCGCCATGATAAAAATCGTGGAAGCATTAAGAAAGAAGTCGGCATCGTAGCAGGCACTGTTGGCGGGTTACGCCTTCGGCTCACCCGAGCACTACGGACTGTTCTGTTCGGCTAAACGGGCTGATCAAAAATGGCTGGATGCAAGACGTACGAAGTTATGATTTGTAGGGGCACGGCATGCCGTGCCCTTACAGTACGCCGCAAAGACGAATGACGAGCATAACGAAACAGGCGGGTGTTTTTTAAACAGCCCGCAGCTAGCGCCGCAGGGCCTTCCTGACCCCGGCCACGATATCCTCGACCTGCGGCAGCACGTAGTGTTCCATCACCGGGCTGAAGGGCATGGGCACATGCCGGGCGCCGATGCGCACGATGGGGCCGTCAAGATATTCGAAGAGTTCCTCGGTGATGCGGGCTGAAAGCTCGCCTCCGAAACCTCCGGTCGTGCAGGCTTCATGCACGACAACAGCATGCCTGGTTTTTTTTACCGATTCGGCAATCGTCGCAAAATCAAGCGGCATCAACGTGCGCAGGTCGATTATTTCTGCCTGGATGCCTTTTTGCGCCAGCTCGCGCGCGGCTTCCTTGCAGAAGTAGGTCATGCGCGAATAGGTCAGGATGGTGATGTCAGTGCCGACGCGCCTTACAGCGGCTTTGCCCAGCGGTACGATATATTTATCTTCCGTGACCGGCCCGGTCTGGTTGAAGAGCTTTTTGTGCTGAAAAAATATCACCGGGTCATCATCGCGGATGGCAGCCTTTAAAAGGCCCTTGACGTCCGCGGGCTCCGAGGGCACGACAACCTTCAGGCCCGGCACATGCACGAACCAGTTCTCCAGGCACTGCGAGTGCTGGGCTGCGGCATTGAGTCCGCTGCCGTCAGGCGCCCACAGCACCAGCGGCAGTTTGGCCTGTCCGCCGAACATGTAGCGGATCTTGGCCATCTGGTTCACGATCTCATCCATGGCCGTTGTCACGAAATCGGCAAAATGCATGTCGATAATGGGGCGCATGCCCGTCAGAGCCGCGCCGACACCGGCGCCCACGATCGCGGTTTCCGAAATGGGCGTGTCGATAATCCGGTCGGGAAACAGCTCGGGCAGGCCGCGGAACTGGCCGAAAATGCCGCCGTTTGACACCAGGTCTTCCCCGATAATAAATACGGTTGTATCCCGCTCCATCTCCTCCTTGAGGGCCTCGGCCATGGCCAGGGAACAGGAAAGCTCTCGAACTGCCATCTAGGATTCTCCTATGGATTTACAAACAGGTCCTGCATCGCCTCGTGCGGATCAGGAAGCGGTGAGTCCATGGCGAACTTGACCGCGTCTTCAATCTCAGCGGCAACCGCGGCTTTCATCGCATCGATTTCCTTCTGTGTGGCAATGCCTTCATCAATGAGCAGGGTTTCAAAGCGGTCGATCGGATCGCGGGTCAGGCGGTACTGCTGAATTTCATCCGGCGTGCGGTAGCGCTGGCGGTCGCCTTCAAAATGGCCTTTGTACCGGTAGGTCTCATTTTCAACGATGCTGGGCCCGTAGCCTTTGCGCGCCCGGTCAACCGCTTCGGCAACCGAATCGCGCACGGCCAGCACATTGCTGCCGTCGTTGATGGCCCCGGGAATGCCGTAGGCATGCGCGCGGTTAGCGACTGAGCCGCCGGCGACCATTTTTTCGGCCGGCGAGGTGGAGGCGTAGCGGTTGTTCTCGCACACGAACACAATCGGCAGCTTGAACACGGCTGCCATGTTGACCGCCTCGTGAAACGTTCCGCGGTTTGAGGCGCCGTCGCCGAAAAATACCATGCCGACCTGGTCGGTGCCGCGCAGCTTGATGGAAAAGCCCGCGCCGGTCATAATGGGAAAGCCGCCGCCAACAACGCCGTTGGCGCCCAGAATGCCCTTTGAAAAATCGGCGATATGCATGGAGCCGCCCTTGCCCTTGCAGTAGCCGGTCACCTTGCCGAAGCATTCTGCGAACATGTACTTCGGCTCAGCGCCCTTGGCAAGAATATGGGCATGCCCGCGGTGGGTTGAGATGATGTAGTCGTCGGGCCGCAGCACCGAGCAGCTGCCCACGGTCGAAGCTTCCTGCCCGATCGACAGATGCACAAAGCCGGGGATGAGTTGCTGATGAAACAGGAGGCCTATTTTTTCCTCAAAAAGCCTGATTTCAACCATCTTGCGCAGCAGGGCTTTTTTTTCATTAGTGCTGGTTTTCACGCGTTCCTCGCTTTCACACACATCTTCCCGGGCAGCCGCAGCAGCGGGGCATCAGCGGCAGTCCTCTCGCACACTGGCGAGTGCCTGCAGACGGCTGAAAATAACGCGTTATTATAGGTGAAGCGGCTGTGCCTGTCAACCGTTAAGCGCGGTGCGCTGCCTCAAAGGAAAAATACGGCGGGCCCATCGAAACGCAAATACGGGCAATTTCGGGGGATACTCTAAATTTTAAACCAAGGCCATGTGCAGAAGCACAGTGCTTGTCGCCAGAAAATCGGTATTACAGAGCGGCGCAGGGGGGCGCACCCTGCGGCACCATGTTCTCAGGCAAATGCGCGTTCGAAAATCTCGGCCGTGTCCTGCTCGCTCAGGGCAACCGGTGTCAGGTCGTACAGAAAGCCCATGGCATGGTGTGAGTTGCGCGCCAGTCGGGGGATGTCCGCGCGGGTCACGCCGTAGTCCGAGAGTTTTTCACCGGCAATGCCGCTATCGCTCAGCAGTTTGCGCAGACAGGCAATAAATGCAGAGGCCTGCTCCCTCTGATGCATGCCCGCAGTGTCAGCGCCCATGGCGCGCGCCATGGCGCCGAAGCGCTCGGGGCAGCGCTCGGCCAGAAATGAGAAATAGGCAACCGAGAGCAGCGCAAGGCCTGCGCCGTGCGGAGTTTCGGGAAAGTATGCGCTGATGGCATGTTCCATCGAGTGGTGTGAGATGCAGCAGGACAGCGACTCGCAGATGCCGGCCTCGGTGGACGCCCAGGCAAGCTTCGAGCGCGCTTCCATGTTTTTCCCGTCCTTGACGGCAACCGGCAGATAGCGCGTGATCAGCGCTATCGCCTCGAGCGCGTGGCTGTCGGAGGCCGGCTGGTTGACGGTTGCAAGGTAGCACTCCACCGCGTGGCAGAAGGCATCAATGCCGGTATAGGCGGTCATGCGCGGCGGTACGCTCAGCATCAACTCAGGATCGACAATCGAGAGCTTCGGAAATGTGTCCGGAATGCCCCAGCCGATTTTTTCATTCGTGCTTGTTTTGGTGATAACGGTCCAGGGATCGACCTCGGTGCCGGTTCCGGCCGTGGTGGGGATCGCTACCAGCGGCAGGGCCCTGTTCGGAGGCATCTTGCCCCCGCCGGTGCCGCCCGACATGTAGTCCCAGTAGGTGCCGGGATTGGTCGCCATTACCGCAATGCTTTTGGCCGCATCGATGCTGCTGCCCCCTCCAAGGCCCAGTACAAAATCACAGCCGCTGTCGCGGGCGGCTGCAGCGCCGTGCATGACGTTTTCCTCCACCGGATTGGCCAGAACGCCCTCAAAAACAGCGCTTTCCACCTTGTTATCGGCCAAAAGGGCAACTACCCGGTCAAGATAGCCGTGTGTGCGCATGGCGCCGGCAGCGCCGATCACGATCAGGGCTTTTTGGCCGGGCAGAAAAGGCGTTTTGGCAAGCTCTTTGAGGGTTCCGGCGCCGAATATCAGGCGTGTGGGCATGTAATAGGTAAACGCAAGGTTCATGGCACTCTCCTTTCAGGGGATGGCTACGATCTGAAGTCTGCGATGCGCAGGGCGCTGCAGGCGGGGCAGCATGCGCGCTATGGCGGTATGCGGTTCAGGGTTTTTTAAGCTCGGTGAAAATCTGGTCGATCTGCCGCTGGTCTTTGAGGTCGGGATTGGCGATACCGATGGAGAGCAGGCACATATCCAGATACTGCTCAATGGCGGGGATGCTGTTTTCAACGCGCTTGATGGACTCAACGCTGGCAAAGCAGGTCTCTAACACGGATACGACCAGGTTCATGTTGCTGATCAGGGATCGGATGGTGATGTCATGGCACTTGGCGCATTCGGCCGACAGGAGCGATGTCTTGCGCGACAGGCTCGAAAACGCATCAAAGCCCATGGATGACGTGCCGCCGATCAGGCGGTGCAGCTTCTGGGCGAATTCCTGCAGCATTTGAAACTCGCGCTCATTGGGAATGCCGACCAGCTTGAGCATGTCGCCGATTCCCTGCACATCCTTGATGAGCTCACTGGATTCTTCGATGAAGTATGAGAGCACCTCATCGTGGAAATCCTCGAATTCTATTTTCAGCTCAGGCGGCGGAGCTGCCTGTATGCCGGTTTCCTCGGCGCAGGCTTCGGCGATTGCGGCGAAAATTTCTTCCAGCTCGTTTTCATCATTTTCAAAAATCAGCTGTTTGAAATCAATGGTTTTGACGGTGGGCATATGCTTGACGGCCAGCTTGGTGGTCTGCTCAAGCTGGCGCACAACCGATGTCAGAATCTGATGGGAAAGCTGTGGATGGTCGTAAATGATTTCATGGATCATGCTGATATGATAGGAGGCAATGCGTGAAATGGACCGCGCGATTGCCGTTGTGGTATAGGGTATCTGCAGGTAGTAATTTTCAATGCCGAAAACATCGCCATCTTTAAGAACCCGGATGCCTTTATCCGCCTGAAGGATCTCCACGCTGCCCTGCATGATGACATAGAAGCGCTCGTTCGAGGACCCCTCCTCCACGATGACGTCGTGGGGGGCATATTGCCGGATCATTACCTTCTGAACTTCATGGTCGCTGGCGGTGTTATTCATGCGGTGCGGCTCGTGCAGTACATTGTGCGGTTTGCATCAGTATTACGCTGAATGCAGGCCAATGTCAACAGCTAAGTGCACAGCTAAGTACTCGATTTTGCAGGCGCGGAGTTTAACTGTCGTGCCAGCGCTGGTCCCTGAATATCTGACCGGGGCGGAAGCTTTTTTTGTAGCTCATGCGGGGGCTTGCGGGCACGTAAAAGCCAAGATAGAGCCAGGATTTGCGCAGCTGGCGGCACAGGTCGATCTGGCGCAGGATTGAAAGGGTGCCGGGCGAGCGCTGCGCGCATGCCGGGTCGTAGGCGCAATACACGCTTGAGACACAGTCCGGAAGCATATCAATCCAGGCTGCCGCGATCAGGCTGTCGCCGTCGCGGTAGCGCATGATTTCAGTCGTAAGGGGCGACTGGACCAGGAAGCGCTGGTAGTCGTCTTCTGTCGGGTTCTGGCTGAAGCGGGAGAGGCAGTATTTTTTATAGAGGGCGTAGTCCTGATAGTCAAAAACAGACGGAATACATTCAACCGTAATATCGCGGTTGTGCCTGAGCGTGCGCTTTTGTGAACGGTTGGGGTAAAAACGTTTGACATCGACCCTGAGCGGCATGCACTGGCTGCAATCCGGACAGATGTTATAGTAAAAACAGCAGCCGCTGCGGCGCCAGCCCTGTTCAAGCAGGCTTTCATAGCTGCGGCCTGTGATGCGCCCGGCGTAAAAAACACTGGTTATCCATTGGCCGTCCGGAAGGTACGGGCAGGGGCCGTTGCTGGTCTGGTACAGCGTGATTGCAGGGTGGAGCAGCATGGCGCGGCCCGAAGTTTTGATACCAGCGATTGCCGGGCGTTCAGGGTATGTGCGGGCGAAAAAATAAAAAGGCCCTCGAGGATTTCTGTGTATCCAGGAGGGTCTTTTTATACATCCGGAATGCCGAGCCGCCACTTTGCAAAAAACTCTGTTTTTTGCTACTGATCTGTCTGAGCAGATCTGGTCCAACGTTGGGTCTTGGCGACCAATGGACCTCTCTCTTTAATGATAGATTTTGCTAAGTTTGGCGGTTGTTCGCACACTCCAGAAAATGTTTTTTCTTCTCTAGCTTTTATATATAGTCGGGAAAACAGCAAAGTCAATCCCCCGGGGAGAAATAGTCACCGCTGCAGAGGATTTTTTTATGTCAGCATGGCTGGTTCAGATGCGCTGCCAGTGTGCCCGGCAGGGCTTGGCAGCTGCTTTTACGAAAAACCGCATCAGGTCCTATATCAAAAAAACCATTGCGCGGTTCAGCCCCCGTTACGGTGACACTATCGCCGCGCTCAGAGACAGAAAAATCAGCGCTCGCCGCCGATGTGATCCGCGCCAGCCGGCGCAGCAGGCGCCGCTCGCGGCCATTGCAGACATACAGGCGCTCTTCTCCCTTGTTGCGGATCACATAGCTCACCACGCGCCACAGCTTGTCGCCTTCGCAGGGGCGTGCGGGGGAGGCGCCGCGAGTGGCGACCAGGTATGAAAATTTTACGCCTTTATGCTTGGTAAAGCCGGTGCGCTCATCGATCAGGCGCACCAGCCCGGGCGGAGACCAGCACAGCTTTTCATGGCACCAGGCATCCGGGCAGTGCTGCAGCGGGCAGCTGCCCGGCTGCAGGCAGGGTGCCAGCAGGTGTATCTCCTGCGCGCCCAGCAGCTCCTGCCGGAACTGCAGCAGGTTTTTGAATGACTGGTGGGTGCCCGGATCGAGAATAATAACAATGCCGTCCGGTTTCAGCAGCGCCCGGATACGTCGTGAAATAGCAGCATGCCTGTCAGCGCTCAGCTCATTAACAAGGTTGCCGGCCATGATAAGATCAAATCCGGATTCAGCGCTCATAGCAAGCCGGTGAACGTCACCGGTAAGGATGTGTACTGCTGTCACGGCCGGAGCCTCCGGGGCTGCGGCGCAATAGGCCTGGATCAGCTCGCGAGCGCTGCTGCAATTGCCGCCATCGCGGTCAATGGCGGTTATGTCCAGCTCCAATGCGGCCTTTTTACCGTGCTGCATACAAAAATCCAGCAGGCCGGCTATCAGCGTTCCGGGTCCGCAGCCCAGGTCAAGCACACGCAGCCGTGGGCCCCGGCCCAGCACGGACCGGCAGCGCTCAAGCTCGCGCAGGACGGGGAACAACTTGACCGCATTGCAGGGCAGGTAGTAGGCGGCATAGGACGCGCGCAGAGCCGGATCTGCGAAAGCAGCGCAGGGTTCACGGCCGCCGGTATAGATATCGGCGATTTTTTTTACGCCGGCCGCAAGGCGCGCAAGCACAGGCCCGGAAAAGGGCTCCACCCATCCGCACTGCCTGGCCAGTATCTGTTCAAACGCGGGTGAGAGCGCATATGGTGTGGCGGGCGTCATATGATCGTGCCGGAAATCTGTTCGGTGCAGGGCCGTTTTTTGAGGCTGCGTTCCTGCGCAACGATAGCACACGCAGCTGGTGATTGCCATTCTGAAAATATCCTGCGCCTGTCGCGGGCGTGCTTGACAACATCTGCGGCAAGTCGGTATAGTTGCGCGCAGGGCGTCAACCGGCATGCCGCCGGTTATATGTTTGCGGCGCGGGATCGTTTCCCGCTTCAAACCCGAGGGAGGTGCCATGAAACAGAGTTTTCTGATCGTTTTGCTGATTGCCTGCGCACACACCGCCGCAGCTGCTGAGCCTGCGGCTCCTGCCCCGGCTTCCCGGGCCGCATTGTGTTCAACGGTTGTGATGGAGGATGATTTTTTGACCGGCGCAGCGGCGCTTGAAGCCCTTGCGCAACAGGCCTGCGCAGAAAAGCCTGAACTGTGTGTGCCGGACGGCGCCAACAGAGAGGCATTTCTGCGGCTGAATGCCGCATTGCTGGCTGAAAGCGGAAAGATAAGCCGGCCGGCGCTTGAGGCGTTTTTCAAGGACGGGGCGCAGCCCAATCAATGCGAGCTCTACGAGCTGGCCTATATATTTGATGCGCTGCTTTTAAAGCGCATTTCGGACTCTGTCAGCGCCGGGGCGGGTTCGGCGCTTGACAAAGTGCAGCGCCTGACTGACTGGACGTTTGAGCATATTGCCCTGAGCAGCCCCCTGCAGGCGCAGCGCGCTGCTACCCGGCCCGTGTACCCGCTTGACATCATCGAGCAGGGCCACGGCTTTGACTTTCAGATAGCCTGGGCTCTGGCTGCGCTGGTGCAGCAGCAGGGTCTGGCAGTCGCGCTCGCCTATCTGCCCCCGGCAGAAGGCTCCGGGATAACGCGTGTGCTGGTGCTTGTTTTTCTGGAAGAGGGCTCGGTGTTGGTTGACCCGGTCCATGGAATTGTCTGGAAAGATGCGTCAACGCATAAACCGATCGGCATCAGGGAAGCGCTGGAGAAGACGAAGCGCATAAAAAAACTGCATTCGCAGTACGATTCCGCCATGGTGAAATCTCTCAAAAAGGCCGAATTCCGCATCCCCTATCATCCTCTGGCGCTGCTGCCGAAAATGAAAACCGTGCAGTCGGTGCTTGCCGAAACCTGCGCAGTGCAGCCCCTTCTGTATGTTGATCTTACGCGCGCGCACAATGCCTTCGGGCACCTGTTCTGCCGTGCTGAAGGCATGGAAAGCTTTAACTACAGCCCTGAGCTGATGCAGTTCGCGCTGCCCGGCCGCGACTACTCCTGCAGCGTGTGGCTGATGCCGCTGGTGCAGCTTTTTGCCTCAGGGCTGCCGCAGGCGCCCCAGTACCGCGAAGGCCGCCGCATGCATCTGCGAGGGGAATATGATCAGGCCAGTCTGAACTTCCGCCGGGCTCTGTCCTATGCCGATGAGGCTGAGCAGCGCGCCGAGCTCACGTTTTTCCTCGGCTTGCTTGAGTATGACCGCGGGGACTATGAGAAGGCAGCGTTTACCCTGCAGCGCTATCTTGACCGCTATTACAAGTCACGCCAGGACCAGGTGCGCTTTCTGCTGGCACGCATCTATCAGCTGCAGGGAAATCGTGAAAAAAGCGCCGAATTCATGCAGCTTCTCCGGGACAACCCCCGCTATGAGCGCTTTTTGAAGCCCTGATTACCGGGCGGTCCCGGTTTTTTTCAGCGCGTGCAAAAAAAAGCTAAATTTTTGGTTGACAAACACGATATACAGGTATAGTTTGCTGTCATCGTACTATATGTTGGGCTCAGGCGCCGCACACAGCGTGCGGAGAGAGGAATTTTTTTTTACGAAAGCAGAGGAGATACCGTATGAATGCTCAGGAACTTGAGGTTTTTCTCGAACAGAACGATCACATCCAGTGCTTTGACGCCGAGGAGGAGCAGCTGCTGTGCTTCCGCAATGAACATCTGGCCTGGTACCGGAACAACCCTGAGCGCAAAACAGCAATAGCCTACGGCAAGGTTGAGGAAATGAACGCCGATACCCTGCTGGGCGCGATCAACCGCGGGCTTGAGGTTGAGAATATAACCCGCATCACCGGCTATTTCACCAAGGTTGCCAGTTGGAATCCCGGCAAACGCGGCGAGCTGAAAGACCGCAGAAAGTTTGCGGTTAACTGACCGCCCCGCCTTTGTATGTATACAGTGGTGCCGTAAAGAAATCCGGGCTGCTCGCTTCCGGTCTTTACGGCACCATCTTTTTTCAGGCTGACCCAGGCAATGACCCGCACCAGTGCCTACAGTATTGATGTCGCGCTGCCCCTGCCGGTTCAAGCCCCGTATGCCTACCGGGTGCCGGAAGAACTGGCCGGCCGCATTGGGGTGGGCGCGCGGGTTCTGGTGCCGCTGGGCCGGCGCAGGATGACCGGCTATGTTGTCGGCGTGTCGGATGCTCTGCCGGAGCGTGAGCTCAAAAGCGTGCTGGCTGTGCCGGACAGTGCTCCTTTGTTCGGCGAGCGCGATCTTGAGCTGTACCGCTGGGTCTCCTCTTACTATTTCTATCCTCTGGGACTCACCATTCACACCGCCCTGCCTTCCGGGCTTAATGAACAGTATCAGGCACGCTATGCGTTGAGCGGCACCGCAGGCGAGGTCCCCGGAGGTCTTGGCACCGGCGCGCACAGCGTGTTGGCCGCGCTTGCGGGCGATGAGCCGCTGAGCCTGGCCGCGCTTGAGAAAAAAACCGGGTGCGCGCCGCTGCGCTCAGAGCTTCAGGATCTTCTGGAGCGCGGTCTTGCAGTCGAAACCTTTCATAAACGCGGGCGCACGGTTGCCCCCTGCATGGAAAACTGGTACAGCGCGGCTCAAGGTTCAAATTCGGACGGCCTGCGCGGCCGCCAGCTGGAGGTGTATGCGGAAATTGCCGCAGCAGGGTGCGCTGCGCAGTCGGCGCTGCGCGGACGTTTTAAAAACTGCGGCGCGCAGCTCAAAGCCCTGCTGGCTAAGAATCTGATCAGCTGCGAGCAGCGCGAGGTGTATCGCCAGCCGCAGCAGCATGCGACCGTGATGCATGAGCCGGTGCATTGCCTGACCGGCGAGCAGCGTGCTGCCACTGAGCCTATGCGCGCGGCCCTGAGCGAGCGTCGCTACCAGGCTTTTTTGCTGCACGGTGTGACCGGCAGCGGCAAGACGGAAGTCTATCTGCAGCTCATGCAGCAGGTGCTCGAGCGCGGTCAGCAGTGCCTGTTCATGGTTCCCGAGATATCCCTGACCGTGCAGCTGCGCGACCGCATCAGCTCGCGTCTTTCCGCACCGCTTGCCATGCTGCACAGCAGCCTCAGCGCTTCTGAGCGTTTCGATGCCTGGCGCGCGATCAGGCGCGGTGATATTAAAATCATCATCGGCGCGCGCTCGGCCGTGTTTGCATCATGCGCGGACCTGGGACTGATTATCGTCGATGAAGAGCACGATGCTTCCTACAAGCAGGACGATAGCCTGCGCTACAACGGACGCGACCTGGCCGTGGTGAAAGCGCAGCAGGCAGGCTGCACTGTTGTGCTGGGCTCGGCCACCCCTTCGCTTGAATCATATGCCAATGCCCTCAAGGGCAAATACAGCCTGCAGCATCTGAGCTACCGGGCAGCGGAGCGCAGCATGCCCGGGGTAGTGATCGTTGACATGAAGGGCGAGCCCACGCATGCACGCAAAAAATCACCGGTGCTCTCAACGGTGCTGGTCCGGGCGCTGCGGCAGCGCTTAAGCGCCGGGCAGCAGAGCCTGCTGCTGCTCAACCGGCGGGGCTTTGCTTCAGCCCTGCTGTGTTGCCAGTGCGGCCACACCTTCCGCTGTCCCAACTGCGACGTGGCGCTCATTCAGCACAAAAACCGCAACCGCCTTGTCTGCCACTACTGCGATTACAGCGTGCGCATGCCGCAGGAATGCTGCGCCTGCGGCAGCTTCTTTTTGATGCCGCTGGGATGGGGCACGGAGCGGCTCGAAGCTGAGCTGAAAGTTCTGCTGCCGGAAGCGCGCATTGCGCGGCTTGACCGCGACACCGTTGCAGCGCGCCGCTCTATTCTCACCGGCGCGCTGCAGGGCGACATTGACGTGCTGGTGGGCACCCAGATGATCGCCAAAGGCCTGCATCTGCCCGGTGTGACCCTGGTGGGCGTGATCAGCGCCGACCAGATACTGGGATTTCCCGATTACCGCTCAGGCGAGCGGGCCTTTCAGCTGCTCACGCAGGTGGCCGGCCGCGCCGGGCGCGGCAGCGTTGCCGGCGAGGTGATCATCCAGACCTATAACCCCGACCATTACAGCCTGAGATGCGCGCAGCAGCATGATTTTAAAGGGTTTTACCGTCAGGAAATGCGTTTTCGCACGCAGCTGAATTATCCGCCGCTCAGCCGCATGATCAATATTCGCTGCGAGGGTGAAGACCGGCAGCAGGTTGCCAGGCAGGCCGAATGCATGGGCGAAATCGCGCGAGAGCTTTGCTCTTCCCACAATTTCGGCGACAGGGTCACTGTGCTCGGTCCGGCGCAGGCGCCTTGGGAGAAGCTTAAAAACCGGTATCGCCATCAGCTGCTGCTGCGCAGCAGCGACTTGAACGCCATGCGCTCCTTTTGCAGCCGGCTGCTTGAATTGTCGGGAAAAGCCTGTCCGCGCGATGTGCGGGTGATCGTTGATGTTGACCCGTTTTTTCTGATGTAGCACGGCCTAATCCTTGCGGGTTCAAAAAAAGTGCCGCCCTTGCGCTGATAGGCTGGAAACTGTTTACCTATCGCCAGTGGATCAATAATCCGTACGATGTTCCCCCAATAGAACCGCTGCCTTTTCAACCCATGCTTCCTGTTGGGACTTGGGCAGCATACAGCAGCACACACGGGGTAACCTGATTTTGGGTCCGCTGACTGGACCATGCAAATTCAGTACGTTATCATGTCCAACTACCAGTTTTTAGATTATTTTGGACAACAGTGTATATTAGTCATAGTGTCACCCGGATTCCCAGCACTCTACTCTACCCTTTTGTTCCTATGGGCCTCACGCTTTTCAATCATCCTCATCCGTTTTATATAAATGCCCGCACAGGGCGCACATTTCAGATATCAGATCAACTGTTTCTTGCCCACAAGCAGGACAAGTTCCAGTTGGTAAGTCCAATTCACTGAGCTGAGTTGATATTCTCGCACCATGCTCTTCAGCAAACTCATAGCATTCCTCTAACAACATTAACCACGTATCATCAACCTTAAAATCCTTTTCAAAATCTTGTTTTAATTCTGCTTTAGCAAAAACGAAAATAAATGATAACATTTTTCCCAGAATTGCTTTCGCCGTTTTTTCGTCCATATCAAATTTAAAAT
>VGSH01000053.1 GCA_016875025.1 Deltaproteobacteria bacterium
TTCCACTGAAAACCTCCTTTCGGTTAACTTTGAGCGGTTCACCGAATCAGGAGGTTTTCTTATATTCCCGCAAATGTCAAACTCTGTGAGTCCCCCGGCAAAGCCGGGGGTTTACCTGTGATTATTACACAAAAAAAACTACATTAGAAAGGAGGTTTTCCCTGCCAGACTGGTACCGGCTTCATAAACTGTTAACCCTCTAATATGATAAGGAGCAATGCCATGGCTGACAAGAAAAAACTGACCAACAATGCCGGTGCGCCGGTTGCAGACAATCAGAATGTAATGACTGCAGGGCCGCGGGGACCGCAACTGCTGCAGGATGTCTGGTTTCTTGAAAAGCTTGCCCATTTTGACCGTGAGGTCATTCCTGAGCGGCGCATGCATGCCAAGGGTTCAGGCGCCTACGGAACCTTTACTGTAACGCATGATATTACCAAATTCACACGGGCGAATATCTTTTCAAAAGTCGGCAAAAAGACCGACCTGTTCGTGCGTTTCTCAACTGTTGCCGGCGAGCGCGGCGCCGCAGACGCTGAGCGCGATATACGCGGATTTGCCATCAAGTTTTATACTGATGAAGGCAACTGGGATCTGGTGGGCAATAACACTCCCGTTTTCTTCCTGCGCGATCCGTTGAAATTCCCCGACCTGAACCACGCAGTCAAACGCGATCCTCGGACGAATCTGCGCAGTGCCCTGAACAACTGGGATTTCTGGACCTCGCTGCCCGAGGCACTTCATCAAGTAACCGTTGTTATGAGCGACCGTGGAATTCCGGCCACCTACCGCCACATGCACGGTTTCGGCAGCCATACCTTCAGCCTTATCAGTGCAAAAAACGAGCGCTTCTGGGTGAAGTTTCATCTTAAAACACAGCAGGGCATCAAGAACCTGACCGATGCCGAGTCTGAAGCAATGATCGGCAAATGCAGGGAAAGCCATCAGCGCGACCTGTATGAAAGCATTGAAAAGGGCGATTTTCCACGCTGGACCATGTATGTTCAGATCATGCCGGAAAAAGAGGCAGCCACGTGCCCCTACAATCCGTTCGACCTGACCAAGGTCTGGTTTCATGGAGACTACCCCATGATCGAAGTGGGCGTGCTCGAACTCAACCGCAACCCGGACAATTATTTTGCGGAAGTCGAGCAGGCCGCCTTCAATCCCGCAAATGTCGTGCCCGGTATCGGGTTTTCGCCCGACAAGATGCTGCAGGGCCGCCTGTTTTCCTACGGCGATGCGCAGCGCTATCGGCTCGGCGTGAACCATCACCTGATTCCGGTCAACAAAGCCCGCTGCCCGTTTCACAGCTATCACCGAGACGGTCAGATGCGCGTTGACGGCAATTACGGGTCAACCATCGGCTATGAACCCAACAGCTTCGGCGAGTGGCAGGAGCAGCCTGATTTTTCAGAGCCGCCCCTGGCCCTTGACGGAGCGGCCGATCACTGGAATCACCGCACGGATGAGGATTACTACACGCAGCCGGGCAAACTGTTCCGGCTTATGTCAGCCGAACAGCAGCAGGCCCTGTTTGACAACACAGCCCGCTCTATCGGCGCGGCGCCCAAAGAGATTCAGCTTCGTCATATCGGCAACTGCCTGAAGGCTGATCCGGCCTACGGCAAAGGTGTAGCCAAAGCTCTTGGCATACCTGTGAAAGATTTGCCGAAATAGCCGGATATCGACCGGTGATCGTTTGACGGCGTATACCGTTTTATAACTGCACCGCAGGGAATCTGCCTCAATGGATTCCCTGCGGCATCTTTTTTAAAAGATAAAGGGGGTGATTTACTATGGATTGAGTGCAGACACTGCGTTTGGTGAAGTCAAACCTTGAGGGCAAAGGAGATGAAGCCATGAACCTAAAGAGTGGATGTGCAATAGCTGTGCTGGTGTGTACAGGCGCCTTCAGCGCAACAGTGTGTGCAGCAGGTCAAAAGACAACCAGTTATTCCCCCGTCAACATTACCGTTCCTTTTGCCGAAACAATGGCAAAAATGAAATCCGAAAAAGCGGCTGTCATGAAAAAACATACGGCCCTGCTGCAGGAACGCTATGACCTGCGCAATGCGCCCGCCAGCGGCGTCAGCATGACACGCGGCAAGCCTGTGCAGGAAGGTACCAGAGTAAAGCTGGCTCCCGGCATGACCTGGGATAAGCTCGGAGCAATGAGCCCGGCCGAGATCAAGGCACAGGGTGTCTTCCCCAAAGGCTTTCTGCCCCTGCCGCACCCTAATCATCCGGAAGGCGGTATGGTATTCCCTAAATTTCATATCGATGAAATCCTGAAGCAGACCGGACGGGACCTGACGCGCTTTGACCTTGACTTTGACCTGCCCGATCATTTTCTGGCAGAGTTTCCACCTGCCATTTTCCTGAATACCCGAACAGATCTCGGCGATGTATCAAAGGGCAGGGTAGTGACAACCGACAACTACTTTGAAATCTTCGACGGCATTCTGAACCCCAAGCAGCTTGAGGGCCTGCGTCTGCTGGTTACCCCGTTTCCGCAGCAGCAGTTCAACGCTACCGATGACCGCAGGTCAGAGCGGCTTAGCCTCGGGGTAACCTGTTTTGACTGTCATGTGAACGGGCATACAAACGGCACCACGCATCTTGTCGGCGATATCCGGCCCCAGGAGTTCCGCCATCGGCTCGATACGCCGACTCTGCGGGGCGTCAATATTCAGCTTTTGTTCGGCTCGCAGCGGGCGCTCAAGTCCATTGAGGATTTTACCGAGTTTGAACAGCGGGCAGCGTATTTTGACGGCGACCCGGTGATTGCGACGAAAAAAGGCGTGAATGTTTTAGAGCGGGGCAGCCAGGTGCATTTTATGTCAGAATTCATGTCGATCCTTGGCTTCCCGCCGGCTGAAAAACTCGATATCTACGGCATGCTTGATCCGTCGAAAGCAACTGAGCAGGAGCTGCGCGGCCAGGAACTTTTTATGGGCAAGGCGAAATGCGCTGTTTGCCATCCGGCTCCATACTATACTGATAACAGCATGCACGACCTGAAGACCGAGCGCTTTTTCAAGCCGCAGATGATCAATGGCCGTATGGCCTCGGCTGACGGTCCTATTAAAACATTCCCCCTGCGCGGCATCAAGGAATCGCCGCCGTATCTGCATGACGGTCGTCTGCTGACGCTCGAAGATGTGGTTGAGTTTTTTAATGTAATCCAGGGTCTTAAGCTGACCGGTCAGGAAAAGAAGGATATCGTCGCATTTATGCGCACACTTTGAGCCGACATTTCATTCGCGACACAGTTATTTCCAGCGGCGGCTGTTTTTTTGAAACAGGGCGATCAGCACCCGAGCGGTTATTTAGCTTGCTATTGCTCCTAAAGGGCCCTATCATGCGCTCATCAGGTATTTCTGAAAGAGTGGCCGTACGTGTGTAAGGCCTGTTCAGATTTCGCAATCAGGAGTTGGCATGGGTTACAATCAGAACAGCGGCAGAGGCGGTTCGGGCGGCGGATACGGTGCAGGTCGCCAGAGGGAATTTCACAAAGTGGTCTGTTCCGAATGCAAAAAAGAGTGTGAGGTCCCGTTTAAGCCAAGCGGAGATCGTCCGATTTACTGCAAGGACTGTTTTTCAAAGAAGAAAGACGGTGGGCGCTGATCGATTCAGCCGGCATAGTTCGGACGTAAGCGATCCGCAGTCAATGCAGCACAATGACATGAAAGGCCGCAGACCGAGTCTGCGGCCTTTTTTTCGGCCGGCTCTGTTTGAAGCCGTATCGATTGTTTATGCTCGAACAGTGCAGGCTGCATACACCTGAGGCCGTGATTGAGCAATCTTTCTGCTATTGTGATAATTCGTTTCGGGCTTCAGTTTCGGCCAGGCGGAATTGAAGGGGGCTAAACTGGAGAGCAGGGGTGATTCAGACGACTTTTTCTTTGACCGCCTGTACGGATGTTTTACTGAACATTTCTTCCAGACATTTCTTGCTGAAGCGCCACTGACCGCCGACCTTGATGCCGGGTATTTCACCTTCGCCCACAAGGCGGTACAGGGTGCGTTCCTTGATTTGCAGGAACTTTGCAGCGTTGCGGATATCCATTATATCGTCAGGCATTTCCGTGTCTCCTGATGTCCCGGACCGCTTGATGCTTTCGTTTTAACATGACAAATTATCGGAAAGGCAGGGCCAAACTTTACCGCTTTTTTAATACTTATCAGTTTTTAGTTAATATTTTACTATAGCAATATCCATTTCACGGAGAAAACCGGAGATGGATTCGTTGATCTCAGAACCGGTCAGAAGCATGCGACCCTGCGCTGTTTGCACCACGTAGCCGGGCACGGTAAGCCGCACATTTTGAGGGGTGCTGCCGTCAAATCCGAGGGTTGCCGGCGGGGGGAGAAAATCTGCACCGCAGAATTCAAGCACGCGTCCGGCAACAGCGTCCGGCTTTTCTTCACCGGGAACTATCTGCAGAAGCTTAAAACCCTGCCGGGTAATGATGTCGGTAATGCGCTCCGGCAGGCTGTTAAAGTCGATCAAATGGATTTTGTTGTCGATAGTGAACTTTCGGTCGGCCACGACTTCAAGCGAAAACCCGCTGTACATGTTCTGGAATATATTTGTGTTAAACCCGGTCTTGAAATCAATGCCCAGCATGCGCAGTATCGTATCGGTCAGTGCCGCGGGAGCAGCGGCAACTTCAGTGTAGGCTGCCGCAGGCCGTGCTCCGCCAGGCCCTGCGGACGCATCAGATGACGTTTCAGGGGCAGCTCCGATGTCCATGATTTCAAGGCCGATGCCTGACAGATAAGAGCGCAGACCGGGGTTGATTGAGGGTTTGCCGTCCCTGGCAAGGTTGACGACAAACACGTTGCGCAGGCTGCTGTCTTTAAACACGATCCAGTTGCCGGTCACGCTGATCTGTACGGCATCACGGTTGACGGTATAGTCAGCGTCTTTCTCAACCTTGTAAAACCCGCAGACATCCAGGACGCGGCCGATGATGTCTTCCATATCATCGCGGGCCTGAACGCTGACAATCTCGGCATTGTCCCACTGGCTGGAAATGACGGCGCGCATGTCATCGGGCAGGCGTCCGCCGTAATCAAGCACAACTTTTTTGCCCCACGGAAAGTTGTAGGCCGGGAACCGGGAATAATCAAGGCGCATGGTCGCGCTGCCGTCAGGGTTGAAAACCTCGACGCCGGTAGCATTGTCGGTGCCTTCAAGCTGCCGGGTCATCCGTGAAAGCATATTTTTTATCTCGATCTCTTCGGCGCTCAGCGGTTCAGCGTCAAATGTCATCTCATCAGGCTGAACAGGAGCTGCTGCGGTTTCGGGTTCAGCCGGTGATGCTGCAGCAGTATGCATTACCGGTTCGGCCGGGCCGAGGGGCATCTCCGGTTCGGCCGGGCTGAGGGGCGGCTCCTGCATCGCGCCGTGTGAGATGATCTGGCTCATGGCGAAAACCTCCCGCGGAACCGTTATGGACTGGCCGGCTTCAATCACGTTAAGGTCGGCAATATGGGGGTTTGCCTCATGAATCAGGCTTTTGGTGATCCGGTTGAAAATCACGGTATCCGGCAGGCTGAAACGCGAACGCAGGATCTGGCCGAGATGCTCGCCGCGCTGTACACGGTGGCGGTAGTCGGCCGTCTCTATCATGACGGTGCGGTTGTCGCTTCCGTCAGCGGGTATAAATTTGAACGGCAGCAAAATATTCTGGTCAGGGCTCAGGACATTGAGGTCGTCAATGTCAGGATTGACCTCCCGTGCGATCCGGCAGTAAAAACTGATGCTGGTGTCGGACATGTTGTAGTGCTCGCGCAGAATCTTCCAGAGATGATCGCCTTTTTGAATGCGATGCTGCTCGGCATGGGCCTGTCCTTTATCAAGGTTTTTAACCACAACCGATTTCTTGAACACAAGATGGGGCTCAGTTGCACGGGAAGCGTCGCTTTGAGCACAGGCAGCGGACGGCAGGATCAGTGCCGCTGCAAGTACGGCTGTCACAATGGCAGGTCTCATTACGGGATGCATGATTTTCATCTCAGGGTCGTGCTGGTTCAGGGGGCCGGATCCGTCAACGCACGGGTTCCCTCAGTCTATGCAGGGCCACAGCCGGGTACGTAAAGGATCAATAGTATACTTCTCGGAATCAAATCACGATACAATAGCAAAAATGTTCATCAAGGGGCTTCGGGCGGCAGAGCACCGGTGCTTTTATTCATCATCGTCAAGATAGTCATGCAGGCCGGGCGGCTGCGGGCGGGCGGCGGGCTCCGGCGCTGTCCGGTCGATACGCTCGCGCAAGGCCTGGCAGGCAATACAGCACACAGCCTCAGGACAGACCTGAAGGCGCTCCGTCGCGATCTGCGCGCCGCATACTTCGCATTCGCCATAGCTGTTTTCGCTGATTTTCTGCAGAGCGCTTTCGATCACTTCGAGTTCGTCGGCCTTGCTTCCAAGAACATGGGCGCTGACGTGTTTCAGCAGCTCATCAACCGAGCGGTCGGGGTTGTCGTGCACGAGTTCAAAACTCATGCGCGAATCGGACTGCCGGTTTTCTTCCATGGTTTTTTTAACTGCATGCAGCAGCAGATTTCTTTTGGTGAGCAGGCGAAGGCGAAACTGTTCGAGAACGTGTGCTTCCATACTGAAAATCCTGAAGGCCAAGCGTTTCAGCTCGGCCAGTTAACGTCATGCTGCCGAACATGTACTACCATATGCATGGAGATTGTACAAAATAAACCGGCGGTAAGCTTACAGCCAGACCCGGACGCATCAGGCGCGTGACGCAGGCAGATCGCCGCAGATCTGCCCGGTTATGCGGTCAAGACCCTGTGAACGTGCATATGACTCAATGCGTTCGATAGCCAGCACACGCTCTGAGCCGGCCAGGCTTAGAACGTGCCGGCGCGCTTCGTCCTCCCAGATCATGGTAAAAACCGGCCGCAGTTCACGCACAAGCGCACCCCGGACGGCAAACATCCAGGCGGCAAGCGCAATGCTTGCCGAGGCCTTTATTACAAACGGCATATACGGGCCGACCGTATCGAACAGATATCCGCCAAGCCCGAGAAACAGAAGGATACCGATCGGCTGCATCGTGTTGAGCCCGCCCATGACTGAGCCGCTCATGCCGGCCGGAGAGGCATCAATGGCGAGTGTATTTGCTCCGGCGATTGAGCCGGACATACCGAATCCTGCCAGAACCGCGGCAATGTAGCACAGCGGGCTGAAGGGGTCAGGGGCCAGCGCTACGAGCAGCATGGCAATCGCTGAAAAAGATATCGACAGCAGCAGCGTGAATACGCGCCCCTTTTTGTCCAGCAGTATCCCGATACAGGGAAAGCACACCAGCGATGTTATCGTGATGATCAGGATCGGCCATTTCGCAAGGGACGTAGCTGCGCCAGGTTCAAGGCCACGGGCAATGCCGGTATTAACGCCCCATGTCAGAATGTATGTTGACATGACCGCAATGTCGGCCCGGGTTACAAGCGCGCACAAATAGGAAGCCCTCAGGGCGCGGCTTGATTTCAAGACAGGCACAACCGCCATAAGCCCCGTTCTGGCAGCCGGTTTGGGCGGCATGTTGTCTTTTAAGAAAAAGGCGGTGAGCAGCGCACCGATACCGGCCAGGATAATGACGGCATCGAGTGCCGCAATAACACCGCTGCGCTGCATGATCATGGGCAGGCAGCTGTAGACGATAATGCCTGACAGCCCCATGGCCATTCCGTTCAGGGCCATGGCCCTGCCGCGGTCGGTCTGTCCGGAATAATCTCCGACCATGGTGATAAACTGCGGATAGGCCAGAATCATGGCAAAGCCGATAAAGAAGCGTATGCAATAGGCCGCCAGCAGACCCGGAGCAAATGCGCTGAATTCGGCAGCACGGCCCGGTGCAAAACTCAGCAGCGCGCAGATTCGCGCGGCAGCATCCGCGGGAATCCCCAGCGCCGCTGCAACGGCTCCGGCACTCTGAAAGAGATAGAAAAATACAAACAAAAGGCAGAAACCTGCGATGATCAGTATCCGACGGCCGGTACGGTCGGAAAGCGCTCCGATCAGGGCTACAAAGGCGAGCGTGGCAAGCTGGCTCATGTTCTGCAGAAAGCTGTTGATTGAACCGGCGAACTCAGGATTGATACCGATAACCTCGCGCATGAATGCCGGCTGCACAATCGCCGGAACACTCATGAACATGCCGATGAGAAGGGTGTTGAAGAAAAGAAAAAAATAATTGAAACGGGTGAACCCCGGTTTGATTGCGATGCCGGCGAACCTGTACGTTTTATGTGCCGCGTCAGCCATGAGATCCTTCCCCGAATGTTGGACCAGTGAATGGCGCACTGCGCTGCGGGCCGCAGGCAGGCATCCGTGTATAAAAAATTTACATTGTAGGCCGATGCTGCCGGCTTGTCAATATTGCCGTCGCGTGTCCTGGAAGAGAGATTGTTCTTGTGTTTTGGATTCGCCTGGGCTAAAAAGGGGTATGCAGGTAAATTATCCTATGTATGAATTTAACATTTTGATATTCCATGCAAAATTATTATCTTACCAAACGGCGCAGAGGTGACAATGCTTGACAGAAACAACGGCCCGACCGGCACAGAGCTGCTGGCAATGACAGGGCCGGAAGCTGAACAGGCGCTCAGTGTGCTTTCCTTTGAAACACAGCTTGCCTGTATCCTGCAGGTTCCCTGGAAGGAACGCATGAGCGTTATCATGCAGTCGCCCGCAGCGCGCGAACTTGTACAGGCCCTGCCTGCTGAAGAAGTTTTCTGGATGATTAAGCAGCGAGGTATCGAGGATTCGCTGCCGGTAATTGCGCGCACTACGCATGAACAGTTTCAGTACCTGATAGATATCGACTGCTGGCATCGCGAACAGCTGGTGCCGGATGCCTGCCTTGCCTGGTACAGAGTTCTTGGCCGCTGCAATCAGGCCAAGGTGCTCGAATGGTTTGAGCAGGCAGATGACTGCCTGCTGGTGTCTGCTTTTAAGCAGTTTTTGCATGTGCATAAGATCGAAGAAGAAAGCGACATTTCAGAAGAATATGATGCCATGCCGCCCTGTACCATTGACGGCATCAATTACCTCCGCTTTTCTTCCGAGGATGCGCAGCTGTTACTGCTGCCGCTGTTACAGGTGCTGCACAGCCACGATGTCGGCCGTTTTCAATCCCTGATTGAAGGCATTATCTGGGATTCGAGGGTTGAGGCCGAAGACGAGGCCCTGCACTGGCGGCAGAATCGTACGGCCGAAAAAGGGTTTCCCACGTTTGATGAAGCGATCGGACTTTACGGACCGCTGAGCGAACAAGAACTGCAGCAGTTTGAGCCTGAGCTTCCGGATGTGATGCAACGGACCTCGGCGCATCGGCCATCCGGGCTGCGGGTGCGCTACGCCGTTGCCGGCGACAGGCTGCCGGCCTTTCTGCATGCGACTCTGGGATTTCATGAGGATTCGCTCCGGCTTGATGAGTTCGAGCAGCTGCTTGTGACAACCGCCAATAAAGTCATGGTTGCCGACTGTATGGAAGTGCGCGATCTTGACGATGTGCGCCGCGCTTTGCGCAAAACATCCGGCTGTATATCCATAGCCCTTGAACGTTTCAGTTCCGGCGACCCCGCTGCCGCGGCAACACTGCTTGCCCGGCACCATCCGCAGCAGCTCTTTCGCTATGGTGCCCATATGGTCGGCGCACTTGCGGCACGCATGCGCCGTCATCCGGGTCGGATATGGACCGGCACAGCATCCCGCTTTACCTGTTTTTACGGTTCCCCGCTTGCCGATGCCGGCCTCGGCCTTGTGCGCAGCCGCCCTCTGTTCTATGAAGGACTGGTATCGCCGGGCAGCAGCCTGTACCGCGATTTTGAAAGCTGTGCTGACATTGACGCCGCCGCATCCGCTGTCGACCGCCTGATTGCAGCTGACTGCCTGCTGTTTGAGTGTGCCGGCCTCGACTTTACCGTTCTTGAAGCTGCCTATGTCAACAGCGGAACCATCAGTGACCCTGCCGAGATTACCATGCCCGCGCTGCTGTCCACGCTGCTGATTGCACACACACTGGAGCTCGATGCGCGCGTGCCGCTGCTGTCCAGCGATGATCTACGGATGTTTGCGGAGCGTATGTCGAACAGCGCACGCGCTGACATGGCCGCCGGTTTTGAGCTTTTCTTCAGGCAGGCCTGCACGTGGGCACGTGAAAAACTGGCGCCGCTGACAGGTGATACCGGGGTTGTAGAGGAGCTGATCCGGGACTGCCTTGCACCGGTGGCCGATGTGCTTGCACTGCTCAGCAGCAGTTCGCCTGATCTGCGCCATGTTTCAGCAGTGTTTGTTAAACCCGTCTGATCGCCATGTACGCTGATATTTTTCTCTTTATTATCGCTTTTTCAGTTTTTTCCCTGTATGCGCCCCAGCAGCCGCCAGCAGTGTCGGCACCGCAGACACTGCTGATATGTCTTCTGGCCATGGCCGGTCTGTATCTGTTTTGCCGGGCGGTTTTTAAGCGATGCGAACGCGATGGTGCCGGGTGCAGCGCAGCAGGTTACGCCAAAGCCCTTACCACCGCCAAAACAGGTGCGCTGTGCGCCTATGTCGCGCTTGTGCTGATAGTTGATTTCAAACAGGCACTGCCGACCCTCGTCCACCGCAGCGAACTTGCCCTGAACGCCTGCGGAATCGCTGTATTTATTGCACTGCTGCTGATCGTGTGGCTGTGCGCATTTCGCACATACCGCATGTGGTGTGATCCCCGAAGCACCCGCGGCGCCTATATTCTCTGGCATGCGCGCATCAGCGCTGCGCTGGTGCTGCCGTGGCTGTTTTTTTCCGCGTTCATAGACGGGCTTTCCCTGCTGCCCGCAGCCGTATATGAACGCGTGAGCGGCAATCCGGCAGTGTATGGCCTGCTGCTGACGCTTGTGATCGGTGCTGCCGCGCTTGTCTTCCCCTGGGTTCTTGTCAGACTGTGGGGCTGCAGCCCTCTGCCGCCGGGCCCGGTGCGCGATCGCATCGAGCAGGTGTGCAGGTGTGCGCGGGTGCGCTGTTCCGGGATATATCTGTGGAACCTCTTCGGCGGCCATATGCTCAGCGCCGGTATTATGGGGTTTGTGCCTTCGGTGCGCTATCTGCTGATCAGCCCGGCGCTTCTGGACATGCTCGAACCAGATGAGCTGGAAGCGGTTATTGCCCATGAAGCCGGGCATATTCGCCATCACCACATGCTTTTTTACCTTGTCTTTATTCTTGGCTACGGGTTTCTGTGCGCGGCCTTCTACAGCCTGTTGTTTCCGGTGCTGCATACAAGCGACCTGTTTCTCGATCTGACGCTGCGCACGGACGGCACCTTCGGTTTCAGGTATCATATCGTGACACTCGCGGTGGTTATCTGTTTTTTTCTACTGTATTTCAGGGTTCTTTTCGGCTTTTTTTCCCGCTCTTTTGAACGGCAGGCCGACTGTGCCGCGCTGGCTCTCACCGGAACGTCCCGTGGAATTACCGGCGCCCTTGAAAAAATCTCCCGTGAAAGTGCCGCCAGCCGTACCGCGCCGGACTGGCATCACTACAGCATTGCCGAGCGCGCCGGGTTTTTGCAGGCATGTGAAAGCAGGCCCGGACTGAGCGCGCGCCACGGCCGGCTGGTGCGGGCATACGTTTTCGGATTCTGCGCGGCTTTATGCATGTTTGGAGCGCTTCTGTGGTTCAGCAGACAGGACCTCACGGAGCGTGATGCCCGGTATGCGCTTGTATTTATCGAAAAATTGTCGCAGCGGCGTCCTGATGACGCTTTTTTATGCTTCCAGCTTGCCGGCATGTATTACGAAAAAAAACTTTTCAGCGCTGCTGAAAAGAAGTATCGTCTGGCTATCGAGTTGCGGCCGGATTTTTATGACGCCTACAACAATCTGGCCTGGCTGTACGCGACCTGCGAGGATCCGGCCGTGCGCAATTATCCTGAAGCGCTGCGTCTGGCCCGCATCGCCGTTTCGCTGGCCCCGCATGCCTATATACTCGATACCCTGGCCGAGTGTCTGTATGTAAACGGGCGCTACCTCCAGGCAGTCATCGCAGCCGAAGAGGCCCTGCACGCTGCAGAGCCTGAAAATCGTGCGCACTACGAAGAACAGCTTTTAAAATTCAGGACGGCCCTCGATGTACACGACAGACCCGTACACTCTGGCGGCAGCGGCACCATTGCCCTGTAACTGTCATGAGTACTGCCGGAATCATCTGTTTGTAACCGGGGATTTACCAGGAGGACCCAGCAATGCCTATTTATGAATACCGCTGTAATGCCTGCGGAAAAAAATTCGATTGCGTAACAACACGTATTTCTGAAAAAGTTACACCGCAATGTCCGGCCTGTAACAGCACCGACGCAGCCAAGCTGGTCTCGCGTGTGCGCTACTCTTCAGGCCCGCGCGAACACGGCCTGGCCTCTAATGCTGAAAAATCCCTGCTGCGTTCCATGGGCGGCAACGTCAGTGACAGCGTGCGCAAAGAGATCAAACAGCTGGCCGACACTGCCTCAAAACGCGGCAAGCGCCGCTTTGAGAGCATGATGGATACGGGCAAGTCCGAAAGTATTGAGTATTAGCACACGGGGTTGCATTTTTTGGCTGCCCGCTGCACCGGCCGGGAGTATACAGGTTTGTATAATTATGCCATGGTGCCCATCTCCTCCGCTGCCGTTTTGTGGAATATTACGGCACGCATCGATGTTTTGCTCTCCGTGTCGCTCCGGTTATCAGCATGCATCTAACTATTAACGGCAGACGGTGTTCATTCCAGCCGGGCATGACGATGTATGAAGTCGCCCGCGACCACGGAATTTTCATACCGGTACTGTGCCGGCATGAAGATATGCGCCCGAGCGGCTCCTGCCGTATCTGCTCGGTTGAGGTGCAGGGTTGTGCGCAACTTGTTGCGTCCTGCACACAGCCGGCTGAGCCCGGCATGGTCATTCATACCGATACTGATGCCGTGCGGAGTTTCAGGCGGACCGTTATTGAGCTGCTGCTGGCGCAGGGAAATCATCGCTGCTCAGAATGCGCATCCGCACGGAGTTGTGTCCTGCGCAGGCTGGCCGATATGTATGGCATTGAGCGCACCGGTTTTAAGGTTATTGTGCCTGCGGAGCCACTGACCGATGACGGCAATGAGATGATCGTCCGCGATCAGAGCATCTGTGTTCTGTGCGGACTGTGTGTTCAGGCCTGCAATGAGCTGCAGGTCAGCAGTTCGATCGGATGCATGGGGCGCGGACCGGCTTCACGGATCGGGCCACCCGCCGGAGACGACCTTGCACAATCCGACTGCGTGTTCTGCGGGGAATGCGTGCGCGTATGTCCCGTAGGTGCGCTGAGAGAAAAAAGACACCCTCTTGCAGTGGACACGGACGATGATCGAACAGTGAGCACTACCTGTGCCTACTGCGGAGTAGGTTGCCAGATGGACCTGCATGTGCAGCAAAACCGGATCATCAGGGTAACAACACCGCGCATGGGTGCGCCCGCACCCAACAACGGCAGCCTGTGCATCAAGGGGCGCTTCGGCTATGATTTTAGCGCTCATCCTGACCGGCTTACCCATGCGCTCGTCCGCAGGGGAGGCAGGCTGGTTGTCTCAGATCCTGATGAGGCCGTTCGTGCGGTCGCTCAGCGACTTGCCGCGATTGAGCAGACCCACGGCCCGGATGCAATCGCGGGACTGGCATCAGCGCGCTGCACTAATGAGGAAAACTATCTTTTTCAGAAATTTTTCAGATCCGTTCTCGGAACCAATAATGTAGACCACTGCGCCCGGCTGTGCCACAGTCCAAGCGTTGCGGCTCTTGCCGACGTTCTGGGCTCGGGCGCCATGACCAATTCGATTGCCGATATTGCGCAGTCCGACTGCATTCTCGTTACCGGCTCCAACACCACTGAAAATCACCCGGTTATCGGCGCAGCACTCAAGCGCGCGGTTACAGCGCGGGGGGCATTACTGATTGTTGTTGATCCGCGCCGGGTTGCGCTGGTGCGCCATGCATCGATTTGGCTGCGGCCTCGGCCCGGAACCGATATCGCCTGGATCAACGGACTTGCGCATATACTGCTGCGTGACAACCTCATTGACGAGAGTTTTATCAGCGACAGAACCGCGCATTTCGATCAATTCAAGGAATCCGTGGCAGCGTATACGCCGCAACGCGTGCAGGCCCTGACCGGCATTCCCGCTGATGACCTGACAGCTGCAGCACGCATGTACGGACGTGCCCGCAGTGCGAGCCTGCTCTACGGCATGGGCATAACGCAGCATGTGTGTGGAACCGATACAGTCAGGGCGCTTGCAAACCTTGTGCTGATGACCGGCAATATCGGCCGCCCGGGCACCGGTATCAATCCCCTGCGCGGCCAGAATAATGTGCAGGGAGCATGTGACATGGGATGCCTGCCCAATGTGCTGCCGGGTTACCGGCCCGTTTCAGACCCCGTTGCCAGGACGCTGTTTGAACGTGCCTGGGACTGCCGCCTGCCTGATAGGCCGGGTTTGACCACACCGCAGATACTTGAAAAAACCCTTGATGGTTCCATCAAGGCACTTTTTATTATGGGTGAAAACCCCATGCTGTCCGAGCCTGACAGCGCCAATGTCTCCACAGCCCTCGGCAGGCTTGAGCTGCTTGTGTGCCAGGACATTTTTTTAAATGAAACTGCTCGTCTGGCAGATATTGTCCTGCCTGCAGCTGCATGGGCTGAAAAAGACGGTACGTCTACAAACACTGAGCGCCGCGTGCAGCGCGTTCGCCGGACACTGATACCGCCGGGTCGCGCGCGCAGTGATCTGGAATTGCTGTGCAGCCTTGCTGCAGCAATGGGTGCTCAATGGCACTATACCGGCGCTGAGGATGTTTTTAATGAACTGCGCGATCTGGTTCCCCAGTACCAGGGCATAACGTATCAGAGGATTGAATCAACCGGATTGCAGTGGCCGTGCCCCTCCGTCGATCATCCGGGCACTCCTGTTCTGCATATTGACGGCTTTCCCTGCGGGCGCGCGCTTTTCAGCGAGGTTGCTTCCGGTGCGTTATCAGAACCGCCTGATGGTGAGTATCCTTTTATACTCACAACCGGGCGGATACTGTATCATTACCATACCGCAACGATGAGCGGCAGATCGC
The DNA here is from genome assembly GCA_016875025.1 of Deltaproteobacteria bacterium. GTDB lineage: Bacteria > Desulfobacterota > WTBG01 > CAIYCZ01 > CAIRTM01 > CAIRTM01. The sequence continues at coordinate 15,156 of VGSH01000053.1, forward strand.
GCGCGCTCGTATCACGTGCGCCTGATGCCTTCGTTGAAATAAATCCCGCTGACGCCGAAAAACTCGGCCTGACCGACGGGCAGCGTGTACGGGTCATCTCCCGGCGCGGTGAAATTAAACCCATCGTCTGCATTACGTCGCGATGCGATACCGGCGTTGTCTTTATTCCCTTTCATTACTGCGAAGCAGCCGCCAACGTACTGACCGGCGCTGCCTGTGACCCGGTTGCTGGTATTGCCGAATTCAAGGCATGCGCTGTCAAACTTGAAAAATCGCAGTGCCGGAGCCTGAATTGTTTTAGTGTGTTTTAGTGTTGACAGTGTACGGGCTTTATGAAACAATTCCGACAAAGAAAAAATACGCGAGCAATTCCCTGCATGATACCGCGGTCGCAATCAACAACCCGCGTTATCAGCGAATAATGCAGCCTGTGCCGCCGGGCTGATTTTCAGCTCTGGTAAGCGCGTTCACTGTGACGGCAGGCGGTAAAAGCTATGAATAACAAACTGTATGTCGGCAATCTGACTGACATGATCACTGAAGAGGATTTGCGTGATAATTTCGGTGACCTGGGTACGTGCCTGTCCGCCCACGTTATACGCGACAAGCAGTCCGGGCGCTCGCGGGGATTTGCTTTTGTTGAAATGTCAACCCCGGAAGAGGCACGTCAGACTGTTGAAAGATGCCGGGGTGTTATGCTTGACGGCCAGCGGCTGGTTGTCAAGCTTGCCCAGACTGAACAAAACCGTCAAAACGGCGCTGGCTCACGCAGGCAGCGTTAGGCGGTCCGGGAAAAAAGTATGCGAGGTTCGATATAACAAACAGGCCCGTTACGTGCCCCGGCGAAGGAACAATTGCAACGCAGGTAAGCACACTCACAATCATGGTCTGGCATAGCGTTTATCCCTGCATGTATGGTACAATCCGGCACCAGGGTAAACAAGGGGTGTATAACAGTATTAACACAACGCAAGGAGCAGGTGAGTATGGCAAACGGAAAAGTAAAATGGTTCAATGAAAAAAAGGGGTTCGGTTTTATCGAGTCAGAAGAGCATGGGGATGTGTTTGTGCATTTCAGCGCCATTCAGGGCGACGGCTTTAAAACCCTGCGCGACGGCGACAGCGTAACCTTCGAGGTTACCCAGGGCCAGAAAGGCCTGCAGGCTGTTAATGTAAAAACCGTCTAAACAACAGGCCTTCCGTTCCGGCGAGGCATGTTTCCATATGCACAAAAAGACCCGACCATCCGGCCGGGTCTTTTTTTAATCGTGCGCTTTCGATAACCGCAGGCTTTCAGCAGGATGAAGCGGTTATGCCGGGCAACTATATTGCAGTTGTTTTTTTAGGCGCTCTCCGGCAGCACGTCTACGGAACCCGGCTTACTCGTTTTTTTACAAGGATTCATTACATGACAAAAGAAGACATTATCGCAGCATTTGATCCCAATGCACCTGCATCAAAGGATGCAGGTCTGTTCGGACTTCCCTTTACGTCCGAACATGCCGATATTATTATAGTGCCGGTTCCCTGGGAGGCAACCGTGAGCTTCGGCTCAGGCGCCTCACGCGGTCCTGACGCGATACTGGAAGCCTCCTCGCAGATTGATCTGCACCATCATACTTATCCCGATGCATGGAAAAGCGGGGTGTATCTGGATGTATTTCCAGAAGACATGCGCGTTTGTGCCGAACGTGCCAGGGATATGGCACAGGAAGTTATTGCCTGCGTGCACGCATACGGTGCCATTGCACCCGGTTCCAGTCAGGCACGTACCCTTGCCGATGTTAACGAAGCATGTGCGCGCATGAACGCCTGGGTTTACCAGCGCTGTGCATACTGGAAACAGCAGGGTAAACAGGTCGGTCTGCTGGGCGGCGATCACAGCATACCGCTCGGCTATCTGCAGCTGCATGCCGGGCAGCATGCGGATTTCGGCGTTTTGCATGTGGATGCCCACCATGACCTGCGCGCCGCGTATGAGGGCTTTACCTTTTCACACGCGTCTATTTTTTACAATGCGCTGGAAACACTGCCGGCTCTTTCAAAGGTTGTGCAGGTCGGCATACGCGATTACTGCCGAAGCGAGTATGACTACTCGCTTGAGCACAGCAGCCGAATTGATCTGTATTATGACCGCGATATGCGCAGGCGCCTCTACCAGGGCGGCACCTGGCAGGAGATCTGCCGCAGTATTATCAGCGGATTGCCGCATAATGTGCATGTTTCCATCGATATCGACGGACTTGATCCCGGGCTGTGCCCGCATACCGGCACGCCGGTACCCGGCGGGCTGGCCTGGGAGGAACTTATCTTTCTGCTTGATGAGCTGCGAGGTTCAGGCCGCAGCCTTATCGGCTTTGACCTGTGCGAGGTGGTGCCCGGGCCGGACGGCTGGGATGCCAACGCAGGCGCCAGGATACTGTTTCATCTGTGCGCCCTTGCAGCCGGGCAGTAGCGCAGCTGTCGTTATTACTGCAGTGCTCTGGCCACAAGAGCCCGGCTGGTTTCCAGCATCGCTGAAAAATCCTCCGCATCCAGGCCGGCGCCCATGGCGATCCGCTGCGCGCATGCACAGGTGATTAAATTTTCGGGTGTGTGCGTATCGGTATTGAGCACCAGCCTGGCACCATAGCGGCGTGCCATGCGCGCGACATGCCCGTTCGACAGACAGTGTCCCTTGCGGGCCGTGATCTCGAGGCAGACGCCGCTGGCTGCGGCAATCCCGGCCGCTTCAGGGCTGATCAGGCCCGGATGTGCCAGAATATCGATTCCCGCTTTGACAGCGCTCAGGTTGGTGCCTTCGGCAACAGGCTCTACCAGGGT
>VGSH01000054.1 GCA_016875025.1 Deltaproteobacteria bacterium
TCTTCGGGCATAAGCCTGACAATATATTTTTTGTTCATCGCGATCCTCCATCAGGGTTGTCGTTACCGCTGACGAAACGTATCGGATGAATTTATAACTGCTAAAATGAAATGTCATGATCCACTAGTGCGCGGTTTCATTATCAGCCTCCTGCACATCGCCGGGCATGAACCGCCGTATCATGCCCAGGGGCAGATACATCAGATCGCGCGGCACCTCGCCCACGGACTTGAATATTTTTAAAATCGCCTTGTCAATCATCTTCAACGGAACCGGCCGTACCCGCGGATTCTTAAACGGCCCTTTGGCGCGAAAGTACGCAAAGGTAATCGTTTTATTCTTGCCCGTAAGTTTTGTACCCAGATACGGCACAGAGCCCAGAATGCGCGCAACCGTCCGGAACACCTGAACGCCGATAAGCAGGTCGAGCCTCTCGCGGGCAAGGTCAAGCGAGCCGGCAGCCGAAAAATCCATCGAGGGGCACGCCAGCACGAAATCGTCGGTTGCAAGCTGCCTGTCTTTGAGCGTAAAACGTCCGGTCATGGTGTCAAAGGGCATCGTGTCTGCAGAAAACTCGGGCATCCTGAGCGCCAGCAGCCGCGTCACGTTCAGCGCATTGAGAATATTGGACAAGAGCGCCAGCTTTTTGAGCCTTCCATCGCTTACCACAAAATCAAATGTGCCCTCCATGTTGGCGAGCAGTTCCTGCCCTGAAGTAAAGCTGGACCCAAAACGGCTTTTCAGGTTGAGCCTGCCGGTGATGGTCTGCTTTTTCTGCAGGCCGGGGATGGCCCAGAGAACATCGACATCCGAGCGCCCGATAAAAAAATCAAGCCGGGACATATCCGGATTGGAGAGGTCATAGAGCACCGAACCGTTCAGGCTGCCGCCGCCGCCCTCGATATCGATGGCATCCCACAGCAGGCGCTTGTCTTTAATTGAGAAAACGCAGGCCCCGGGCCCGAAATGCCAGTCAAGGTACTGTGTTTCACGCGAACGCAGATCAGCCCGGATGTCCATGCGGGCGAACATACTGTCGGGATTGCGCGCCTGCGGCTGCTGTTCATCTTGGCCCTGTTTGAAACTTCGCACGATTGTGAGCATGATACCGACGAAGTCACCGATATCATACTTCTCCATCGGGGCGGTAAACGTGCCGACCAGCGGCACAGCGCTGGCCAGCGTTCCCGAAAAATCCCCGCGCGTGTCACCGGCGGTCAGGCACCCCTGCGACACGCTGATGGGCTGCGCTCCCCGCGGAACATCGACAACCGCGGAGGCCTGCAGCAGCGGCTGATCCCCGGCATTATCCATGAGCGCTATGCCGTCAAGCTCCAGCCTGCCGGTCACCGGCCGCGATCCCGGATCCTGTACCGGAAATGCGAACTCGCCCGTACCGGAGGCAGAACCGGCAAACGACAGGCTCTCGGGCAGAAAAGAATACTCGACCGCCGACAGATCAAAATCCTTGGCAATAAACTGACCGGCTACTGCAGTTTTTTCCGCAAAAAGCAACCGGCCGTTCACGCTCAGACCATCCCCCAGCCGAAACTCGAACGGCAGCTGCTGCCGTTTTTTTAGTGCGCTGTCATATTCCAGCCGGATCGTGTTGGCCACGCCCCGGTGCTTGCCGATAATGCCTGCAAGGCCGTAGGCTGCGCCCGTTGCGTCAATGTCGGAGGCGATACGCAGGCTGGTATCAAAGCGAACCGCTGTGCGCAGGCTGACAGAGCCCTCGTACAGCTCCGGCGCGGCGGCCATGCCCGTCGCAAGGTCATTCACCATAGCGTTAAGACTCACGCGGCTCAGGCGGGAATCGAGCGTACATTTCAGCCGGGTTTTCCCATGAGGCACCGTTGCATCAAGATCAAACGCATGGCTGTCGCCTGACGTAGTTGTGAGCCGCCCGCGGGACCGCAGGCGGCGGCTTGCGAAATCAAGCGTGATTGAGCTTTCGTCCGGGGTGGACAGTTCGTACAGCATCCCGGCTGCAGCCCCGGACACATCAAGGCCAAGCTGCACCTGCAGGCTGACCGCATCTGAGCCGAAGGCCGGGCCGAGCAGGGCGGCCATACTGAGATCATGAATCGCGACATGCGCTCGTGCCACGCGCTCACAGGCCTGCGCCAGCCAGACGAAACGCGTTCCGGTATCAGCGGCGACAAGACGCTGGGCAAGGGATAGCGCGTCCAGAGACCCCGAACCGATCCGCACGGCAAGCTTCGGTTCAGTATCAGGGGTTTCGATGCGCGCGCTGCCCGCCAGATGCACCTCCGGTTCCAGCCGCACCGAGAACTCGCTCACATTGATTGCGCGCCCGTCCGCATGCGCCTTGAAAGAGAGCGCAGCATCAGGCAGGCTCACCGGCCCAAGGCCGGGCGCGATCAACCGTGCGCCCTTCAGAACCGATTCGCCGCCGGCCGACAGTGCACCGCCCTGCCTGAGCTCAAACGCAAGCGCTGCATCGAGCAGGCCGCCGTCAAGCGGCACCGAAAAACGCTCCGGCAGATAGGCCAGGCATTCGCGCACCGGCAGGTTGTTGAACACCAGCTCGGCGGTCAGCAGCGTCTGCAGGCCCGGGTCCGGCACCCGGCCCCGCAGCAGCGCGCGTTGAAAATCGGACGTAAACCTGATGGTTCCCCGGCTGCTGTCGGCATGATGCTGCGCAGTGAGCTCCATATGGACCATGCCGGCTTCCGTGCGGTGCAGCCTGATCGTACAATCATCCAGGCGCACGCCGGCTCCGTGCAGCTCATCCTCGATCTCAAGCACACCGCCTTCAAGGGCGATGGTCTTCACCTCCAGGCGATACTCCCCGAACAGGCTGCCGGCATCGCCTGAATCCTGCTCCGCCAGCGAGGCAAGGAACGAATGCCAGATTCCATCAGTATCACGGTACACGCGTATCCTGGGCTTTTCGATCAGCAGCTGCCGTATCGTGATTTTCTTCCTGAGAAGAGGGCTCAGCCTGACATGTATATAGAGATGGTCTCCGCGCAGGAACTCCCTGCCCGTGCCGGTATGCATGAGAACGAAATCATCGACGCGCAGGCCGGCCCCGCGCGCGAGATGCAGGCTGATATCGCTGAACGTCAGGCGATAGCCGGATGCGTCCTCAAAGCGCTGCAGTGCGCGCCGGGTATAATGATTCAGGTCCAGCAGAAAGACCGACGGCACCAGCGCTGCAACCGCAGCCATGATCAGCAGAACAGAAAAAACCCGCAGGGATCGCGATAATAAATTTCTTGTCATTTCCGCCCAAAACCTGTCTAATTTGCATGCACTGCATACCGGTATACCACAGAACATGTGACTTTGAAAGAATTCCGGCTACAGACTGAAAGGAGTTGTCATGGAACACAGCCTGCTCAGCCCGCACGCCTGCGTGCAGACATGCGGCATACCCCTGAAAAGGGCCCTGCCCCTGCTGCGGGGTTCCACCTATTATGACCACAACATCCGCGCCGGATTCGGCTCCGACAAACGGCTCGATGAAATCAACCGCATGCAGGCCGCTCTCGGTGAGTTGACCGATGAGCGGCTTGGGCGGCGCGTGGCGGCTGATTTCTGCTGCATCTGGCGCTATGACTACCCCCGCAATGTGCGGCGCATCTGCGAGATCATCGGCGGATGCGCCCACACACAGCTGCGGCTGCACTATCAGGTCTGCCCGGCGCGCAGAAAGGAATTCATCGATTACGCCCGTGCACTGCAGGGCTGGTGTGAGGACAAAGCCCCGGACGACGCTCATTTTTTCAACGGCGCTGATCAGGGCACGGTCGCAAAAGTCTACGCCCTGCTCGGCGCGCCCGATCCGCTCAAGCGAACGCTGGCCGAACGCACCTACTGGGGGCTGGCAAGCCGGGTGATGAACTGCTCGTTCTGGGGAGACAACACCCGCGAGCCCGCAACAGACCTTGAGCCCTTTACCGTGCATCGGCTTCCGTCCGGCTGGCAGGCGCGCATGCACAGCCTGGAAAACGATATCCGGCGCGAAATGGGTTCAGCGGCACGCGACTTCTTGTGCGACGTGGGCGGATCAAGTGAGCCGGCCTGCCACTTCAAATTCACCCGCCGGGTTGATATTCTTGTGAGCAGCATCGGGTGCCTGCGCTGGAGAGGCAAGCTGCCGCCCAAGGATGCACTGATCACCGGCCGGCGGCAGATTACCCGCGATATTCTGCGCGTGCTTGCGAACTACTGGCTGGACGAAGAGCTCCCCGATGACCAAAACGGCATCGCGGAGCTGCGCGATGAGGTGTTCGGCCTGCTCGGAGAAAAGGACGACTGCAAGCGCTGGCTGGCAGGATGTCTATGGAAAAACATCAGCGTGCAGACCGAGCGCCACGCCTACCCCATGAAGCGCTGGGTTGAGCTGGTGCAGATCGCCGAAAATTTTCTTGACCGGGAACTGTAACGTCCCCTCGAAAGACAGGGTGCGCCACCATGAAACTGATTGATTTTATCATCTGCGATGATATCCGGCAGGAAATCGGCGGCAAAGTAACACTGGTAGGCGTCTATGAAGACCGCATCATGATCAACGCCCCTTCGCCGGATGCTGTCCGCTGGCCGGTGCAGCTCAAGCTCGGCTTTTTCATCCGGCTGCTCAACGACGGAAGCCTCGCTGAGGTTGACGGCTTTGACCTGCAGGTGCGCTGTAACGCAAAAATGATCTGCCGCCTGTCGGGGCCGATCAGTATCCCGCCCCGGCAGGGGCTGTTGAACCTGTTCTTCGTCAACTCTGCCGTGCGCATTCCCTCGGAAGGCACACTCAGCGTCGCGCTGATCTTCAAAAAAGGCGCTGACGGCGTGCATGAGATCCGGCCGGATCTGAATATTCAGGTCAGGATAGCATCTTCTTCCGCCGCACCCCCGCCCCTGCAGGTGACGCGGCATTAGCCGGCTCCTTACCGGTTGTCAACCCGGACGTGATCCGGGAACCAGCATGTCCGGCAGAGCCTATGCACTCACTCTGTCCGCTCCTGCCGAAAGGATATACCATTTCATGTGAGGGGAATCATTTAATCACACATGAGAAGCACGGTGGCAACGCTCTATGAGCTTGTTGAAAAAGTCTTTTTGTGCAGGCTGTTCAAAAACGCTCAGATGCAAGGCGCGCGAAATCTTGAGGAATGAGGCGTACTTTTGCGTACGCCGCAGTGACGAATGATGAGCGCAACGCTGCAGATGGGCGTTTTGCAACAGCCTGCTAGCGGATGATACCCCCCTCAATATCCCCTAATGTACTGCGACCCCGAAGCCTTCTGCCCAGCCATGAGCGGCCGATCGACCTCAAAAATGATTTTTCATGCCAGCTCCCCGCACAGCAGTGAACGGCAATCGCAGCGCGGGTTGCATCATCCATGGTACTGGCGACAAGCTCAGTCTCAAGGAACACCATTCCGGGCGCAACATACTGCCGCTGATTGACATATCGGAACCCGAACTCCTCCGCGCAGCGCGCCAGCACGGCCGGAGCTATCACCCCGGTCGCCAGGCTGCCGTCGTCACGTATAAACGAATGGCTGCGGTAAAACTCCAGGGCCTTTGCTACGAACGGCTGCCCCGGAACGCTCCCCATGACTGCGGCCTGCACCCCGATGCCGGGTACGCCGCGCGTAGTGTTTTTCCTGGAACCGTCGGCGTTGAGCAGCTCCATGGTTTTCTGTGATGCAACAATGGATGGATGGTATTCAACAGCGGAAAAAAAATCATGGGCTAAAAACCGGTCAAAGCGTTTGCGCACATACACATCGGTATCAAGATATATCCCGCCTTCTTCATACAGGGCATGCAGGCGGATGTAGTCGGCGGCAAAGGCCCATTTCTTAACAGAGCAGGCCTCCCGTACAAACGGCACGGTACTGACATCAAAGCGCTGCATATCCCATTTAATGATTTCATAGTCAGCGAGCACCGTGCGCCACGATGAGAGGCATTTTTCAAGCTGCCCGCTCATGGGCCCGCCGCCCAGCCAGCAGTAGTGAAGTTTCCGGGGTATCATGTGATTGCCTCGCTGAACTCGCGGCTATATTCTGTAGCGATATGATTCATGAGCCTTCAGGCGGGCAATGAAACGGGCATCAGTGCGCGGACAAATCTTCAGCAACCAGCCGGAAACCCAGCGTTGAGGCGATGCTGCCCGGACCGTTGATGATACGCTGGGCTGAGCGGCAGCCGAACGCAGGCATATCCCAGCCGCCGCCGCGGTTCACGCGGAAATACCCTTGTGCAGGGCCTTGCGGATCAGTAACGCTGCCGGAAGGATACGCACCGTGCCAGTCCTGCACCCACTCACTCACATTGCCGTGCATATCATGCAGCCCCCAGGCATTCGGGCTTGTGCGCCCCACAGGATGTGGTGTCCCGCCGGCATTGTCCCGATGCCAGCCCATGGCGTCAATGCTGCCGGCAAAGGCGCCCGTAGTTCCGGCGCGGGCCGCATACTCCCATTCGGCCTCGGTCGGCAGACGGTAGCGGTGCGTTCCCGGCCGTTGATTCAACATCTCTATAAACTTCTGCGCCTCATGCCAGCTCACACTCTCGACAGGGCACAGGGGTCCGCATTTCTGAAAATACGCCTGCTGGCTTTCCATAATGGCCTGCCACTGGTACTGCGTGACCTCGGTTGTCTGCAGGTAAAAACCTTTGGTCAGGGTTACACGGTGTTGCGCTTCATCCACGGATCTGGCCCGCTCATCCGGCGGGCTGCCCATCATAAACGTGCCGGGCGGGATATAGACAAAGGTCTGGCCGATTGTATTGGTAAATGTTTTTTTGGGGGGTGCCGGCTGCACAGCCTGCGAGGCCGATTCAAGCGCAACGGTCCGGGCGTGGACAGGCGCAGCAGCGCACACGAAGGCAATCATCATAAAAAAAATCAACAGCCGCATACCGGACACTCCCTCGCTCAATACAGGAGAAATTCTCTGCATATGTTTATTACCCCCGCAGTTCATTCCTTACCGCCGCGATCGGCCGGCTGCAAACAGAAACGCCGCCAGCGCTGCGAGCGCCGCTGACATGCCGAGTCCTACCGACAGCCCGTAGTCCAGGGCAAACCCTTCCGGAGCCGTCAGAATATAGGTTACGCACACCGCTGTCATAACGATAGCCGGCACAGTGGTCAGAAAGTAAAAGCCGCGCTTGCGGATAAGGTACATCGATGCGGCCCACAGCATGATTGTTGCCAGGCTCTGGTTCGACCAGGCAAAATAGCGCCAGATGACACCGAAATCGATTTTCGTCAGACCGAAGCCGATCACGAACAGCGGGACGCTGACCGCCAGGCGCCGCGCAATGGGGCCCTGCTTGATGCGCAGCGCATCGGCAATGGTGAGGCGCGCACTGCGAAAGGCCGTATCACCCGAGGTAATCGGGGCAGCCACAACACCCAGCAGGGCCAGCACACCGCCGATCGCACCCAGAAAACCCTTTGAAATTTCATTGACCGCCCAGGCCGGATTGTTGCCGTGTTCAGCCATGCTTGCATTAAGCGCCGCAACCCCGTCGAAAAAAGTCATTGCAGCCGCTGCCCAGATCATCGCTACAATGCCTTCGGCGATCATAGCCCCGTAAAAGACCCGGCGGCCCAGACGCTCACTGGTCAGGCAGCGCGCCATAAGCGGCGACTGGGTGGCGTGAAAGCCTGAAATCGCACCGCATGCAATCGTGATAAAAAGCATGGGGAAAATGGGGAATTTCTCAGGGCTGCTGTGCATGTTTTCAAAACTCATCTCAGGGATTGTGTGCCCGCCGGCCACAAGCCCGTAGAGAATACCAACAGCCATAAACAGCAGCGCAAAACCGAACACGGGATAAATACGGCCGATCAGTTTGTCGATCGGCAGCATGGTCGCCAGCAGATAATATGCAAAAATAATGTAGACCCAGACCTGAAAGCTGATGGGGGTCTCAAAACCGCTCAAAATCTTGGCCGGGCCGGTCACAAACACTACACCCACCAGCACCAGCAGCACAATGGAAAAAACCCGCATAAACTGTTTGAAGAACGACCCCAGATAGGTGCCGACCACCTCGGAGATACTTGCGCCTCCGGTGCGGATTGAAAGCATGCCTGAAAAATAATCATGCACGGCCCCGGCGAAAATACATCCCAGCACGATCCAGACAAACGCCACCGGGCCCCACATGGCGCCGGCCACAGCACCGAAAATCGGGCCCAGCCCGGCAATATTCAAAAACTGGATCAGGAAAATGCGGCCCCAGCCCATGGGCACAAAATCAACGCCGTCCGGATTGGCCACAGCCGGCGTGGGCCGCTCGGGCTCCATGCCGAAGATTTTTTCCGTCAGCGCGCCATAGAGCACGTAGCCCAGAATCAGTGCAATAAGGCAAACTATAAATGTAACCATACACTGCTCCTGTATTCATCGACATTTCGTGCTAACTTACACAATAAGTGGGCTCCTTTGCAAGATGAAAAACGCCCAAGCGACGATGCGTGCAGGGTATTGACCAGAACGATGCAGTTCAGATACTATCAGGGTGCTGAAAAAGTCATTTCAAACAGGCTGTTCAAAAAGGACCGGATGCAAGGCGCGCAAAATCACGAGGAATGAGGCGTACTTCTGCGTACGCCGCAGTGACGAGTGATGAGCGCAACGCCGCAGATGGCCTTTTTCAACAGCCTGCTATACAGCTCATATACCGAAACCTTGTTTACAGGAAGAGCCGCACATCATGCGCAACAATAATGACCTGCCCGCTGCAGCCCCGGCTCCGTGCGGCATCATCACGCTTACTGCGGATTTCGGCACCGGCGACTGGTACGCGGGTGCGCTCAAGGGTGTGCTGATGTCAATCAACCCGCAGTGCCGCCCTGTTGACCTTACGCACGGGATTGCGCCGCAGGACATTCAGGCCGGCTCATTCTGCCTTGCGCAGGCATGCCCGCTGTTTCCCGCCGGAACAGTGCATATTGCCGTCGTTGACCCCGGCGTTGGCAGCGACCGGAAACCGCTCCTTGTTGTAACCGAACAGCACTACTTCGTCGGGCCGGACAACGGACTGTTTACCGGCGTTATGCAGGCTGCCGCATCGTATGCCTGCATTGAGCTGACAAACGCCGCGTACTTTCGCAGTGCTGTCAGCAGCACATTTCACGGCCGCGACATCTTCGCTCCCGCAGCCGCGCATATCACGCGCGGTATTGCACCGCTGGCGATGGGCCGCCTGATCGATGATCCCGTCATGCTCGCCATCTCCGTGCCTGAAACCGGAGCTGACGGCTGCCTGACGGGCGCAATCGTCCACATGGATCATTTCGGCAACCTGATTACCAATATAGCGGCAGAAAGCGTTGCACGGATGGCACAACAAGGAGAAATCGCAATTACGTGCGGCGGTACGATACTCCAGAGAATCTGCAGCTGTTATGAACAGGCACCTGCGGGAGAGCCCTTCGGCATTATCGGCAGCAGCCGGACGCTGGAGATTTCCCTCAGAAACGCAAGCGCACGCGAGGCCCTCAACGCACGGCGCGGCCAATCTGTGACGGTGCGCCCCCAGACAGCCGCTTCCGAGACTGTGTCGCAACAGCCAAATATGTCATTCCGAACGAATGTGAGGAATCTTAAGTAGTTGATTTTCTTGAACCAAAGATTTCTCCCGGCGCCTGCCCTGAGCACAGCCGAAGGGGTCGAAATGACCGAAAAAATGAATTGCGACACAGTCTCTCCAGCAGAGATCCATCCGTCACCAAGGCATAAAAAAGCCCGGTCCGCCCTGAAAATTTCCAAGCGGACCGGGCTCAAAAAAAAACCCCCGTGAACGCATTAATTATTCAAGCGGTTTTACCGCTGCCTGCATAAGGGGCTTAAGGAGGTCTATCGGCAGCGGAAATACAATAGTGGAATTCTTTTCCGATGCGACCTCGGTCAGGGTCTGCAGATAGCGCAGCTGCAATGAAATGGGATTCGACATGACTTCAGCCGCCTGGGCGAGTTTGGTCGATGCCTCATATTCACCGGAGGCATGAATAACCTTGGCGCGGCGCTCGCGCTCGGCTTCGGCCTGCTTGGCCATGGCGCGTTTCATCTCATCGGGCAGGTCAATATGCTTGATCTCAACGTTGGCCACCTTGATGCCCCATGGGTCGGTTTGCTTGTCAAGAATTTCCTGCAGCTTCAAATTGAGCTTTTCACGTTCGGCCAGCAGATCATCGAGCTCGGCCCCGCCGCAAATGCTGCGAAGTATCGTCTGGGCAAGCATCGAGGTGGCGTACAGGTAATTTTCCACCTCGACAATCGCCTTTTCCGGCGTCATGACCCGGAAATACACGACCGCGTTGACTTTTACCGAAACATTGTCCCGCGTGATTATGTCCTGAGGCGGCACATCGAGGGTCACCAGACGCAGGCTGACCTTCAGCATTTTTTCAATGCCGGGGATCAGGATGATCAGGCCCGGCCCGCGGGTTGCCACCAGCCGGCCCAGCCTGAACACAACACCGCGCTCGTATTCATTCAAAATTTTGATCGCGCTGAAAGCGATCATTCCCAGTGCAACAGCAAAAAGCAACCAGGGCATAGTGATCCTCCTTACGATAGGTTAGTAATCTCTTCAAACTTCTCGTTCCGGCATGCGCGCCATACAATCAGCATGCAGAAAGGGTGCAGTAGGGGCAGGCCCCTGTGCCTGCCCGTGCAGGGGCGAAAAATTGTTCGCCCCTGCAGCCGCAACAAAGAAAACGGATGTTTTTCAACAGCCTGCTACTGCCAGGATCCGTTCTCCGGACGCACGGTCAGCAGCATCCCGTCAACCTTGACAACCCGCACGCGCGCTCCCCTGGGAATCGGGCTGTCACTGCGTGCGTTCCAGTACTCGCCGTGCACAAACGCCCTGCCCTGCTCAGCGATATCGGTACGGGCCTCGCCGAGCATGTTCAGCAGCCCCTCCCGGCCGGTCGTGGGCCGGCTCTTCTGAGCCTTGACCACCAGCCAGATCGCCGTCAGAAACACTGACGACACCAGCACAACGGTAGGAACGATCACGCTCAGCGACACACGCATGTAGGGCACCGATGAATCAAACAGCATGAGAGATCCGAGCGTCAATGCAATGATCCCGCCAAGCGACAGCAGCCCGAAACTGACCACCTTCAGCTCGAGGATAAACAACACCACGGCAAGCAGGATCATCAGCACCCCGGCATAATTGGCCGACAGAGACTGCATGGAATACATCGCCAGAATAATGGATATGCCGCCGATGACGCCCGGAAAAATCGCGCCGGGATTTGAAAATTCAAAGTACAGCCCGGCCAGCCCGGCCAGGAACAAAATATAGGCGATATTGGGGTTGGCCAGGGCTTTCAAAACAATCTCACGAAAGCCCATGGTCTTACGATTGACCGCAGCGCCTTCGGTCTCAAGCGTGACCGGCCCCGAGGGCATCTCAACCTCACGGCCGTCGATCTTGCGGATCAGATCACCCAGATCCTCGGCAATCAGGTCGATCACGTTTTCATTGAGCGCCTCGGTTTCGCTGATGGAAACGCTCTCGCGCACCGCGCTGACCGCCCACTCTTTGTTGCGGCCGCGCTTCTCGGCTATGCTTTCAATATAGGCTGCGGCATCATTGGAAACCTTGGCCGCCATGGTTTCATCCATCTGCCCGCCGAGGTTCACAGGACTCGCGGCCCCGATATTGGTTCCCGGCGCCATCGCAGCCACATGCGCCGCCAGGGTGATCAGCGCTCCGGCCGATGCGGCCCGGGCCCCGCCGGGGCCAACGAACACCACCACCGGCACCTCGGACGATATAATAGCTTTAATAATGTCGCGCATGGCCAGATCAAGGCCGCCGGGCGTATCGAGCTGGATGATCAGGCACTGGGCGCGGTCGCGCCCGGCCTCGCTGATTGAGCGCACGATATATTCTGCTACAACCGGCGTTATGGGGTCGTTGATTTCAACGACATCAATCTGCGCGGCCCTGACTGAAGCGCCCGAAAACACACAGCACAAAAACACGCCTGCTGCAATCACTGCCCTGAACATTGCTCTGCCCGCAGAAAACATAGGCCCGACCCCCTGACATGCATTGTTGATACGCACTGCATATTACAATATGTAAATAGCATGTATCAGCCGTTATATCCAATAAAATAGTACACCTGCGTGCCCTGCCTGCTGCACTGCACGGCGCTGCATACCCGCGCCGCCGCGCGCGGCAAAAAAATAATTGACTTCCTCTGACTGCTACCGTATTATTTCCCGACAATTCGGTGGCGAGGTAGCTCAGTCGGTAGAGCAGGGGACTGAAAATCCCCGTGTCCACAGTTCGATTCTGTGCCTCGCCACCATTTTTATGCCAGTCACTCTGTCCCGCGCCACCCCAACATGTGCCCTGTGCACCGGCATGAGCCGTGCACCCTTGACGGGACACTCAAAAAAAACCGCATTCGCCAGCACGGGCATACAGACTGCAGTTGTCAGCTTTTTTACGGAAGAACCGCCATCATGCCAAATGTTGTAATCGTAGGGACGCAGTGGGGCGACGAAGGCAAAGGCAAAATCGTCGACATTCTCACCGAGCAGGCTGATATTGTCGTACGCTTCCAGGGCGGCCCCAATGCCGGGCATACGGTTGTCATCGGCGACACCAAGACAATCCTGCATCAGATCCCCTCAGGCATCCTCAATTCCGGCAAGCAGTGCATCATCGGCAACGGAGTGGTGCTGGACCTTGCGACCCTGCTGGATGAAATCAGGCAGATACGGCAACAGGGCTATTTCACTGATCCGTCCGCATTAAAGATCAGCGAAAACGCCAGCCTGATCATGCCCTGGCATAAAAAAATCGATATCGCCCGCGAGCGCAAAAAAGGAAAAAACAAAATCGGCACAACCGGGCGCGGTATCGGGCCGGCCTATGAAGACAAGGTCGCGCGCAACGCGATCCGCTTCGGCGATATTTTCAACGACACCCTGCTGCGCGACAAAATTGAAACAACCCTTGAAGAAAAAAATTTCTACCTTACCAGCTATCTGGGAGAAGAACCTCTCAACGCCGATGCTGTTCTGAACGCCCTTACTGCTCTCAGGGATGAGCTGCGCAGCTACCCCGTCAACGCTTCGCTCTATCTTGCCGAGGCTGTCGGACAGGGCAAAAACATCCTGTTTGAAGGCGCGCAGGGAACAATGCTCGATGTTGATCACGGCACCTACCCGTTCGTCACATCATCCAACACAACGGCGGCGCAGGCCGCCATCGGCAGCGGCGTGGGCCCCCGCCAGCTGCACACCATTGTGGGCATTACCAAGGCCTACACAACGCGGGTCGGCGAAGGCCCGTTCCCGACTGAGCTGACCGATGCAACCGGCGATTTCATGCGTACGCAGGGCGGCGAATTCGGCTCCACCACGGGACGTCCGCGCCGCTGCGGATGGTTTGACCTGGTCGTCGTGAAACACGCTGTGCGCCTCAACAGCATCAGCTGCATCGCGCTCACCAAGCTCGATGTACTGAGCGGCCTTGACAGCATCAATATCTGCACGGGATACCGCTGCGGAGAAACCATACTGCACGAGTTTCCGAATGATCTCTCCGTGCTGGAGAAATGCGTGCCAGTGTATGAAACAGTGCCGGGCTGGAAAGAAGACTTGAGCAATGTAAGCTCTTACGGCGACCTGCCGCAGGCTGCAAAAAGCTATGTCGCGCGGCTTGAGGCGCTGACCGGTGTGCCCATGTGCATGGTGTCCGTAGGGGTGAAGCGCTCACAAAACATCATGCGCTCAAACCCGTTTGATGCCTGCTGAGAAAGCTCCCGCCGTCAATAAAAACGGATATCGGGCAGCACGGCGCATGTTTACGGTTGAATTTTTCTGATAATCTGCTATAATCTTCCGATTGTTTCACCGCTCTGTGAGCGGTAGCACTATTGATGGAGTCGTAAAAAACCAGAAGATGTATATTGTTTAGACGCGCTCGAAAAAAGTTCGCAGGCAAGGCGCGCGAATCCGAAGGAATGCGGCGTACCTGCCGTACGCCGCAGTGACTGAGGATGAAGCGCAACGCAGCATCCGGACTTTTTACGAGTGCGTAAATATTGAGCCGCTAGCTCAGTCGGTAGAGCAACGGACTTTTAATCCGTAGGTCGACGGTTCGAGCCCGTCGCGGCTCATAACAAAATCAGGCACTTACAGCCATTCTGCTGTAAGTGCTTTTTGTTTACACGCAACCTTCAGGAGCTGAAATGATGCAGTTCACGACCCTGGCTATTGCAACATTGTGTAATTGCCTTTATGATGGAGCGCACTACGGAGCCGCCAAAGGAGCGCTATGCCGCACAACTACGATGTTGTCATAATCGGTTCCGGTCCGGCACGCGCCGTGCGCTGCAACCATACCACTGTTGAAGGAGATACCGATGTTTCCCTATGACTCTTTACGCGATTATGCTGCTGACCTGGAACAGCAGGGCAAACTTGTCCGCATCCGAGAGATGGACCAGGACGCCTATGAAATGACCGCCTTTGCCTACCGGCTCAATGACCGGATGAAGGAAAAGGCGCCGGGCTTCCTGATTGAGCGCACGAAAATCAACGGCCGGTGGTATGAAACCCCGGTCATCGGCAGCATTTTCAACAGCTTCGCAGCTATTGCCCGCTGCTTCGGCGTTCAGGCCGTTAATGACAATCACGCTGAGATGTACGATGCGGCGGTGAGCCGGATTTTGAGCTATTGTGACAAGGACTTCAAATGGAAAACGATTGCCCCTGTCACCGTTGACAAAAAAGCTGCTCCCTGCAAGCAGGTGATCCTGACGGGCGAACATGCGGATCTGGACCAGTTCCCGTGGATACAGAATAACCCTTCAGACGGCGGCCGCTACATAAGCGCTGGGTCGGTTATCATGCACGATCCGGAACTGGGCAGAAATGTGGGCACCTACCGCATGCAACTCAAAGGTCCGCGCAAAGTCGGGGTCTATTTCACAAACCAGAGCCACGGCTACAAATTCATGCTGAAAGCAATCGAGCGCGGCGAGGGAAAAGTGCCCGTTTCAGTAGCCGTCGGCATTGACCCCGTATCCTGGATGATGAGCAGCACGCGGCTTGCCGATCTGGGCGAAGACGAATTCGCTCTTGCAGGGGGCTTTCGGGGAAAGCCGGTCGAACTCGTCAAAAGCGAAACGAACGACATCCTGGTTCCCGCGCATGCCGAGTTCATTCTTGAGGGAGATATCTCGACCGAGACCGAGGAAGAAGGCCCCTACGGAGAAATGATGGGCTATA
The DNA here is from genome assembly GCA_016875025.1 of Deltaproteobacteria bacterium. Taxonomy (GTDB): domain Bacteria; phylum Desulfobacterota; class WTBG01; order CAIYCZ01; family CAIRTM01; genus CAIRTM01. Next base: position 15,267 of record VGSH01000054.1, read on the forward strand.
TCGGCAAAAAGGTATGGACCTTTTACATCGACATTAAAACAATCACGCACCGGAAAAAGCCCTGGGTGTACAACCTGTGGCCGGGCATAGGAGGTGCCTACCTGACGCTTCCCTGGGAGGTCAGCCATCTTGCGCGCCTGAAAAAAATCGCCCCCTCCATCCTCAAGCTGCACACGCCGCCCGACACGCCGTCGGTTGTCATCGCCTGCATTGACAAGCGCCTTCCCGGCGAAGGCATTGAAACCGGCATGCTGATTCTGGGCTACCGCATGATCGGGTTCAGCAAAAAAGTGGTGATCGTGGTCGATAAGGATGTCGATCCGACCGACCTCTCCCGGGTCATGCATGCGGTCGGCACCCGCTGGCAGCCTGACCCCGCCAGCCTGATCATCAAACAGACAACGCATATCCCGATCGACCCGAGCTGCAGGGAGATGTTCATGAGCAGCAAAATCGTGATCGATGCGACCCGGCAGCAGCCCGGTGAAGGCGGACCGGATATATATCCTGAGGACAACCGGACGGCGGTTGAGGAAAAAGCGCCGGCGGCCTTCGCGTTAGTAGACAGGAAGTGGCAGCAGTATTTCGGCGAAGGGTGAGCGCAGGCAGGCGGGCGTTCAACGGTCAGATTCGCCGTATGTGATATTTCGATCTGTATGGATTACATATGGGCTGCAATGCATGCATCCCTGGAAAAAATTACAGGGAGCCGGTCCAGCGGTTGATCCCGCTGGGCCGCACCTCGATCAGACTGCCGGGCTGGTTCTCCGGTACCCCGGCAGTCTGAAAAACAAAAAAATAATCCGAGCCGGCCTCACCATAAATCTCAATCGGCTGGTATATAAAATCCTGAAAGCCCTGGTCTTGCATGCGTTCCTTAAGCGTGGTGCCCACCGCAGACATAACTGAGCGGAAATCAGACCAACCGGCGGCGCCATCGTCCCATAATCCGACCGGGAACGTATGTCCGTCGGAATTTGATGCATACACTGCCATCGCGGAACGGATCGCCTCGCATGTCCCTGTAGCAGTAGCAACTGTCGACCGGGTTCGATAACGCACAAAATTGGGCAGTGCAATCATTGCCAGTATACCGATGATTGCGACGGCAATCATCAGCTCAACCAGCGTAAAGCCCCGTATATTTTTATGCTTAATCAACATGCAGTCTCAACATTCAAGAACAATTATACTTTGATACTATAAGACACACATAGATAGATGCATAGTCTTTTTAAAATACATGCAATCCATATACCACTTAACTAAAAAATAAAAACACAAGGCAAATCAAAACACTACACCTGCGCGCAAGAAACAGCTAAAGATCATAGCCTGACTTGGTGACAATTTTTATCATCATTTAAAAATAAATGCCAATTTTTGTCAGTGCTCTCTAAGATACTAAAGGGCATGATCAAAACTTTGCATATCTACTCTATCAGGCTGTTGAAAAAGTCATCTCCGGCTGTTAAAAAAGGCCCGGATGCAAGGCGCGCAAAATTACGAGGAATGAGGTATAGTGGCCAGATCTGACTTCTCCTCCCGATACGATTTTTTGCTTGTCCCGCGAGGCATCCGGCAGCGCGCAGCCCCGGTTGACTTCCGCGAATCAGCAACATATAATCCCCGCATTCTCAACAGTGAAGGGTGCCCATGAGCGCAGCACAGACGCACAATTCCATGACCGGCCATTACCTGCGCCTGTTCATATTCTTTTTCATCACCTACGCCTATTTCTTCCAGGGCGGCGGCTGGACGCAAAATACCCGCATCTGCCTTACGCGCGCGATTCTGCACGAGCGCACATTCATCATCGATGCATGCCGCGAGGATTCAAAGGACCAGTACTTCGAGTTTGTCAATACCGGCGATTGGGCCTTTCGCGACGGCCACTACTACACCAACAAATCGCCGATGCTCTCGATCCTGGCCATACCCGGCTACGCGCTCGGAGAGGCGCTCATGCGCCGCATACTGCCTGATGACCCTGCCGCGCAGGTGCTGGGTGCATCCTATCTGGCGACCGTGACGACCGTGGCCCTGAGCGGGGCGCTGCTGTGCGTTTTAATGCTGCACCTGCTGCATCGTTTTTTCGGGTTCAGCCCGGGCCGCAGCCTTGCGCTGGTGCTCATATTCGGGACCGGAACGCTTTTTTTCGGCTACAGCACAGCGTTTTACTGCCACAGCGTGTCTGCTTTTTTCTGCATGCTCGCCCTGGTGCTGCTGATGCATATCAGGCACGGCAACTCACATCATTCGCCGCTCAAAGCCGCGCTTGCCGGCGCAGCCGCTTCTATGGCCGTACTGGTTGAGGCCTCAACCCTGTACCTGATGCCGTGTTTCATCCTGTATCTTGCGAGCTGCCCGCGCGGAGCGCGCCTGAGCGTGCTGTTCCTTGCAGCCTGCGTGCCCGGCGCCCTGTTCCAGATCTACTATAACTGGGTCTGCTTCGGCGGCCCGCTGGCATCAAGCTATGCGCACGCCAACCCGGCCGTCATGGTGTATGAACACGGACGCCTGTTCGGCAGGCCGACCCTGCGACGCCTG
>VGSH01000055.1 GCA_016875025.1 Deltaproteobacteria bacterium
TATCCGGTTCTTGTTCATCGGCTCGCAGCTTCGCTCCACGCTTCCTCCCCACGCTCGGTCGCCCTCACGCAGTTGCGCTTCACTTCGTTCGCTGTGATCAACTTACGGCGGGACTTACACCCGCAAGAGTGCGCCCATGCTGGGCGCACCAAAAAAAAACCGCGGCGTGTGCCGCCGCGGTTGATATGGGTAAAAAATCAAGGAGCCGCTCAATTGCCTTTGCGGCCGGCAATGCCCTTGGTGGCCTTGCTGATCGCCTTTGCAGCCTCTTTGGGCCGCAGACTGCGGGTGGCCGCACCGGCGCGCCACAGCTCGGAGTCGGCAATGGCTTTGAGCTCTTTGCCGAGCTGCTCGCGGTAATCAGCCCGCCCGGTCGAGGACAGAACCCGGCGGGTTTCCTCTCCGGACTTAACGCGCTTGTAGATTGCTTCCATAACAGGCTTATTGGCCTTCTTGAACGCGCCCTTCCAGTCAAGCGCCCCGCGCTGTGCAGTTGCCGAGCAGTTGGAAAACATCCAGTCCATACCGTTTTCATCAACAAGGCGAATCAGGCTCTGGGTAAATTCTTCAACGGTTTCATTAAACGCCTCACTGGGGCTGTGCCCGTGTTTGCGCAGCACCTCATACTGTGCTTCCATCATGCCGGCGATCCCGCCCATGAGCACGCCGCGCTCGCCGGTCAGATCGCTGTAGACTTCCTGCTTGAACGTAGTGGGAAAAAGATAGCCTGCGCCGATGGCAATACCAAGGGCAATGCAGCGATCTTTTGCACGCCCGGTAAAATCCTGCTCAACGGCAAAGCTGGCGTTGATGCCCGAGCCGGAAAGAAAATTGCGGCGAACCGATGTGCCCGAACCCTTGGGCGCGCACAGCACCACGTCAACGTTTTTCGGCGGGATCACCCTGGTCTGGTCCTTGTAAACGATGGAAAAGCCGTGGGAGAAGTACAGGGCATCGCCCGGGTTGAGGCATTTCTTAATAAGCGGCCAGATTGCTTTCTGGGCAGCGTCAGAGACCAGCATTTCGATAACCGTTCCGCGCCGGGCAGCCTCTTCAATATCAAACAGCGTTTTGCCGGGCTTCCAGCCGTCCTTGACCGCACGGTCCCAGTCTTTTTTATACTGCTTTGACTGGCCGATGATCACGTTGAAACCGTTGTCCTTCATATTAAGGGCCTGGGCCGGGCCCTGCACGCCGTAGCCTATAACAGCGATGGTCTCCTTCTTCAGCACAGTGCGTGCCTTGGCCATGCTGAACTCTTTACGGGTGATAACTTCCTCGATAACGCCGCCAAAATCAATACGTGCCATTCCTGTGTACCTCCTGATGATATATACGGTCAGTTCACTGTCTCGGGGCTGCAAAGCCGATGCAACAAAAGCTATGTATTTTTACACTGTTTCACTGCAAATGCAAACAAATAATCAGGCAATCGACATGCTGCGAAGGCCCGAGAACGCACACTGCGCGCATGGGCGCAACGCATCAAGCATCAGATACCATGATATGCCAGGGTTCATAGCGCACGCCCAGCATGTTGTCGCGGGGGTAGCGCAGGTTCAGATAGCCGAGATCAGCCATCCTGCGGTAGGCATCGGTTGTGGTAAAGCGTTCGGTGAAATTCAGGTCTCCGAACCCGGGCTGGCCCACGTCAAAATCATTGAACCCGTGGTAGGAGTATCCGGGAGGGGCGACCTGTCGCGAGGCCACCGAGAGATTGCCGTTGTTTTGAGCTGCCTTGTTCAAAAAGAGCCGGAACTGCTTCATGATGCCTCTCACACCGGAGGTGAGCACAACGCGGTTCCCGACCGACTTGCGTATTTTCTGATAGGCCTCAAAAGAATCGCCCCGGTGCAGAAAGTTCCCGGTCGAGGCGATTCTGACAACCTCGTTGCGGGGCACGGAGTGCGTGAGGTTTTTCAGCGGCTTATCACCCAGAAAACCGTAGACGCGCGCGTCCTGATAAAAAATTTTTTCCATGAAGCCGATTTCGGGTTTTGTAAAAGCCCCGACCCGCTCATAGTTGCGGCTGCATATCAGGGCATCGTCAAAACTCAGCAGATGGAAAAAGCCGTAGCCCATGACCGCCTCTACGAGCCCCAGGCGCTGGGAGCACGCGTGCAGCACGGGCAGTTCTTCAGCATCCACATAGACATCGTCGGGATGAGCTTTTTCAAAATTGCGCATCTTTTCAAAATAATCCCGCATGCGCACATCATCTGCAGGAGCCGGCTCAACGGGCGAGAGCATGGCAAGCTGCGCCAGCGCCTGAGAGCTGTTCAAGCCCAGACCCAGCCCGGCCAGTGCGGCTATCCTGATAAAATCCCTGCGATGCATAAACATCCTTCAATAAAAAAACCGGCTCACAGACATCGTATAGAAGCCCGCGTGCCTGCTCCTGCGCCCCGGGTATCCTGTGCGCGCATAGGCGAAACTATAATATATATATGGCGTGCGCTGCAATCAAAAAACAACTCCGCTGCAATCCTTTGATGAAGTCATAAAAAGCCCGAGGATGCCCGTCTTTAAGACGCGCTTGTAAAAGTTCGCACCCACGGCGGGCGTAATCAATTTGCAGGGGCACGGCATGCCGTGCCCCTACCTCACACCGGCTTGTCCCGACAGCATCGTCGGGTCTGCCTCGCTCTGCAGATAGTGATTTCGATGCATCAGGCCGCAACGCAGCATTGGAACTTCTAACGAATGCTTCAATACATTGACGTTGTCGCCAACATTGCCTATACTGGGCACACGACAGAAAAACAACCTGAACGGGATTACATACATGAGCGCCATTCGAATCCGGGCACGGGTAAGCGGCCGCGTGCAGGGCGTTTTTTTCAGGGCTGAAACCCGGGAACAGGCTCAGCGTCTGGGCCTGTGCGGCTGGGTCAGAAACCTGCCTGACGGCCGGGTCGAACTGCTTGCTGAAGGCGACGCGCAGGCCGTGCGCTCCCTGATTGCCTGGTGCCGCACTGGCCCTCCGCATGCCCGGGTTGATAGGGTGGAAGAATTTCCGGAGGCCTTCACCGGGGAATTTAATACGTTTTCAATCACCTATTGAACTACCTGAATAATTCGCGTGAACATTCTTCTCATCCAGCCCCCTTTGCGTGATTTCTACCGTACCGGCCTGCGCACTCAGCCGCTGGGACTGGCATACCTTGCGGCATCTGTCCGGCAGCACGGCCACAGCGCAAGCATCCTTGACTGCCAGACAGGCGCGCAAAGACGCGCTCCCGTGCCCCAGGCGCTGCGCTACCTTGAGGAACACTATATTCCCGGTGATCAGACCCCGTTTCGGCTCTACGGCCATTTTTACAGCTTCGGCATGTCGCCCGACGACATGCGCACCCGTATTATGGCAGCCCGCCCGGATGTCGTGGGATTGCAATGCCAGTTTACGCCCTATGTTGATGATGCGCTTGCCGTGGCGGCGCTCATTAAATCAATAGATAAAAAAATCCCGGTTATTGCCGGGGGCGCGCATGCCTCCTGCCAGCCTGAGCGTATACTGGCCGACCCGAACGTAGACTTTGTCGTAATCGGCGAGGGCGAACAAAGCCTGCCGCAGCTCCTTGACTGTCTTCAAAGCAATGCAGCCCCTGACAAAATCCAGGGGTTGGCATTCAGGAACAAAGGCTCTATCAGCGTTGTGCCGCGCACATCATTTATCGAAAGCCTCGATCAACTGCCCCTGCCCGCGCGCGACCTGCTTGACCTTGACGCATACATGATCGGAGGCCAACGCTCAACTATGCTGCTCACCAGCCGCGGCTGCCCGCAAGGCTGCACCTACTGCTCGGTTGCTGCGCTCATGGGCGAAAAACTGCGCACCCGCAGCATAGAATCTGTGCTTGAGGAAATCAGTATCTGCGTTCAGCAGCACTCTATCCGTGTTTTTGATATCGAAGACGACAATTTTACCTGGGATAAAAAACGGGCCTTGCAGATACTTGAAGCCCTGCGCGATGAATACGGCGAAGCCGGCATCAGCCTGACCGCCATGAACGGCATGTCCCTGCTTTCACTTGACCGCGAACTGCTTGATGCCATGCGCCGCGCGGGTTTCCTGCACCTTGACCTGGCTCTCGGCAGCGCAGCCCCCCGGAAAAACAAACAGCTTGGCCGCGAGGCGCATTCCGGCTCAACCGGCCGGATACTCGAGCAGGCATCCGCGATCGGATTTCCCGTGACGACCTACATTCTGCTGGGTGTTCCCGGCCACAGCATTGAGGACATGCTTGCATCCATCTCCTACCTTGCAGCCCAGCCGACCATGATCGGGCCCAGCATCTTCTACCCCAGCCCCGGCACCCGGCTCTACGATGAACTCGAAGAAAATGTTCTGCGCCAGCCGGGCCGAGAGTTCCTGCTGCGCTCGAGCGCGTTCGCGGTTGAAACACCCGATTTCTGCCGCCTCGATATTCTCACGCTGCTTCGGTTCGTGCGCTGGATAAATTTCATCAAGCGGCTTCTGCTTGATCACCAGCGCGACAGCTTCACCCTGTTCGGGCTGCAGGATGAGGCCCGCCAGTGGTGGCCCGAGCAGATTCCACGCTCGGCAGAGAGCTGCGCTTCAGGCTGGTTTTTTACTACACCCTCTCCGCTTGGTGCTCCCGAAGCCGGCCGCATGGCCAGTGCGCTGTTGTGGGCACATAACGTTTTCTATGCTATCAAACGCGTTCAAAACCCCAACCGTGACATGTACACATATCACATTGTCCCCTGCGCGACCTCGGGGCGTGTTATCGAGGCTATCTGCGCCGCCGATGAACTCACCATCACGGCGGCCCGCGTAAAGCCGGTCGGCCATGGATCAAAAGCGATCAGCCATGTATATCATTGAACCGATTTTAAACAGGGTGTTGCGACGCTCCATGCGCTCCGTGCTGCGCTTTAATGATGCGGCCGGAAGGTTCGTGCCCCGGGCCCCTGAAGGGCAGCAGCGCTGCCTGCTCTATGTGCATATCCCGTTCTGCGAATCGCTCTGCCCGTACTGCTCGTTTCACCGCTTTGTTTTTGAAGAACAACTTGCGAATAAATATTTTGATGCGCTCATGCGTGAGATCGAGATGTATCGCAAGCTGGGCTATTGCTTCACGGGCATGTATGTCGGCGGCGGCACGCCCACTATCATGCTTGAACCCCTGCTTGAGCTTGTGCGCGTTGCGCGCGAAAAGCTGGGTGTGCGGGAGATCTCGGTTGAGACCAACCCAAACCATGTGATGCCCTCGCACCTTGAACCCCTGCGGCAGGCCGGCATCAGCCGGCTGAGCGTGGGCGTGCAAAGCTTTGACGACACCATTCTCAGGGCGATCGGCCGCTATGAAAAATACGGCAGCGCTCAACAGACCTTCGAACGCCTGCAGCAGGCAAGAGGGCTGTTCGACACGCTCAACATCGATCTTATCTTCAACATGCCGCTGCAAAACGAAGAGAGCCTGAGCAACGATCTTGAAATGATAGACCTTCTTGAGGCCGACCAGGTAACCTTCTATCCGCTCATGACCGCACCAAGCGTTGCCCGGCGCCTTTCCGAGTCTCTCGGGCCCATTGATTACAAAAAAGAAAAGCGCATGTACATGCAGATTCTCAAGCACATGCGCCGCAGCTATCAGAGCTCAACAGCGTGGTGTTTTTCGCGCCAAAAAGCCATGATCGATGAGTACATCATTGATTATGACTCCTACGTCGGTGTCGGCAGCGGCGCCTTCGGCTATTTTAATAACTGCATTTACATCAACACGTTCAATTTGAATGAATACATCGAGCGCGTTGGCGCGGGCTGCCTGCCCACCGGCCTTGTCAAGCAGTTCACCCGGAGAGAAACCCTGCACTACATGCTTTTAATGAAACTGTTTGCAACCGAGCTGCCGAAAACCTTTTTTGAAACCGACCAGGGGCGGAACTTTAAAAAATCGCTGCGGAGAGAAATGGCCCTGCTGCGCCTGTGCGGCGCGCTGAGAGAAACGCCTGATCGGCTTGTGCTCACCGATCAGGGCCGCTACTTCTGGGTCATGGCCATGCGGGAATTTTTTATCGCGGTCGACACCATGCGCGACGTGTGCCGCAGGGAGGCCGGCGTGGGGGAATAACCAGAGAAAACATGTCCATCTCGTTCAATCATTATCGCCGGTCAATCAGACTTCCTCATTTTGATTATGCCAGCGACGGCGCATATTTTGTGACAATCTGCACAACGGGCAGGCAAAGCCTGTTCGGAGAAATTGCAAACGGCCAGATGGTTATAAATGACTGCGGAATGATTGTCTCGGACACATGGAAATGGCTCGCACAGCAGTATCAGTATGTACACCTGCACGAATGGGTTGTTATGCCCAACCATTTTCATGGAATTATAATGATCGATCGCACGGGCGGCGATTGTAGGGGCGGTTCGCGAACCGCCCCTACGGATAATCAAAAAATCAAACCATTGGGGCGTTTGGTCGGCGCATTCAAAACGGTGTCAACAAAACGCATTAACGAATTTCGCCAAACACCGGGCATGATTGTCTGGCAACGCAACTATTACGAACACATTATCCGCGATGACGACGATTTGAACCGGATACGGGAATATATCGTCAACAACCCGGCCAAATGGGCGGAAGATGACAACAACCCCGACAATATCCAGTACGATAAACGGGGTTATGTTCAAAAAAAATGATTTTGAAATGGATTGTCCCCGTAGGGGCGGTTCGCGAACCGCCCCTACCGTTGCCACACCGCGCTTCCCGAACAATAGCATCCAAAATGTTCACTCGATTTCCAGCACGGTTCCTGCATTTGCAAAAAAGAACCGCCTGCCGAATACCTGCATCAGGCGCATGGAAGGGGCAAGGCCGGTACAGTGGGAAACGCCCAGCCGCTGAAACCTGAACCGGCTCAGATGTTCAATTGTCGCTTCAAGCTGTTTCTCTCCAAGAAACCCGATATGCGTGCCGCCGACCACGGTGTTGATCTTCCTGCCCGGCAGCTGTGAGGCTATGTAGTTCAGCGTATTGATCATCCCTGAATGAGCGCAGCCCAGGACGACAACAAGGCCCTTTTTCGATTCAATCACCAGCGACTGATCATCCGGGATGGTGTCCTGCATGTAGCGAGCACCTTGCTTTACCTTGAGGCGGTCGTCGTTCTTTTCAAAAGATGTCGTCCGGGGAACTTCTCCGGTCAGGTACATACCCTTGCCAATCTCGGCAAACCCCGTATTGAATACGAACCGGGCGCCCAGGGCCTCCAGTGCAGGGCGCCCAGGAGGTATCCCCGCGCTGCGATACGTTGTACGGGAACCGCGCGGCACAGCAACAAAGCGCTCGCTCAAAGCGCCCGGATGGCAGCACACATCAACCGGAGCGCACTCCTGCAGCACCTGCTCGAGCCCGCCGGTGTGGTCATAGTGGCCGTGGCTCAGCGCGATACGGCTGATACGGCCGGGGTCTTTCTTCAGGCAGGCGAGATTGTGCATGATGGTGCGGCCCTGCCCCGTATCGAAAAGGAGCGTTCCGCCCGACCTCTCGATCAAAACGCTCAGGCCGTGCTCGCCCAGAATGCCGGGAACCGGACCGGCGGTGTTTTCACATACCACTGTCAAGCGTGTCATGAAACAGTCCTATGATTTCTTGTGACGCTCCTGCGAAAGCGCGGTCGGAGATTTATCCATGCGGTGCAGCCGTTTTAAATGAAACCCCTTCTTCAAAGCGATGATCCTGACAATCAGTATCAGGATTGCGATAACCAGCATCAAAAGCGTCGGGTTGTTCTGGAACACCGGCAGCCGGTACATGAAAAAAAACGCCACCGCGCCCACGATGCTGGCACTGGCGTAAAATCCCGAGTGCAGGACTTCGGGCACCTCCGACACCAGAATATCGCGAATGGTCCCGCCGCCGATGGCGCTCATGGCACCGAGCAGCACGATGCCGAAAAATCCATAGCCGTGCGCAGCGGCCTTGGCGCATCCTATGGCCGTAAACGTACCCAGCCCGATTGCGTCCACCAGCAGAATGATATTCCAGCGCGCCGCGATCGGCTTATAAGAATAATACGACACCACTGCGGCAAGCAGGCAAATTGTCAAATACAGGTTCGTGGTCAGCGCTGCCGGCGGCACGCCCAGTATGATGTCGCGCACGATGCCGCCGCCGATACCGGTCATCAGGCCCAGGATAAAAAAGCCCAGCAGGTCCAGCTCATGCTTTATTGCCTTGAAGCAGCCGGTAATGGCAAAGGCAAAGGTCCCGATCAGGTCAAGAGTGGTTATCAGCATAAAAATACACTCCGTGCGGCATGCGACTGACGGCTGATGTCTGACTTACTTGAACGTTCCCAGCTGGCAACGGTTGATTTTTATGCTCATGCGGTCACATGCCAGTTTAACAGCGACCTTTGCAATCCCGAGTTTTTTCGCAATGTTCCATGCAGCCGCGCAGGGCAATCTTCCCTGAACCAGCGCAGCTTCAACAGCCTGCAGCAAGAGCTTCTCAGCCTCAGCCGACAATTCGCCTTCAGGCTGCTGCACGCCGGAACCGAACAGCCCAAGCTCACAGTCCGCAATACGGACTTCAAGCAGATCGATCGCAATACCGACAGTGCGCGGCGACACCTTGAGCGCTGCCGCCACAGCGTGCGCATCTCCACAGCTGATACGGCCATCGCTGATCTTTTCTTTCAGCTTTTTCGCAATCTCCGGATCAAGCTTCGCGCCGGGATGCTTTTCACCGTAATGTCCTTCATCTTCATGGGTCATGGAATAGTCCTCCGTATACAGCATCAGGTAATGTTGGCGTACCTATAAGTCCTTCGAGTCCCTTGTGTGGCATTGTAGCACACACGGCAGGTCGGTTTACAAGCTTGAGACCTCGCGCAATTTTTTTATAATGCCGGCAAGCACCCCGACAACCATATCAACCTGTTCAGCTGTGGTGCTCCTGCCGAGGGAAAAACGCAGCGCGCCCTGGGCCTGCATGCTTGAAAGGCCCATGGCCCGCAGCACGTGTGACGGCTCCGGCTCTCCCGTTGTGCAGGCTGAACCGGCCGAAGCGCAGATGCCCAGCAGATCAAGATGAAGCAGAACAGATTCACTTTCAACCCCGCTGAAACAGATATTGGATGTATTGGGAACCCGTCCGGCAGCGCGGCTGTTGATGCTGATGTTCGGAATTGTTGCAAGCAGCCGCTCTTCAAACCGGTCGCGCAACGCGGCAATGCGGGCCGCCTCGGTATCAAGCCCGGACACGGCTTGCTGAGCGGCTGCGGCAAACCCGGCAATAGCAGCGACATTCTCAGTGCCGGCCCGCAGGCCGTGTTCATGATGGCCGCCTGTTATGACAGACGCAAGGGGTGTGCCGCGCCGCACCAGCAGCGCGCCCGCACCGACCGGGCCATAGATTTTATGGGATGCCAGCGTCACCAGATCAGCATGCTCGAGCACAGCGCCCATAGGGATTTTCCCGAAAGTCTGAACCGCGTCGGTATGAAACGCGATGCCGTGACGTCGCGCACACGCACCCAGTTCGAGTGCCGGCTGCAGCGCTCCGGTTTCATTATTTGCGCTCATGACGCTGATGAGTATCGTATCGGCCCTGGTAACCTCGGCCACACACTCAGGGTCAACTACACCCTGCGCGTCAACCGGAATGAACGTCACGTCATAGCCGTCGCCGGCAAGCGCTTCAGCGGTTTTAAGAACACTGTGATGCTCGATTGCCGAGGTTATAATATGGCGGCCGCGATCTTTGAGCGCTGCTGCAACGCCCCGCAAGGCCATATTATTGGCCTCGGTGCCGCCCGATGTAAAAACGACCTCAGCAGGACTGCATTTGAGAACAGCGGCCAGCTCACGCCGGGCCGACTGCAGGGATGCGCGGGCCTGCCGGCCGAGATGATGATAGGACGAAGGGTTGCCGAACGCGGTCTCAAGAAACGGCAGCATGGCGTTGCGCGCCTCAGGGCACAGCGGGGTTGTAGCATTATGGTCAAAATAGATAGTCGGTCGATTCATGATTTGATTGATGAGCGCTGCTCATAATCCCTGATAGCAGCCTGCAGGGCACCGACACCCATGAGTGAGCAGTGCTCCTTATTTGAAGGAATGCCGCCAAGCGCGCGCACGATATCGTCGTCGGTGAGCAGCTTGGCATCATCGATATGCATCCCCATGGCAAGCTGGGTGGCCATGCTGCTGGTGGCTATCGCGCCGGGGCAGCCGAAGGATTTAAACTTGATGTCGACAATATAACCCGCATCAACCTTGATCCAAAGCTTCATCTGATCGCCGCAGGCGGGGTCCCCTACGAGGGCGAAACCGTCAGCATTGTCGATCTCGCCGACATTGCGTGGGTTGGTAAAGTGTTCGATAACAATATCGTTGTAAAAAATATAGGGCGCATCAGGGTTTTCTTCCTCATGCTCAGGCACAGATGCATCAGGCTCCTGAGCGCTGTCATCCTCGGGTGTTCCGGTTTGCATGGCATGTTCCTTTTTTTGTACTCCGCTGTGTCGAACAATGAGCGCAATCCCGTCATGGCGGGACAGATGGGCGTTTTCAAAAGCCTGTTACGGCAGATACACCGCTGTTTCACAGATTTCGCCAAAATCCTTCTGCCGCTGTTCAAGCCCGGCCTGCATCCGGCTGAAATCAGCCTGCAGGGCCTGCTCCGGACAGGCCCGCAGGCAATTATAACATGCAATACAGCGTTCGTTAAACACTGGTTTATCGGCTAGCTCGACTGCCCCGACCGGACAGGCGGCCACGCACACACCGCACCGGGTGCACAGCTCAGGCTGCACCGTGAGCTGCGGCAGCACTTTTCGGGCAGCGTTGATTGAAAGTCCGGCAAATATTTTCTGCAGAGCTTCACTCTGATAATTGAGCGCGGATACGCTCAGGCAGGCGCTCTGACCGGCAGCGAGCGCACCGACAACATGTTTCACCAGTGTGCGCACCTTGTCATCATCAGCCGCAGCAGGCCTGCCTTTGCCCAGAGGGTTTTCTGACTGCCACAGCAGTGAATGCTCGGCGACAATTTTTATTGCTGCCCTTACCGGATAGCCTTTTTCCTCAAGCGCCCGGGCCATTTCATACAACGCTACACCGCTGGTCACCGCACCCCAGGTCACAAACGGCACACTGCAGCAGTGTATTCCTTTTGGCAGGCCTGCGATAAAATCCATAACAGCCGGCACAGCATGGCCGGCATACACGGGCGAGCCGATAAAAAGACAGCTGTCCTGCAGCGCGCCGGGCAGGCTCCCGCCCGCGAAACTATTGGCTGCATCGTTCAGGTTCACAAGGCTAAACTGCGCACCGAGAAGCGCGAGTTCTTCGCGAATGATTCTGGCAGCATGCCCTGTGGTTCCAGCCGGCGAGAAATAGACAACATAAAATTGCATAGGCCTCCTTCAGCTCGTTTTAATTACATTTATTTTTTTGCACCATTTCATAAAAAAACGGGTCCCCCCGGCTTCGCTGACAACCTGCATGATCTGCCGTGGATTTTCAGCGACAACGCCGGAGAGATGCGTTACGCCATAATCACGAAATAGTGCCGGCACAAGCGGGGTCGAGGGCCCCAGCACCGCGATCGCGCGGCAGGCAGACGCAGCCGCGGCAATCTTCTCGAAGCTGTTATTGATAATTGTGGTTGCCGTTATGATCGCAACAGTGCAGGTTGGAAGCAGCTCAGCGGCGCGGGCTCCCGGCACAAGGCTGTCGGCACGGTCCATGTGCTCCTCAAAAATCACCAGCTCGGCCGCGCGCTGCCGGATGACCGGCGCAAGCGGTCCGAAAAAACCCACCATGCCGACCCGGTCATCCGCGCTCAGCTCAAGCACATCCAGCAGGTCACCCCCATGGCATGACCATCCGGCGCATGCTCCTGCCGGGTCATCAGTGTTAAACAGGGCATTGGCCGCTGCCAGACCGACCGTGCGCTCAAGCATATCGGATGACGTAATATAACCGACAATATCCCTTACAGCAGCGGACGCAATGGGCCGCCGGCCCTGAAAAACCGTGCATCCATGACCGGCATTTTCGCGAAACGTATAGGCAAGGCCGACCGAGCCGTTGTCAAGCTGCACGGCCGTGTAGCCCAGCCCGATCCGCACATCGGCTATTGTACGCTCAGCACCCCTTGCACGGGCCTCTTCCAGCAGGTCTTCAAGCAGCGTCATGGTTTCTCCTTCGCATCCGTATGCATGAAACGTCCGTCCGACACAATCTGCTGTTTGTTGCGCGCACTCTCATACCATCCGGACCTGACCTCGACTCGCACATCAAAGTCGGGGATATAGGGCTTGATGTCCAGCAGCGGGGTTCCGTCGACGATATCAACATCGCCGATGCGCAGCGCGCAGCCCTCAATACCCAGTAGCCGCACAACCGACATGCCGATCGGATTAGGCCTGCGGGGAGCGCGCGTGGCGAAAACTCCGCGCTCCTGCGTATCAAGAAAAGGTTTACACGTGAGAGTACAGCCTTTTGAAAGGTGAAAGTAGTACAGCAGGATGATATGCGAAAAGCCTTCAAGGTCTGCAAGGCCTGCGGCAAGCTCCGGAAGCAGCTCGACCGTCCCCTCAGCACCGCCGGCGAACACGCCCTGAATCGGAACGCCGGCCGGCTCGGCATAGGGTGAATGAATGATGCCAATCGGTGCAAAATCAAATTTGAAATTCCGGGCATCGGTTCGCCCGGGAGTCTCCGGCTGTTTCATGCAACACTTCCCTTGCCAGCCGTTAGAGCAGAAATCCTGCCCCACATCTGCCTGATCTCATCTGCCACCGCAGCGCAGGCTTCATGCTCGAGCACGGTTTGTTTCTGCAGCAGGGCCGCGACAACGCTGCGGTCATAGGGGATCCGCGCCACCACCGGAACAGACTGCCGCGAGCAGAGATCCTCGATCGCGGTCGTGTTCCGGGGATTGATGTCGAATTTATTAACGCATACCGCGGCCGGAATATTAAAATGCCCCGCGGTTGCAAGGACGCGTTCAAGATCATGCAGGCCCGACAGGGTCGGCTCGGTCACAACCAGAACGAGGTCAACGCCTGCAATGGCCGCGATCACCGGGCAGCCGATGCCGGGAGGCCCGTCAACGATCACGAAATCAAGGCCGCGAGCTTCTGCAAGCTGCTTTGCCTCGTTTCGAACCTGGCTGACCAGTTTGCCGGAATTGTCCTCTGCTATGCCGAGGCGCGCATGCACCATGGGCCCGTTGCGGGTCTCGGACACAAACCAGTGCCCCGAAAGCTTGGGCATCATGGTGATGGCTTTTTCAGGGCAGAAAGCCGCGCACACGCCACAGCCCTCACATGCTATCGGATCAATCGCAAGGCTGCCGCCGATGGCATCAAAGCGGCACAGCTCGCGGCATGCGCCGCACTGCGTACACTGTGATTTCCGAATAACCGCTACACGGCCCCCGGAAAACTCTTCCGCGCGCTGCACGTCCGGATTCAGGATGATATGCAGATCGGCCGCGTCAACATCACAGTCGGCCAGTACTGCTGTATCGGCAAGGCTGGAGAGCGCGGCTATTATGCTGGTTTTGCCGGTGCCGCCTTTGCCGCTGATAACCGTAATCTGCCGCATCAGGCCTCCGCCTTTTGCCAGATATTTTTGGCCGCGCCCTCGGTGGGGTGAATCCGCAGATAGGTTATTTCATAGGGCTCGATTTTTATCAGGTTGAAGCGCCGCAGGGCATTGACCAGATCGGCTTCGAAACTATCGGCCTTCTTCCCCTGGGCGGCAAACATTTCACCCATGATCTTCTCGGCAGCTGCATACACGCCCATGTTTGTAAGACGCTCAATAAATTCCTGCTCATGGCCGGCATAGGGAATCAACGTTGCATTCGCATGGATCTGCAGGCTGCGGTTAAGCACGCCGTGATCCATGGGGTGGTAGATGCCCACAGCCACCTTCTGGTTTGAGCGCACATTACGGATTTTCAGCCCCGGCTCACCCGCGCACCATATCGTCATGCCATCAGCAAAAAAATCAATCGGTGTTGCGCGCGGCTCGCCATTATGCACCGTACACAGGACGCAGGCAAGGCCGTGCTTCAGGGGACAGCCCGGTCCTTCAACCGTGCCGGGCCGTGAACTGGCATCATCAATGAAGGCCAGAATCTCGCGCTCAAGCTCCTCCGGCGGCATGGTGTTTTTCTGGATGTGATCGGAAAGTGACGTTTCTTTTTTCGTTGTATCGCTCATACTGTGACACTCCTGTGAATAGTATGACTCTGTTGTTGATAACCAAATAATTATTTGTAGGGGCACGGCATGCCGTGCCCCTACCGTACGTTACCGTAATCCCTCCAGGGTGCGAATATATGCACTCCCGCTATACCGCACAGCCAGGCGTTTAACAATACAATGTTACACCGCTGCCGCAATCTCCGTATACAGATTCTTAAACTGCTCTTTCAGTTCAGGAATCACCCGGACAACCGGCTCTCCCCGTGAATAGCCCTCGGCAATGCGTCGGTCCCAGGGAATTTTCATCATGAGACGCATGCCTTCAGCTCGACAATAGTCTTCAACCGCATCGTCGCCGATTCCGGCGCTATTGATGATAACCCCGAAGGGCACGCCCAGCTGCCGTACGGTATCAACCGCCAGACGCAAATCGTGCAGGCCGAACGGTGTGGGTTCTGTAACCAGTATGCAGAAATCGCTGCCGCGCGCGCAGCTGCCCGATAATCGGCGTTGCCATGGGATCGCCCACATTAAGAATGCCCTGCATGAACTCCATGGAATGCGCATGCCCCGTCTCAATCGTGCCGATCTCGCGGGGCTTTACCGCAATGGCCTTTTCCGGGCAGATGAGTGTACAGCCCCCGCAGCCGTGGCACATATGCGGAAACACCAGCACGCGTTTGCCGATCACCACCAGCGCATTATAGGCGCACAGCTCAGCGCATTTCCGGCATCCGCTGCATTTGGATTCATCAACCTCGGGCACCGGCATGGTCACCGGTATTTTTTCAGCGATAACGGGCCGCAGGAAAATTGCCGCGTTGGGCTCCTCGACATCACAGTCAACAAACTGCACCACGTCAAGCGACAGAGCAATGCTGACAGCGACGGTTGTCTTGCCCGTGCCGCCCTTGCCGCTGGCAACCGCAATAATCATGAGCAGCCCCGCCTTCCGCCCGAGCCGGCATGGGCCGGAGCCGTGGGCGCGGAAACCGTCTGCAGCCTGCCGCTGTTAAAGGCATCAACAGCGTCCTGCACGCTGCCGGACACACCGGTATACATCACAATGCCCGCGGCATTGAGTACGGCAAAGGCATTGGGCCCGATATTGCCGGTCAGCACGGCTTGCGCGCCCCGGTCGATAACCATCTGCGCGGCCTTTGTGCCTGCTCCGCCGCCTGCCATGGCCGCGGGATTTTCCGCGCTTTCAAACGCGCCGGTATCACTGTCCACAATGACATAACCCGCGGCCCTGCCGAAGCGCGGATCAACGCCCGCCTGCAGGTCTTTCCCGGTTGATGAAATACAAAGTTTCATTGGAATGCTCCTTTCATGGTTGATCAACTGAATATATTTTTTCCCAGGCAGCCATGCCACCGATAACGCTGAACACATGCTCAAATCCGCGGGACTTTAAGACAGAGGCGGCGATATTGGATCGGTAGCCGGTCCGGCAGATAACGCTGATATGCTCCCCAATTCCCAGATCGATACCTTGCTCTATCAGGCGCTGCAAAGGTACATGCACAGCCCCCTGAATATGCCCTGCCTGCCATTCATCTTCCCGCCTTACATCGAGAACAATATGATGAGCGTATTTATCAAGCACGCGTTTGAGTCCGTGGATTGAAAGCTGTGGCAGAAAACCCGTATCCTCACCCCGGCCGATCCAGTCCCCGACACCCACATGGTAACCGCAGATATCGTCATAGCCTGCCCGCCGGAAGGCCACGACCGCCTGCCCGGCCTCTGATGCGCTTGCCGCCACCAGCGCTATGCGTACAGACGGATCGACAACCATGCCGAGCCACGTGGGCGACTGCGGCGAGAAACCGACATTAATGCTGCCGGGAACATGCGCACCCCCGAATGCCGCTGCTTCGCGTATATCGACAATGGTACAGCCGTCGGCCATCGCCTTTTTAAGTTCAGCCGCCGCAAGCCTGCCGGGCTGTTGCAGGGCCGACACCAGGCGCGGCCCCTTTTTATTCTGCGAAATAATATGCGTAAAGTTTTTCGGGCGCGCCGGAAGCCCCGTGCTCATTGCGAACTTAAAAGCTCCGAAGGAGAGATTCAGGTAGTGGTTATGTTTGCGCTCAAACCCGAGCGTGGAGGAAGGTTTTGCGCTCAGCCCGGAGCCGCACAGGGACCCTTCGCCGTGAGCAGGGTATATTTCCACAAGATCCGGAAACGCGCCCAGCTTTTCATGCAGGCTTGTGTAGAGGTTTTTAATCTGTTCATCCAGCAGCTCTCCGCCCGCAAGATCAGGCCTGCCGATGCTGCCGACAAACAGCAGATCGCCGGTCAGGAGCAGTTCCGGCGTTTCGCCCCGGGCACGATCTGTCACCGCGAGGCAGATGGCATGCGGCGTATGACCGGGTGTTGCCAGCACGTCGATTACCGCTTTGCCGATCTCGATGCGGTCGCCATCGCGCAAGGGCTTGTGCGCGTAGGCAACGCCCGCTGCATGCTCCATGTAAATATCCGCCCCGGTCGCGGCGCGCAGTTCCTGGCTGCCGCTGATATGGTCGGCATGCACATGCGTATCGATAATCCCGGTTATTGCAAGGCCGTGCTCATCGGCGGTCGCAAGATAATCTGCAATATCCCGTTTGGGATCGATGACAAAGGCCTGCCCGGCAAGCGGACAGCCGATCATGTAGGACAGGCAGCCGAGACCTTCAGCTTTGAACTGTTTAAAAAGCATGCGTGACTCCTTCGTGCCGGTGCCCGGCTTTAAGCGATGCCGGCACCGCTGCACCCATAGTGCATCATTTGCGCCACTCGTAGTGCTTCATCGAAAAATCGGGCAGGTATTCTTTCAGGATTATTTTCTCCGGTGAAATTTTTATAAAGCTGCACGACTCGATAGTTTTTCTGATAAACTTCTCGGCCGCATCGGCCGGCAGGTTCTGCGCGCGCACCATGGGTGCAAGCAGGCTGCGCATCACGGTGTCAAGGTTCCATTTTTTGCTTCGTCAATAAAATCTGTGGGTTAATTCTGGCTCTGGCAAATCGCCAAGCACGTGATATAGGGCTATTTCTGTGCATTTTAGACTTTTAAACCCATAGGATTTTCTGATAGTCAGTTTTACCTTGTTGTTTAAGCCTTCCAC
>VGSH01000056.1 GCA_016875025.1 Deltaproteobacteria bacterium
GAAGAAATGGCCGTAGGGGCCGTGCCCGATATCATGCAGCAGGCCGGCGATGCGGAACGTCTCCTCGAAGCAGGCCTCTGAAGGCGCGTCAGCGCACAGTTTCTTCAGACCCGGATACAGGTGCCGGGCAAAGCGGCCGGCCATGTGCATGGTCCCGAGCGAATGCTGAAAGCGGCTGTGCTCGGCCGACGGATACACCCAGCGCGCGCTTTGCAGCTGATGGATGCGCCGCAGCCGCTGCATCCAGGCCGTATCGATCAGGTCCTCCTCGGTGACCTCGTCGGACGCGTCAGCGTCGTGCACGGTAAAGGCTATATACTCATAGATCGGATCGGCGATCAGCGCGACCCCTTTTGACGGAAACGCGGCCTGTATGCCCATACGCAATTCCTCCGTGCGGATTCAAACAGCTTTAACAGGTTATTAAAAAAATCTTTTTATACAGGCTGTTCAAAAATACCCGGATGCAAGGCGCGCGAAATCATGAGGAATGAGGCGTACTTTTCGTACTCCGCAGTGACGAATGATAAGCGCAACGCGGCAGACGGGTGTTTTTCAACAGCCTGTTCAATTACAGGGACGCCGAGCGCTTCAGAACCGAAAGCCGGTTTTCCATGCGGACGTGCAGCTGCTGCACCTCCTGCAACAGGGCTGTCAGGCTTTCAGGCTTTTTGCGCAGCAGCTTTTCAACCTCATCCTTCCAGAACATAAGCGTATCGATTTCACGCTGCCCCAGCTGCTGCTCAACTTTTTTCTGCATCTGGTCAATAAAGGCTTTATCCATGGCAACCCCCTGTGCGTACGCGCCTCAGCGCTTATACCCGATAATATCAGTCAAAAGCCTGGCGCGGTCCTGTTTATCCGTTTCGTTTTCAACCCCCCGGGGCGATTCTCCGTCGATAACGCCCAGCACGCCCGCACCCTGCTCAGTGGCCGCAACGACAACTTCAAGCGGATTGGCCGTGGCGCAGAATATGCGGCAGACCTCCTGGCACTGCTTGATGCGGTCAAGCACGTTAATGGGATAGGCGTCCAGCATCAGCAGGTTGAACACATGGCCCGCAGCCAGAGAGCGGCAGTTTCCAATTGCGGCCGCGACCAGGGCCTCGTCATTGCCGTCGGAGCGGATCAGGCACGGACCGGAAGCCTCGTTGAAGGCAATGCCGAACTTCACGCCCGGCACGCTTGTCACCATGATTTCATAGAGATCTTCAACGGTTTTAATGAAATGCGACTGGCCGACAATGATGTTTGCGCCTTCGGGAATCGTCAATCGAACGGTTTGTATCTCCATGGCGGTTTCTTCCTCCTGATGCAGTAATGTGTGCTAAAGGCCTTCCGTGAGCAATCATATCAAAAAAAAGGATATTATCAAGGCGCTTGTGCCCGGGAATGCCGTCAACATTTTCGCGCCTTTCAGCGCATTTTTCTTTTTACTGTGGCCCCTGCAAAGAAAAAACCCGTTCGTGGTGAGCCTGTCGAACCACGAACGGGGCAGCCTTCAATTTATTGTCCGTTAGAACCCCGTCAGCTCCCAACCTCTGTCATTTCGAAGAAGCGTCAGCGACTGAGAAATCTTACAACAAAGATTCCTCACGTTCGTTCGGAATGACAGAAAAGGCAGCATTTCTCGCGGACCCGTTCACTCTGGTGCAGTCGAATGGTCTAACGGGGCAGGTTCGTTCATGGTTCGACAGGCTCACCACGAACGGAAAAACAGTACCCAGAGGAGTGCTCTAACAGGTTGTTGAAAAAATCCTTTTACACAGGCTGTTCAAAAACGCGCAGATGCAAGGCGGGCGCGGTCTGTGACACCTGCTTGCAGGCAATCATGAGGAATAAGGCGTACTTTTCGTACGCCGCAGTGACGAATGATGAGCGCAACGCAGCAGATGGGCGTTTTTCAACAGCCTGCTAAATGCATTTGCATGATGATACCTGCGGGGATATAATGCACTTTCCGAGCGGCAAAGCGAGGCTTTTGTTAGATACTACTGATGGAATATCCTCAATACGTGCATGACAGCCCCTTCTGAAATCACAACCATCATTTTTGACCTCGGCCAGGTCATCGTAACCTTTGACCATATGGACCTGTGCCGCCGCGCTTCCGCCCACAGCCCGCACGCGCCCGAAGAGCTGTTCGCGCGCATGTTCTCAAGCGACCTCATCCTGCGCTTTGAAACCGGGCTGCTGACTCAGGATGATTTCTGCCGGGAAGCCTGCAGCCTGCTTGACCTCACTATCAGCTGCGAGCAGTTCAAAACGCTCTGGAATACGATCTTCACCCTGAACGCGGAAACTGCTGCCATCATCGAACGCCTGCAGGCCTATACGCTGATGCTGCTTTCAAACACCAACTGCTGGCATTTCACCTACTGTCTTGAAAGCTACCCCGTGCTCAGGCGCTTTGATGACTGGATACTGTCCTATGAAGTGGGCGCGTGCAAGCCCGACCGGGCGATATTTCAGGCTGCGCTTGACCGGGCAGCGGCCAGGCCGCAGCAATGTGTTTACATTGACGATATCGAGCAGTACACAGATGCGGCCCGCAGCCTGGGCATCAACGCGCACACGTTTACAAACGCCCGGAGACTTGAGCAGTATTTAACGGACATGGGCATTCTATAGCAGAGCGTGCAAAGATTTTCCATTTGCTGACCTGCCCTGTTCTATAGTACTGTTACATGCCGTAGTCCGTTACAGCATAACGCCTTGCACGCAAACCCCTGAGGAGATATTTGGAATGGAAAACGTCATCATCATCGGCTCCGGCCCTGCAGGATTAACCGCTGCGATCTATACCGCCCGCGCCCAGCTCAACCCGCTTGTCATTGAAGGCCTGCAGCCCGGCGGCCAGCTCACCACCACGACCGAGGTTGAAAACTGGCCCGGATTCGTTGACGGCATTGACGGCCCCGCGCTGATGGAAACCATGAAAAAACAGGCCGCCCGGTTCGGCACACGCTTCATCTCAACGCAGGTCAACTCTGCCGATCTCAAGGCATCGCCGATCCGCATCCAGACCGGAGAAGGAACCCTTGAAACCCGCTCATTGATTATCGCGACCGGTGCCTTCCCGCGCCTGCTCGGCCTTGAAGCCGAAAAAGCCCTGATGGGCCGGGGCGTGTCATCCTGCGCGACCTGCGACGGATTTTTTTTCCGGGGCAAGCACGTACTGGTCGTCGGCGGCGGCGACACAGCCATCGAGGAGGCGCTGTATCTGAGCGGTCTGGCGGCGCGCGTCACCGTTGTGCACCGGCGCGATGAGCTGCGGGCTGAAAAAATCATGCAGCAGCGCGCCTTTGCGCGCGACAACATCGAGTTCATGTGGGACTCGGTTATCGAGGACATTCTCGACGTCAGCCAGAAGACCGTGAACGGCGCCCTGATCAAAAACGTCAAAAGCGGTCAGGTAACGAAATATGACTGCGACGGTATTTTCATGGCCCTCGGCCATATTCCCAATACAGCATTGTTTAACGGCCAGGTTCCCTGCGATGCGCAGGGATTTATCATAACCACCAGGGGAACCGCGACTGCTGTTCCGGGCGTGTTTGCCGCCGGCGATGTGGCCGATCCCGTGTACAAGCAGGCGGTCACCGCAGCCGGCACCGGCTGCATGGCCGCGCTTGATGTGGAGCATTACCTGCAGGGACTCTGACAGGCAGCTATAAAACGTCCATCCTCCGTAGCAGGTCTACTGCGGAGGACGGACTCATCTGCGGCGTTGCGCTCATTGTTCGTCACTCCCCGCAGAGCGGGACAGGGCAGCGTACTGTAGGGGCACGGCATGCCGTGCCCCTACGGCACATGGTTATGCGCGCCTTGCATCTGCGCATTTTATAACTGCCTGCATAAAGAGATTTGTTCAGCAACCTGCTCAAGGCTTTTCACAACCGACAGTACTGCATCTATGCCGCCATGACGCACACACGTCACCATACCACCGCCCAGGAACAGAAGAGCGTATTCGCCATTGTCGGCAACATGAATGTCGGCAAGACCTGCCTGTTCAAGGCCCTGTGCGGCTCCAACATACACAGCATCAATATGCCCGGCTCAACCGTCAGCGTTGAATCCGGCACCATACGCGGGACCGGTATCCGCGTTGTAGACACGCCCGGTATTTACTCTATTTTTTCATCAAACGAGGAAGAGCGCGTCTGCCGCGACATCCTGCTGCCCGGTCACAGCGAAGGCCCGATCGCGGGCATTATCCTCGTGGCTGATGCCAAAAACATGCGGCGCTCAATCGCCATCGCCCTGCAGTACGCCGAATACGGCCTGCCCATGCTGATGGTCGTGAACATGATCGATGAAGCATCTTCGCGCGGCATCACGATTGATGCGGCCCGCCTGTCGGGACTGCTCGGCATTGAGGTGTGCACCACGATCGCACGCGAAGGCATCGGCGTGCGCTCCGTTGCCGCCGCACTTGGGCGCATGCGCGTTCCCGTACAGTCCGTTACCTTCCCGACAAATGTGGAGCGCTTCCTGCAGGAGATGGAAAAGCTTTTAATCGGCGAGGCGCATTACCCGCGCGCGCTGGGACTGCTGCTGCTCGACCATGACCGCACCGCCCGTGCGTGCATCGAGCGCAGCTTCGGCTCGGGCATGCTTGAGCGGCTCACCGCCCTGGGCGCGTCCTGCGCCCCTGACGGGCGGCTGCCCTTCAGCATCAGCATGACCAACATCTACAACCGCCAGGCCGAGCGTATCTGCGCCGGGGTAGTGAGCGTTGAGCCGCCGATCAAAAGTTCCCTGATTGTGACCCTGGGCTCGCTGTGCAGCAGCCTGAGCGCCGGGATTCCCATAGCGTTGATTGTCCTGGCGCTCACATACCTTTTCGTGGGCACGTTCGGCGCCACCTACCTGGTGGACGCCATCAATGCAAATCTCTTTGAAGCCCGCCTGATACCCCTGTGCGAGCGGCTCGTCGCGCCGATTCCGTCGGCGTTTGTGCGCGATATGATTGTCGATCCCGACTTCGGCATCCTGCCCACCGGCGTGTTCCTGGCCCTGGGCCTGGTGCTGCCGGTGCTCTTGTGCTTCTACGTCGCGTTCGGCTTTCTCGAGGATTCCGGCTATCTTGCACGGTTTTCATTGCTGCTTGATAAAATATTCAAAAAAATGGGCCTGAACGGCAAGGGCGTTATTCCGCTGGTCATGGGATTTTCCTGCGTCACCATGGCGATTCTCACCACCCGCATGCTCGACACGAAGAAAGAGCGCAACATCGCCACGGTACTCCTGCTGCTGGGCAGCCCCTGCGCGCCCCTGCTCGCGGTCATGCTGATTGTGCTCGACCGCATGCCGATCTCGGCCACACTGACCGTGTTCGGGATCATATTCGCGCAGACGTTCGCGGTCGGCTGGCTGCTGAACAAACTGATGCCGGGCCGACCTGCCGCCCTGCTCATGGAAATACCGCCGCTGCGGATCCCCAAGCCGCTGCCGGTCTTCAAAATGGCCGGCATCAAAACATACCATTTCATGAAAGAAGCGCTCCCGGTTTTCATACTGGCCTCGATGGTGGTTTTTATTATCGCCCGCCTCGGCGGCCTGACACGGCTGGAGATTCTTGCCGCCCCGCTGGTGCATGACTTCATGGGTCTGCCGGATAAAAGCGTGCAGGTGTTCATTAAAACAATCATCCGCCGCGAGAGCGGCGCAACCGAACTGATGCACCTCAAAAGCACCTATACCAATGTGCAGCTCGTCATCAATCTGCTGATCATGACATTCCTTTTGCCGTGCATCAACGCGGCGATTGTGGTCATCAAGGAACGGGGCGCCGCTACCGCCGCTGTCATGATGTCGGCGGTCATGGTCTACAGCATGATGCTGGGCGGCGCGCTGCATTACCTGTTTAACCGGCTGGGTATCACGTTCAGCTGAGCTGACGATCGTATCGGGGGAGGCCGACATGCTAAGCGAGAAGTTGGTTGAGATTATGGAAGCAGTCTGGTGTGCGGCGGAAAAAAATCTCTATAACCGGGATGCCATCCGCCAGAACTGCACGGTTGCATTCGATGAAGCGCAGCTGGATGATCTGGAGCAGCGGGGCCTGATCACGAAAAGCGGCGACACCATTCTGTTTACTGCAGCCGGCAAAACAGAGGCAGAGGGCATTATGCGCCGCCACCGGCTGGCAGAGGTGCTGGTCAGCAGCATTCTGAAGCTCAAAAAAGCCGAAATGGAGGAAGTCGCCTGTCAGGTAGAGCATGCGCTGCTGCCCGAGGTTGAAGCCTCCATCTGCACGCTGCTGGGCCATCCTGAACTGTGCCCGGACGGACGGCCAATTCCGCGCGGAGCCTGCTGCCGCAACCTGCAGAAAACCGTCAGCACCACGGTTGTCAGCCTGGCCGAACTCGGCGCCGGGGAGAGCGGCCGCATCACCTATATAAAGCCGGAAAACCACGCGAGCCTGCACCAGCTGCTTTCCTTCGGCCTTGAGCCGGGCGTTACCGTAACCGTGCTGCGCACCACCCCGGCGCTGTGCCTCATGTTTGAAAACACCGAGCTTGCGCTGGACCGGGATATCGCCGGCAACATTTTTGTCTGGAAAACCGAGGGGAAAAAAGCATAGGGCGGGCCGAAGCTCTGTTTTTTTAATGGCACAGCACTGATTTTTATTTTATAACTACGCGTACCTGCTCAGCATTAACACATTTTTTATTTTAGTGTAACCTGTGTATGTGGATTGTTATCTCACCCCACTCGACTGCGCGCAGTGCACAGTATGTCATTTCGACCGACGGGAGAAATCCTGGTTGCAAGATTTCTCAGTCGCTCGCGCTCCTTCGAAATGACAGCATGGTTACGTTATTTTGAAAAATGCTATAGTACCCTTTGTGAAAGGCATCACACATGGCAGTACTTGTTGTCGGCGGCGCCGGCTATATCGGTTCGCATGCCGTGCGCGCGCTCAAACGCGCCGGACGCGACGTGGTCGTATTCGACAATTTTGAAAAGGGGCACCCGGAAGCCGTGCAGGGGGTTACCGTGTTCACGGGAGATCTGCGCAACCGCGCCGATGCAGACGAAGTCTTCCGCCGGCATGCCATCGAAGCGGTCATGCACTTTTCAGCCTACAGCCTGGTCGGCGAATCCATGCAGTACCCCGGGCGCTATTATGAAAACAATGTCTGCGGCACGCTGAACCTGGTGAGCGCCATGCATCAGGCCGGCATCCGGTATTTCATCTTTTCCTCAACCGCGGCAACCTACGGCGAGCCGGAATACGTGCCGATTGATGAAGCCCACCCGACCAAACCGACCAATGTATACGGGGAGACCAAACTCACAATCGAGCGCATGCTGGACTGGTTCGACACGATCTACGGCCTCAAAAGCGTGCGTCTGCGCTATTTCAACGCTGCGGGCGCAGACCCTGCCGCCGATATCGGCGAGCTGCACGATCCGGAAACGCACGTGATCCCCATCGTTTTGCAGGCTGCGCTCGGGGACCGGGACAGCATTGCCGTGTACGGCACTGATTATCCAACGCCGGATGGAACCTGCGTGCGCGATTACATTCACGTCAACGACCTGGCCGATGCGCACATCCGGGCTCTTGATTACCTCGAGGCCGGCAACCCCTCTGATGTGTTCAACCTCGGCAACGGCAGCGGCCACAGCGTGCGGCAGATCATCGATATCGCCCGCGCAGTGACAGGCCGCGATATCAACGTCACCCATGCCGGCAGACGCCCCGGCGACCCGGCGACCCTGATTGCATCCTCGGCCAAAGCCATGCATGTTCTGGGCTGGCAGCCGAAACTGCACGACATTGAAACCATTATCCGCACTGCCTGGGCGTGGCACAGCCGGGCGGCAAAAACATGGAAACCCTGATGCGCACGATCAGCAGCAGCAGTATAACCGCAACCGTTGCACGACTGTGCATGGATGCAAACTATGTTCTGGGCGATGATGTCCTGCGCCTGCTCAGGCAGGCGCGCGCCGCAGAGGTTTCCGAAACCGGCCGGGAGGTTCTTGCCCAGATTATAGAAAATGCCGCGATTGCCGCTGAAACGCCCCTGCCCCTGTGCCAGGATTGCGGCACGGCCGTGGTGTTTGTCGATATCGGTCAGAACGTGCACATTGAAGGCGATGATCTTGAAACCGCCATACAGGCCGGCATTGCTCAAGGCTACCGTGACGGCTATCTGCGCATGTCAATGGTGCGCCGCCCGTTCAGCTTGCGTGAAAACACCGGCGACAATACACCCGCCGTCATCCATTACCGCTGTGTAGCAGGAGATCGGCTGCACATCACGCTCGCGCCCAAGGGCGGCGGCAGCGAGAACATGACCCGCTTTACCGTGCTCAAACCCGCCCAGGGCCGCTGTGGTGTTATTGATTTTGTTGTGCAGGCGATAGCAGAGGCAGGCGCCAACCCGTGCCCGCCGCTGATCGTGGGGGTCGGCATCGGCGGCACGGCTGAGCGCTGCATGGAGATTGCCAAGCGCGCCCTGCTGCGCCCGGCAGGACAATGCTCCCCCGACCCGGAAACAGCCGCACTGGAAGCCGAGCTGCTGGAGCGCGTCAATGCCCTCGGCATCGGACCCCAGGGCCTGGGCGGCAGCACGACCGCCCTGGCCGTGCATGTTGAAACCCATGCCGCCCACATTGCCAGCCTGCCCGTGGCCGTCAATCTGCAGTGCCACAGCGCCCGCCATAAGGAAGCGGTTTTATAAGTCCAGCCAAAATCCCGCGCCTGTCTGCAGACAGCGCACTGCGAAGAGTCCGCCCGTATTATCGCTGAGCGTGGCTGTGCTGGTCAGCACATCCGTTCCTGATGGCCTGACTGTTCTCAAGGAATTTCTCAAGCTGCCGCACGGCCGCCGCGCCGGGCGCAACCACACCGGGACCGGACACGCAGCCGCCTTCACAAGCCATAACCTCAATAAAGTTGCCCGGCTGTCTTTCCCGTGCAACCGTCTTGAGAAGAGCGATTGTCTTTTTGCTCAAACCGTCGACCAGCGCCGGCACAACCAACGGCGCACCTGCACCATCTGCGAGCAGTCCGGCTACCGCCCTGGTCACACCGCCGCTGACGGCAAAACCCCGTCCTTCGCGCCTGCCGGCAGGCTCAACATCGACCGCATCAAGCGCGGCCACATCGATTTCCCTGGCAACCAGCAGCGCACCGAGCTCTTCAAATGTCATGACATAGTCAACGCAGGAGTCAAAGAGCGCTTCATGGCGCTTTGCGAAACACGGTCCGATAAAAACTGTTCTGGCCTGCGGATCAAACTGCTGCTTCACCCAGGCGCCCATGGCGTGCATGGGCGTGGCGGCAGAGGAGACAAAGGGAGCGAGCCCGGCCACATGTTTTTTAACGAGATCCGTATAGGCGGGGCAGCACGATGATGTCATGCAGGCATCGCCGCGCGCCATGCGCTCCGTAAACTCGGCCGCCTCGTGCCGGGCGGTCATGTCGGCGCCATGGGCGACCTCGACCACGGCGCAGAAACCCAGCTTTTCAAGCCCGGCGGCTATCTGGCCGAGCGAGCCCGGAAACTGCCCGATAATGGAGGGCGCAACCATTGCGACGACCCGGCAGCCCCGGCGAATCTGCTCCAGCACATCGAACAGCTGCGATTTCTCCATAATCGCCCCGAAGGGGCAGGCTTTCATGCACTTGCCGCAGAAAATGCATTTTTCAAAATGGATAACGGCCCTGCCCTGTTCATCCTTGGTGATGGCATCGACCGGACAGGCCTCCTCGCAGGGAATCGGGATCCGGATAATGGCGTGAAACGGGCACTCCCCCAGGCATTTGCCGCAATTAACGCACAGCGCCGGGTCGATGTCCGCATGCCCCTGTACTATGCGGATTGCCCGCCTGGGGCAGTTCAGCATGCACGGCCGCGCAAGGCAGCCGCGGCAGGCGTTGGTGACCTCATAGCGCGAGCGGATGCAGGAGCTGCAGCCTTCTTCGATAACATGCAGCACCGGCCCTTCGATCAGGGTGCGCTCAAGCGCACGGCGCGCATAGTCTGCCAGCGGCGTCAGCTCGTCCTCTTCCGGGCCGGTGCCGAACCCCAGCACCGAGATGCAGCGCTGCCGTATAATCGCCCGGTCACGGTAAATGCAGCAGCGCGCATGCTCCCCGCCCCGGGGCCGCATATCGAGCGGAATCCGGTCAATCTTCTCAATCAGCTTCCCGTCGAAATAGGCATGCAGCATACGGATACAAAGATCAATGCGCAGCCGCGTGGCATAGTTGTGATAATTCATACAGGTCCCCCGTACGTTCTCGAATCAGCCCCTGACGCGCTGCTCGATGCGCTCAAGGATCAGGGAAAGATCCGCCTCAGCCACGATCTCATCATCGATTGTTATGTAGGGTGCCGCTCCGTAATTGCGGTCCCTGCACAATTCAAGGCAGTGCGCGCCCTGTATATCCACCCAGTCGCGCAGCTCTTCGGGCACATACTCATGCAGCATCTGCAGATTTGATGCTCCCATGACAAAACAGGTCGTTCCGCTGCACACCCTGACGGTAACTTTTTTCATGCGTGGCTCCGCGCAAAAAAATTCATATATACTGAATGCGAACCTCTTTGAGATACCGGTGTTCGAGCAGGGCGGCAATCCGCTTGACGATATTGCGCCTGATTTCCAGGTCGACCGGCAGGGTCGGATCCTGATGCGCCTCGTTGATGCGCGTGCCGACGACAAAGTGAATAATATCGCTTTCCAGAAAAAGCTCAACCAGATCCGCGGCCGCATTGCTGTGATCGGCCGGGCGGCCCTGTTCAAGATACTGCGCCGCGCGGGTCAGGGTCAGAATACCCTCGGTGGCAAGGTCAACGCCGGCAACCCGTGAAACCGGCGGAATATCAGTGCGTGCTCTGGGCAGGGGCGTTTCAATCAGGACGCCGAGCTCACGGGCGACTATGCCTGCCGTTGTGCCGCCGCACACGACCTTGCGCCCCCGTGCATCCCGGAGCATATCGACGAATCGCCGGTCGCTGCCCCGGTCAAAAGGCGGGCCGGTCAGCAGCACCAGCGCGCGTGGATGTCTGAAATAAAACACCCCGCAGGACATGTCGTCGCCGGCGACGGTAGCGGGCTCTTTGCGCAGGGCCTCACCGACGATTTCGCGCGCGAGCTTACGCGAAGACATGTGCGGGCTGCTCGCCAACGCGCCCGCAATAAAATCACGGCAGCCCTCGCGGCGCCAGCCCAGCTTAAAGGCATCCGTGCCCATGCCGGCCTGGGTTATACCGTCGGAAAAAAAGATGATCCGGTCGCCGGGCCGGGTGTGCAGGCGGCTGAAACGCATCGTGCGCTTTTCCCAGCGGGGCGATTCCATCAGGCGCGATTCAAGCTCAAGAGGCCGGCTGCCGCGCATGCACAGGCAGCCGGGATTGCCCATCTCGATGATATGGGCCTCCCCGCTGGCACGGCAATCCACGATCGTAAAGGTGGCATAGCTGATTTTGCGCACCTGGCATATGGGCAGGGCCTCCATCATGATCTCGGCCGAGTGCAGAAACTCCATGTTGCCGGCAACGAACTTCATGGCCATTGAGGCCGTCATGTTCGCCAGGATACTGGCTTTGACCCCGCTGCCGAGGCCGTCGGAGAGTACCGCTATGGCGCGCTGTTCCTCGGCGATTTTGCGTGTGATAAAGGCATCGCCGCAGATGTTCTGCCCGCGTTTCGTAATCTGGTACATGTCGATGTCGACAAAAACGCTCTCAGGCATCGCTGCCGTCCTGTTTCGAACCCGCGCTCCGGTCCGTGAACGGCGCCTCCTCGCGCGCGGCATAGTCCTGTGAAATCGAGCGCAGCAGCATTTCGGTTTCCGCCATGTGCTCGCCGAGGCGGCAGGCAATATCCTGTACGGTGGCAAGGTTCTTGCGGATGACTTCATCGGCCCGGCGGGCAATCTGCTCGCGCTTCAGCTCGGCCGGGGTGACATCGGCGATCACCGCGCCCACAATCTGCTGCGGCTCAATCGTGAAAAGCGTGATATTCAAAAGCTGTTCGCCGGATTTGAAAGAATCGCGATGAATATCGGCTCCGGTATTCAGGGCTGTTGCAAACAGGTCGTAAAACGGCACAATCGGCCGCAGGTCAGCACCGGCAAGGCCCGGGGCCGCATCATAGGAGGCCGTGGCCTGGGCACCGAAAATTTCGGCAAAATGCCGGTTGCACTCAACGATCTCAAGACCGGCGTTCACGATCACCACGCCGGAGGGAATGCAGCGCAGCAGGGCATTGGCCTTTTTCTGGGCCTGCTTGCGCATGAACGAGACGCACATCGAAATTTCAGCGCTGCCTGCCAGCAGCGCCGCGGCCAGCTTGCGGCAGCTGTCATAGCCGCAGCCCCCGCAGTTCAGTTCATCTTCGGGCTGCAGTTTGCCGATACTCCTGAGCGCCATGGAAAGCGCGCGCTCATCAAAAGCCGGAGACGGCTCGTCCGGTGCGCGGCGTTCGTATGCCGAAGAGATGTTCAGATTTCCGGCCCGGCTGGGTATCGACGCGGGCATGCGCGCATTATCGAAAATGCGCAGCCGCTCTATCAGCCCCGGCGAGGCGTGCGTTGTGCCCGGCCCGTAAATACAGCCGCCGAAGCAAGCCAGCGTTTCAAGAAACACGGGGATATCGATGTCCTCCGGGGACGAGCCTTTCAGCGCCTGCTCGATCACACTGATGCCGGTAAGCGCGGCGCAGCGCACATGCTCACAGGTGCCGTGCGCCCTGATGGTCTCAATCATGCCGCCCTCAACAGGATAGAGCACACCCTCATCGGCCGTGGCAAGGCTGAACCTGTAATCGCCGCTGCCGGTATCGAGTGCAGCG
Source organism: Deltaproteobacteria bacterium (assembly GCA_016875025.1). GTDB lineage: Bacteria > Desulfobacterota > WTBG01 > CAIYCZ01 > CAIRTM01 > CAIRTM01. Next base: position 12,829 of record VGSH01000056.1, read on the forward strand.
GGATCGATGCCGGCCTGTTCAAAAAGCAGGCGCAGTTCCTGGAAGGTGAGCGCGGCATCCATCAGGGCCGGCTGCCGGTCGGCTTCCAGCTTTTTGGCGATGCACGGCCCGATGAACACGACCCGGGATTGCTCCCCGAAGGCTTCCTTCAGCATGCGGCAATGGGTCAGCGCGGGCGACAGTACCGGCGTTATACAGCCGACATGCTCGGGCAGGTAGGTGCGCAGCAGCTCGACTGCCACGGGGCAGGCCGATGAAATGCTCAGGCCCCTGGCGAGGTCCGCAAGCGCATCAGCCACGCGCTCGGATACAATTTGAGCACCCAGGGCGGTTTCGCTGACCCCGGCAAAGCCGAGCTTCATCAGGGCGGCGATCATGTTCTGGGGCGCGATGCCGCTGAACTCGCTGATCCAGGACGGGGCGAGCGAAGCATATACGGGACGGCCGGAGACGAACATGTATTTAACACGGCCCGTGTCATCCCTGATTTTCTTGGCCTTGAACGGACACACTTTGACGCAGTTGCCGCAGACAATGCAGCGCTCGGAAATAACAGCCGCGTGAGCGTTCTCAATTTTAATCGCCTTGACCGGACAGTGCCGGACGCATTTATAACAGTCCTGGCACTGGGCCTCAACGGTATAGATGGGGTAGTGTTTATTCATAGGCGGCGTCCCCTGCTCCCGGCGGATCGGTGCCGGTGTCCTGCGGCGGCCTGGCTATCTCCTCAAGCACAGCCGCCAGCATGCCGGCATCAACGCTGTGCAGCATGCGCCCGTCGATGCTGATATTGGGGCCGTCCGAACACAGCTGCTCACAGCAGCTGCCGCGCAGCTCGACCATGTCCGGCGGAAGCGTGCCGTCGGCAAGACAGCGCTCGATAATTTCAAGATTTGCATGATTACCCCGGGCAAAGCATGAACTGCCGAGGCAGATGGTAATATTTTTTTTCATAGCGTGAACTTCAGAAATTGTACCTGCTGGCGTTAAACGCAGCCTGAGCCTACCAGGAATTGACCGCGACACCCGCGCACATGCTGATAAAGCCGACAACCGTCAGCAGCCAGGCGATGCCCAGCACGGTTCCAACCGCTTTATCGGTAAATTTCTTGATACGCAGTGCCGGAACGATTTTTGTGAGGATGGTAACACCGGACAGAAATAGGATGACGCCGTCGCGGACCAGATGCTCGAACATACCTGCCTCCTGCGGTTCAGCGGGTAAGCTGAACTCTGCTCACCAGTATAGGCATGCCCATGGTGCGTGTCAAGGCAATCATCGGGTGCAGGGAAAAATAGGGCATTTTCCTTTTTACTGTGGCCCCTGCAAAGAGAAAACCCGTTCATGGCAGGTTGGCTTTTCCGTTCGTGGTGAGCTTGTCGAACCATGAACGGGTCAGCCTTACATGTGCTATCCGTTCGTCCCTTCGACAGGCTCAGGGCGAACGGATAGTATTTGGGGTGGCTATGGTATTCAGGAAAATGCTCTATCGGGCGGCCTGAAAACGGAAGCGGCAGCAGCCGTCAACCGCGCAGTACATACGCGCATGTTCAACGGTAATATCAGGGGAAAACTCGCGTGCGAAGAAGCCGTATTCGCGCGAGCAGATCACTTCGGATATACGATCGAGAAACCGCTCGCGGCCGGCCTTCTTGATATGGCGCACCCAGGGGCATTCACGCACGGCAAGCGTAAAACCCTCTGGGCTGCACGGCGACAGGTCGAATTCATACTGCTCGGCCTCGAGTTTGAACGCAAGCGCCTTGTGAAGGGCCTCGACGCCGTCGCCCGCTTCTATCAGGCCCCGGATGGTGCGGGCTTCGATCTTCGGCAGCACCTCCCACACGGCAGCGTCAAGCGCGAGCGCTTTCTCGAAGTCAGCGTCCTTTTCGACCGCCATGAACCACAGGCCGTCAGCGCTCACGAAGCATTTTCTGAAATAATCGGCTATGAGTTTGTGATCGTGCATCTGTACCCCCCTTTTTTTCAGGAAATCAACAGCGAAAACGCGATCAGGCTGCCGAACATACTGATAAAAATAAGCTGAATGGTCTTGATGTCCCCCTGGCGCTTGTTTTCATCATCATAGCTGCCGTAGCTCACGATGAGCCGTGCAAGCGGGTGTGCCAGCAGGCATCCGGCAAACAGGATCAATTCAACAATATACTTTTCAAAAAAAGGAAGCAAATAAGGATCGTCCATAAATTAGAGCATTTAACTCAATGATGTAGCCGATTTGTCATTTCGAATCCGCCAGAGGCGGTGAGAAATCTTAAAACAAAGATTCCTCACATTCGTTCGGAATGACAAACGTATGCAACTTCTCTCCCGGAGCCTGCCCTGAGCAAAGCCGAAGGGGTCGAGATGTCGGTAAAAGCAACAGGGTACAGAAAAAAGTTAAATGGTCTACTACATACATTATGATGATGTATAGAGTTTCCCGGTTGCGCATTGTCAACACGGACTTTATCCTTCTAACCGCATCCGGCACTGCTAGTGCTCAGCCGCAATCAATTTGAGCGCCTCAGAGGGTGCCAGTATTTTTACCGTGAGGCTGGAGCGGGTTTTGTAATGTTTGCTGTTGCCGGTTACAAGGGCCTCCACGCGGCCTGCAATGGCTACCTCGAGAAATTTTTCATCATCACGGTCGGGCAGTGCACATCGAAGCGGTTTTGCGGCTACCGGGATACCCGATGATTGTATTTCATCGATGAGATTGGCCGCATGTGCCTGATCGAACCGGAATTTTTCATAGCGCAGCACCTGGCGGTATTCATCAAGGATGCGGGCGTCATAGCACAGGGTGATTTCTCCTGCAGCAACAAGGCTCATAATCCTGCCCGGAGCGCCGTGGGGATTGAGCAGGCCCGAGACCAGCACGTTGGTATCAATCACAATAATCATGCCTGTTTTCTTTTGCGCACGGAAGCAATGGCTGAGTTAATCTCTGCAAGCGGCAGTGTGTCAAGACCGGCGCGCACGGATTGATTCTGCAGGCTGGTGAGTGCGGACACGGCAACGGAGCGCCGTATTGCCCGCAGGGTCTCCTCGAGGTTGGTTTCGCTCACGGCCGAAAGAACCGCGATCGGTTTGCCGTTGGAAGTCAGCACCATTTCCCGCTCGGTCTGCAGCCGTTTCCACAGAGCCGAGGATTTGCTGCGCAGGTCGCGAATGCTGATAAATTGCATATGAATTCTCCTTATAGTGTAGTCTTATCGTGTACATATTGTGACACAATTAATGCACAATTGTCAACACAGGAGAAATACACTTGCAGGGAAAATCAAGGCGCCCCTATCGGCCCCCAAAGAAGCTTCAAAGCTAAAGTATAATGCTATAAAATGAAAATTTCTCCGTAACACTCACCGACCCTTATACCAACTGAACCCGATGGGAACCCCGCCGGCACAAGCACTGTAATCTGCACAAAGCCTTTTTTTGTATTGACCTTTGGCCCTTTGACCACCGAAAAAGGACCAGCATCAACAGCACCAGCGGGATCAAACCCCGCACCCCCGGAAATTTTCAGTTTCAGTTTTTTATCCTTTTTCAGCTTTGCGGAGATGGGTGCTTTGTATTTTATTGACAGTAAGCACTCTGATTGACAACTTCCTCCGCGCACAGCGCGAACATACACATACCCTTCATGATCCTTTGGGAGGAAGTCTGGTGTACCCCTGTAAAAATCGACAGACCAAGCAGTATGTTGGCTATTATAAGTAGTAGACGACCAGTAATCCTCCGCCACCGTATTAGGGAATGCCGTTGCTGGATCATAGATACTATAATCAAGAATGCTTTGCAGTTCATTTCTGTTAGGCAAACGCCAGTCGTTGTAGCCAAGATAGTTAGTATCCTGGAGGCCCCCTACATACGCTAACGCCTGTTCCCATGTGCAAGTATTCGCAACACCTGTGCATTCAATTCCATTCCATGTTTGCCCGAAGTTGCACTGCTGCCACATAAGGCCAGAACCGGCATCGGTTATCGTGCCATCGCCGGGAATAATAAAATTATCATATGCCCCATACGGAGTACCACGGACCGCACGTATACGCCACCTAGTGCTTTTTCCTTCCCACCACAGTTCTCCACTGGTGAATGCTACTATCCAAGCATTTGTATCATTGGATGCATAGGGGGTTGAAGTCCAATACGAAGGCTGATCATATCCATCCGTGTCGGGGAAATAATCTATATTAATTGTTGGGTCGTACCTTCCGTTGTCAACAAGAGTTAAAAGTTCATGTGCTGTCCCCCGCGATTTTGAATTGATGTCGTAAAAGCTGGACAATAAAACACTACAAGGTTATAGAGGCAGGAGGGTGTCGACAGGGAAAACGCAGTGGAGCGTAGCGG
>VGSH01000057.1 GCA_016875025.1 Deltaproteobacteria bacterium
TGCCGGCGACCTGCAGCTGATAAAATTACAGGTCCACCAGTTGCCCGAAGGTGAAACGTTCCACTCAGTGTAGGCGCTGCTCTCTTCGGAGCGCACAAAGCACTCCATGCAGGTCGAGCGCCACAGTTCGGGCGTAAAGCCGACAGCGTCTGCGGCTGCAGGGATTGCAAGCTGTTCCAGAGGCCCGCTCACGCTGTAGTACAGCAGCAGCAGGCGGCCCCGGCGGCGCATGCGCACGCTGCAGGCAAACCCCTGCAGTGCAGCCCAGGGCTCAAACGGCTCAAGCTGTATGCGTGTGCTGTGAGGAGCTGAGCGTCGGGGATTCATTCAGGCGCCACGGGTTCTCGCTGCCCGGTCGCGGCAGGCAATGGATGCGCGTGCTGTTTAGTCATCTGCCCGGCATGTTCAGAGAGCCTGGAGCTTCACATATGGGCTCGAGTCTGTTTTTCAGGTAGTCAAAAGCCTCCTGCGGGGTGTCGCAGAATTTGAACAGGTCGAGGTCTTCCGGACTGATCACGCCCCAGTCCGCCAGGGCCTTGAAATTGATGATCTGGTTCCAGAAGCTGCTGCCGAAAAGAACAATCGGGATGTCTTTGGTCATTTTCCCGGTTTGCACCAGGGTTAAAATTTCAAGCAGTTCATCCAGGGTGCCGAAGCCGCCGGGGAAAATAATAAGGGCTTTGGCCAGATAGGCGAACCAGAATTTGCGCACGAAAAAGTAGTGAAATTCAAAGTTCAGCTCCCGGGAAATATAGGGGTTGGGCTCCTGCTCAAAGGGCAGGCTGATGTTGAGGCCGATAGAGTAGCCGCCGGCCTCGGAGGCCCCGCGGTTGGCCGCTTCCATGATGCCGGGCCCGCCGCCCGAGCATACGATGAAGCGCCGGCCATGGCACTGATTACAGGTGTAGAGCTCCTTGGACCAGGCGGTTATCATGCGTGCAAGGTCAACGGCGGCCTGGTAGTAGTTGGCGATGGCAAGGCGGGCTTCGGCCATGCGCAGCTCTGATTCGGGTGCGCCCTGCCGGCGCAGGCTGTCACGGTGCTGGAGGGCCTGTTCCGGCGGCTGTATGCGGGCAGAGCCGAAAAAGACAACCGTGTCCTGAATGTTATATTTTTCAAACCGGCTTTCAGGCTCAAGGTACTCGGCCAGCATGCGAATGGTGCGCGCCTGCGGGCTGTTGAGGAATTCTGAGTTTTTATAGGCCTTGGGTGCTGACTTCATAAGGTCTCCCGGTGTGTTGGTTTCAGATCACAGGTGTGTGCGCAAGGGGGGCGGAAAAGGTCTCCGCGTCCTGCGCTTCTATGTCATAGCGAAACAGTTTACCCTGAAAGTTTTTGAGCAGAAGCGCGTTTCCGTCAACGGCGTGGATATAGTCCGGCGTAAGGGGTACCTTGCCGCCGCCGCCGGGCAGGTCGATTACGTAGTGCGGCACACTCATGCCCGAGGCATGGCAGCGAAGCTCACGGATAATGTCAAGCCCGGCGCTGAGTGATGTGCGGAAGTGGGCGGTGCCGCGGGTGTAGTCCATATGATGCAGGTAATAGGGCCGCACGCGCATGCTGAGCAGGCCCTCCATCAAGCGGCACATGATGTCTGCCGAGTCATTAACCCCTTTCAGGAGCACGGTCTGGCATCCAAGCGGTATGCCGACATCAGCTAAAAGAGCGCAGGCCCGGCGCGACTGCGGCGTTATTTCAACGGGATGGTTGAAATGCGTATTGATATAGAGCGGTTTGAAGCTGGCAAGCATGCGGGCAAGGCCGGCGGTGATCCGGTCGGGCAGCACGCCGGGCACGCGCGTGCCGATGCGGATGATGTCAACGTGGCGGATCTCGCTCAGCCGGCCCAGAATATCGGCAATTTGATCGGTCGGCAGCAGCAGGGGATCGCCTCCGGAGAGCAGCACATCGCGAACCTGCGGGCTGCGGCTGATATAGTCAATGCCCTGCGTGATTGTTGCGGCTGTCACCTCAAAGGAGCGTCCGATTTTGCGCTTGCGGGTGCAGAACCGGCAATGCACCGCGCAGCGGTTTGAGACCAGAAACAAAACCCGGTTGGGATAGCGGTGCGTAATATTGGGCACGGGTGAGGTGCTGTCTTCAGCCAGCGGATCTACCATGCCGCCCGTGTCGTCAATTTCGGCGTTGTCGGGAATGAACTGGCGCCAGAGCGGATCACTGGGGCCTTTAAGCATGCCGGCGATATAGCTGTTGATAAAAACAGGGTACGTCGCGGTGACTTCCTCGATCATCGCGCGCTTCGGAGCCAGCTGCGGGAACGCGGTACAGAGCTCACCGGCGTTGCTTATGCCGCTGCGGAGCTGTTTTTTCCAGGAGCCCGATTCCACGTCGTGCCTGCTTTCTGCTTGAACGTTTTAGCAGTTTATACTATATCAAAAGGCGTTGCAGCGCAAACCTTCCATTACAGGAGCCCAGCATGTCAAAAATTTCCCAGGTCCCGGTCCCGCCCCCGTTTGCCCAGGCATTCAAAGCCTCAGGCATCAAGATCAAGCAGTTTACTACCCCGGAAGCTTTTGAGCGGGTTTTGAAGAAGTTCCTGAAACGCAACCATGTGCTGCACTTGAGCACCTGCGACGGAGTCTCGCCGCGCTCAACACCGCTTGAGTATCGCCTGCATGATTTGACCTTTTATATTCTCTCGGAAGGCGGCGGCAAGTTCGCCAATCTTGAGAAAAATAAAAAGGTGAGTTTTTCAATCGCCGAGCCCTATGACTCCGAGGCCGATTACTGGAACTACAAGGGGCTGCAGGCCTGGGCAACCGCGCGGGTGCTTAACCAGAAAAAACACCCCAGGCAGTTCCAGGAGGCCCTGAAAAATATGAACATTATGAAAACCCTGAAAAAGCTCGGGATGAAACAGCTGCCGCCGCAGATTGTGTACCGTATCATTGAAATTAAGCCCGACCGCATAAAATACGGCAATCCGCGCGAGGGCGTATTCCGGGTCACGTGGTCGCGCACTTGAGAGCCGCGCGCGGCACGGGAAAAACAAAAAAAGGATTTCCGGAAAAAGCGGAAATCCTTTTTTCCCAAGCATTCGGATGAGTGTGTGCTCAGTCGTCCATTGAAATTGCTTCGACCGGGCACTCGTCAACACACGTGCCGCAGTCAACACATGCATCGGCGTCAATCACTGCCTTATCATTATCAATTGCAATAGCCTCGACAGGACAAATGTCCACACAGGTTGCACAGCCGGTGCATGTTTCCGGATTGATTTTTGCTGCCATTTTCTCCTCCATAACTGTTGTAGATTGCGTTTAGAATGCCGATGCTGCCGTATACAGTCTATGCCGCGGTATGTTTCCCGCATGCATAGCTATATAAATGATAAGCCTGCGCCTGTCAAGGAATTCATTGCGGCCCGGCCTGCGCGGCCCGATATTGCTTTTTTACGGTATTTTCGCCAGCATTCGCCAAAGAAACGCTTGACGCCCGCGCGCGCTTCATTTAATCTTTCGCGATTGCCGGCGCACGCACGGCCGGTTGTGAAGGATGATGTCAACAGAGTCCAGAATAATTTAAACAGGCCCTGTGTCCGGGGCCCTGGACGCCATGTTCCTGCATTGAAAGGAATTTCCCCATGAAGGTGCCATTGCTTGATTTAAAAGCACAGCTGCTGCCGCTTGAATCTGAAATCAAGTCCGCTTTGAATGCGGTGGTTGATTCAACCGCCTACATTAACGGCCCGGCCGTGGCCGAGCTGGAGAAGGCTGTTGCAGCATACACCGGATCAGCCTGCGGCATCGGGGTGAGCTCAGGTACGGATGCGCTGCTGGTAAGCCTGATGGCACTTGACATCGGCCCGGGCGATATCGTCGTGACTACCCCGTATTCGTTCTTCGCCACAGCCGGCACGGTTGCCCGGCTGGGCGCGGAAATCGCCCTGGTTGATATTGATTCGGCATCCTACAATATCGACCCGCAGGCGCTGGGCGCATGGTTTGAGCGCGAGCGTGAAAAAGCCGAGCGCGTCAAAGCGATCATTCCGGTGCATCTCTACGGGCAGTGTGCCGATATGGATGCAATCATGCAGATCGGGCGCAGCCGGGGCATTGCCGTTATCGAGGACGCAGCCCAGGCTATCGGGGCGGGATATCCATCAGCTTCCGGGCTTAAAAAAGCCGGTTCCATGGGAACCTTCGGCTGCTTCTCCTTTTTCCCCAGCAAGAACCTGGGCGGCATCGGCGACGGCGGCATGGTGGTAACAGATGATGCTGCCCTGGCCGACAAGGTGCGGCTGCTGCGCAATCACGGCGCCCACCCCAAGTATTATCACGCCCTGATCGGCGGCAATTTCCGGCTCGATACGGTGCAGGCCGCGGTGCTGCTGGTGAAGCTGCCGCATCTTGAGAGCTGGCACGCCATGCGCCGTGTAAATGCCGCCTATTACGATGAGCTCTTTGCCGGCACCAATATCAGCGTTCCGGCGATCAGCTACGGCCGCGAACACCATATTTATAATCAGTACGTGATTTCAGTGCCTGAAAAGCGCGATGAGCTGCGCGCCTGGCTCACGCACAACGATATCGGCAATGAAGTGTACTATCCGGTGGCGTTTCACGAGCAGGAATGCTTCCGCAGCCTGGGCTGTAAAAAAGGGGATTTCCCGCACAGCGAATTCGCGGCCGGCCATACGCTGGCCCTGCCGGTCTACCCTGAGATTACCCGGCCCATGCAGGAGCGGGTGGTGGAGATGATTCAAAAATTTTTCCGGTAAATTCAGCGGGGGGTGTTTTTGCCCTCACATGCGGCAATCCATTTCGCGGCTTCATAGAGATCGTCGCACACCATGTGCGGGGGCGTGAAACCGGGCGGGTAGTTTTCAAGATGTTTGCGCCCCTCCCCGGTCAAAACCAAAATGCCGGTTGCTCCGGTGTTGTGCGCAAGCTGCACATCGCTCGGCTTGTCGCCGATGACGTAGGAGCGCTGCACGTCGAGATCAAGCTCGCGCGCAGCCTGCAGCACAAGGCCGGGGGCGGGCTTGCGGCAGTCGCACGCACGCCGGTATTCGGCCACGCTGCCCTCGGGGTGATGCGGGCAGGCATAATAGCCTGCAACGGGTATGGCGTGCGCTCGCATCAGGCGCAAAAACGCACGCTGAATGACCGGCAGCTGCCCCGGCGGTATCAGGCCCCGTGCAACCCCTGCCTGATTGGTGATGATGACAAGCGCCAGAGAGCAGTCGCGCAATAAGTGCAGGCCTTCGACTGCGCGCGACAGCAGCGTGATCTGGTCAGGGTGGCACAGATAGCCGACGTCGACATTGACCGTGCCGTCGCGATCAAGGAATACCGCCGGTTTCATTTGCCGAACACCCGCTTGAAAATGTCGTCAACGTGCGCGGTAAAGAATGCGCTTGAACAGAACGCTTCTATCTCATGCGGCGTAATAACCGCGGTAATCTCGCTGTCGGCCAGCACCATTTCCTTGAAGTCCTTTTTCCGGTCCCAGGCCGCAAGCGCGTTGCGCTGCACGATGCGGTAGGCATCCTCGCGCGATACGCCGCGCAGGGTCAGCTCAAGCAGGATTTTCTGGGAATAATACAGGCCGCGCGACAGCTCCAGGTTCTTCTGCATTGATTCGGGGTACACGATCAGCGAGCGCATCAGGCCGGTGAAGCGCACCAGCATGAAGTCGAGCAGGATGGTGCTGTCCGGGCCGATCACGCGCTCAACCGAGGAGTGGCTGATGTCGCGCTCATGCCACAGGGCCACGTTTTCAATGGCTGCCAGGGCGTTGCCGCGCAGCAGGCGCGCAAGCCCCGATATGTTTTCCGACAGGATCGGATTTTTTTTGTGCGGCATGGCGGATGAGCCCTTCTGGCCGGCTGAAAAATATTCCGATACCTCGGACACCTCGGTGCGCTGCAGATGCCGGATTTCGACTGCGAATTTTTCAATCGAGGCGCCGATAACGGCCAGAGTGGTGAAAAATTCGGCATACACGTCGCGCTGAATGACCTGGGTTGACACGGGCGCGGGCCGCAGGCCGAGCTCGCGGCATACGTATTCCTCGACAAACGGCGGGTTGTGGGCGAATGTGCCCACAGCGCCCGAGAGCTTGCCCACGCTGATTGCATCCATGGCGCGCTGCATGCGCTCTTTCTGGCGCTGCATTTCATCATACCACAGGGCCATTTTGAGCCCGAACGTGACCGGCTCGGCATGAATGCCGTGGCTGCGCCCGATCATGACGGTCAGGCGGTGCTCACGAGCCCGCTCTTTCAGCACGGCCAGCAGCTCGTCGATGTCCTTGAGGATAATGGCCGAAGCCTCCTTCAGGAGCATGCTGAAACTGGTATCCAGAACATCCGAGGATGTCAGGCCCCAGTGGATGTAGCGCGCATCGTCGCCCACATACTCGGCAACACAGGTCGTAAAGGCGATAACATCGTGGCGGGTGACTTCCTCGATTTCCTCAATGCGCCGCACATCAAAGGCGGCTTTCTTCTGGATGTTCGCCAGGGCCTCGGGCGGCACGGTTCCCAGCTCGCAGAGTGCCTCACAGGCCTTGATTTCAATGTCCAGCCAGGTTTTGTACTTGTTTTCCTGCGACCAGATGGCGCGCATGCATTCGCGTGAATAGCGGTCAATCATGTAACGCTCCTTTTTTGGATACCAGATGGCGAGCCCCACGGCGGCATGGTGCCCGTGCTGTTATTACCGGAAACTATAGCAAAATCAGTGATTTTTTGAAAGTGCTATTCATGGGGACAGCCGCGCGCGGGACTATGTCATCCAGCGGCAGTACCACATCTGAAACATGAGCGTTTTCCAGATAAACGGGCCGAGATCGTCATTGCCTTTCAGAAATTCGCGCATGCGCACGGCTACAAACCGGCGGTCAAGCAGGCCGCTCGAAGCGACCATGTGGTCATTCATATATGCCAGCAGCAGTTCGCGCAGGTCCTTTCGCAGCCAGGCATATATCGGCAGGGAAAAGCCGTGCTTGGGCCGCTGCATAAGCTCAGGCGGCAGACAGTCATGGGCGATATCTTTCAGGATTTTTTTAAGCTGGTTCCCGTCGACCTTAAACGCTGACGGCAGCCGGGCGGCGAATTCATAGATCCGGTGATCGAGCAGGGGTTCGCGGGCCTCAAGGGAGGCGGCCATGGAAGCCCGGTCGACTTTCGTGAGAATATCCGCAGGCAGATAGGTCTGATACTCAAGACAGAGCATTACATCAAGGGTGTCGTCCAGGCAGTCAAGCTGCTGGTCGTCAAACCTCGTCGGCGGAAGCTGCTGCAGGCCGGTCAGCAGCGCGGTAATGTCCTCGTCGAATTCATTGTAAATACAGAGCTCCAGGTTTTTGCAGCGTCCCAGTGCGCCGGCGGCGAGCAGGCGGGCATACTTGCGCTTGAATTCGAGCATGGAGCCGGTCTTCAAAAAGGGGCGCAGCGCTGACAGGGCTGCCAGCGGTGCGCGCCAGAAAAAACGCGGTATGGCCTCGGCAGCCCGGGTGTTTCGCAGTGCGCGGTGAATGCGCGTGTAGCCGCCGAAGAGCTCATCGCCGCCGTCGGCGGAAAGCGCAACGGTCACGTCACGCCTGGCCAGCCGGCTGACAAGACAGGTCGGAATGGCCGAGGGGTCGGCAAAGGGCTCGTCATAGATCAGGGGCAGCTGCGGCAGTATGTCGATGGCATCCCGATGCGTGCAGATATATTCGGTGTGGTCGGTTGCCAGATGCGCGGCAACATTGCGGGCGTAACGGGCCTCGTTGTGCTCGTCTTCGTGAAATCCGATGGTGAAGGTTTTCAGCCTGTGGGACATGCCGCGCTGCAGCACGGCGGCAACGAGCGAGCTGTCGTATCCTCCGCTCAGGAATAAGCCGACCGGAACATCGCTGACCATGCGATAGCTGAACGCGGATGAAAAAAGCGCCGTGAGCTCCCGGCAGGCCTGCGCATAGTCAATAGCGAGTTTCGGCATGCAGGCAAACGCCGTTGGGTCCCAGTAGACGTGTTCGCTCGTCGTATGGCTGCGCAGGTCGTATGCAAGCCAGGTGCCGGGCCGCAGTTTGGCCGTATATTTAAAAACCGCGTACGGCTCCGGAATGCAGGCGTATTTGAAGTACAGGGACAGGCTCTCAAGGTTCAGCTCTCTGGTGAAGCCGGGGTGTTCGTGAAAGCTTTTCAACTCGGAGGCAAACAAAAAAAGCCCGTTGTTATGATAATAGTATAGGGGCTTGATGCCGGTGCGGTCGCGCAGCAGGAACAGTTTGCGCTGCGTGCGGTCGTAGATGGCACAGGCGAACATGCCGATAAAGCGGTGTACGGCCGGCATGCCCCAGCGCATGTAGGCGCGCAGAACTACTTCGGTGTCGCTGTTGCTTGAGAAGCGGACGCCTTCGCGCTCAAGCTCAGAGCGCAGCTCGGTGAAGTTATAGATCTCGCCGTTTAAAACAATACCGACAGTGCCGCAGTCGCTGAACATGGGCTGATGCGCGGCCGGCGACAGATCGATGATTGACAGGCGGCGATGCGCACAGCCCGCGGTAAAGGTGCTTTCCTGAAAAAACGCCTCGCCCGCGTCATCAGGGCCCCGGTGCGCCAGCACAGCCGCCATTTTTTTCAGCAGCGCGATGTCAGAGCGGCAGCTTGTGTCGATATATCCGGCAATTCCGCACATCAGTAAAGTCCCAAATCCTTTGAGGAAGGCCCTGTCTCAGCGTCGCAGCCGGGCAAGGTTGGCGCCGGCCGGTTGAAAGCCGGGATCAATCTCAAGGGCTTTCATAAAAAATGCCTCTGCGGCCTTCGGATCATTGCCCATGGCTGCGCAGACGCCCAGCAGATTATACACCCGCTGGGGTTGCGCCGCGCCCGGCAGGGCAGCTCCGAGCTGCGCGTGAGCCTCCAGCAGGCGTTTTTGTTTCAAATAGAGCTCGCCGAGCGCCTGATGGCATTCGGCGGCATAGGCCGGGTCAAAATAGTCTGCCGTATAGCCCAGCGCCTGCACAAACCAGTACTCGGCCCGGTCAGGCGCTTTGCGCTCTTCAAAAAGATAGCCCAGGTTGCGGCAGGTGGTAAACCAGTTTTTCGCGCCTTCAAAATAGTGCGTGTTGCCAAGCTCTTCCGGCGGCAGCGGCCGCATGGCGCGCACCGCGCTCAACAGGTACGCGGCCGGATCGCGGTAGTCAAGCGTGCGCAGGTACACCTGTATGCCGTAGAGCAGCGCTATGGCGGCACAAACAATTACTGCAATTGTCGCGCTCAGGCGCCGGCGCAGAAAATCAAGTGCGAGCGCGGCAAGCAGGCAGAATCCGATTGAGGGCAGATAGAGATAGTTCTCCTTGGCGAGCACGGGCAGCGTCACAATATTGAGAACCGGCAGGAGCGTGATGCCGATCCAGGCAAGCGCCATGCCGGCAATACCTTTGCGCCAGAATATAACCATACCCGCAGCGCACGCAGCCCCTGAAGCAATCAGCAGGATGTCAACAGCGCTCATGCCCGGATGCGGTACAACGAGGTTGGAGTAGTAGCACAGATTCAGCGGCAGCAGCAGCTTCGCGCAGTAAAAGCCAAGTGTCATGAGTACAAGCAGCCCGCGTTGCCAGGGCGCGTACGTCAGTGCCGTCTCCGGCGCGGCGCCGAGCCCAATGGCTGAAATGCGCAGCACCAGATACACTGCCAGGGCTGAGCTGAGTAACGCGGCCGCGCGCATAAACTGCGCACGGGAAGGCCTGTGCGCAGGCTCCGCAAGGCAGTACAGGCCGTAGAGCAGCGGCATGGTTACGGCGATTTCCTTGCACAGCAGCGCTGCCAGCCAGCACAGTGCTGCCAGCGCATGCTGCATGAGGGTGCAGGACTGTCTGCACAGCAACAGCAGCGATATCACACAGAACAGCGCGGCCAGCACATCGGTTCTACCCATCACATAGACGACCGAATGCGTATGGATCGGATGCAGGGCAAACAGCAGGGCTCCTGCAAAGCACAGAGTGCTGCGGCCGGGCAGCAGGCGCAGAAACAGCGCAAACACCAGCAGGCTGACGATCAGGTGCAGGGCGATATTGGTGGCATGGTGGCCAGCCGGGTCCAGGCCCCAGAGATTGGTGTCAATGCAGTGCGTCAGCACGGTAAGCGGGCGGTAGTAGACAAAGGCCTCACCGCCCAGCGTGCTCCAGTAGTCGGCGATGAATGATTGCAGGGCTGTGCCGAGATCGGCCGCCAGTTCATTCTTCAGGATAAACTGGCGATCACCTGCAACAAAGTCGGCCTGCAGCGCAGGGCCGTAGCATGCCAGGGTTATGAGCGCCAGAATGAAGGCGAGTCTGATCGTCATGCTCTATCCGCGTGCAGAAGGAGAAGCGTTTGCATTTGGCCTGTATATAAGGTAATGTTGGCGGTATGTCAAGCATGACCGCATAACCACTGCGATATACCGCCATGAGAACATATCAAACCGTACTGCCTTTCCTGCTGGCCGGTCTTGCGGCCGGATGGGTCTGCGGTATGCTGCCCGCTCTGGATGGGCATCGGCGGTATTGTTTTTGCCCTGTGCGGACTGATTACTGCGCTGTGCGCGCGGGTGTCAATCGGCCTGCGGGCCGCAGCATGCGCGATTTATATCGGGCTGTTGTGCGCTTGTCTGTTCTATGCGCGGCCGTATCTCTCGCCGGCGGCAGCGCGCTGCGCCGTGGTGTTCGTGATCCTGCCCTGCGCGCTGCTGTGTCTGCCCCGCGTCAGACGGGGGCTTCTGGGCCGAAAGAGGCTTATTGGCGT
The DNA here is from genome assembly GCA_016875025.1 of Deltaproteobacteria bacterium. Taxonomy (GTDB): domain Bacteria; phylum Desulfobacterota; class WTBG01; order CAIYCZ01; family CAIRTM01; genus CAIRTM01. Next base: position 10,748 of record VGSH01000057.1, read on the forward strand.
CTGCGTTCTGCCGTGTCTGCTGATACTGCTTTGCGCATCGGTATGGTTTGCCGTCAACGCGCTGCGCATCATGTCTGCGGGCCCCAGTTTCGTTGTGATCGTGATCGACTGCCTGCGGCCGGATCATCTGGGCTGCCATGGATACGGACGCGACACGTCTCCGACTATCGACGCCCTTGCCAGGGTCGGCAGGCACTATGAGCGGGCCTACGCATCCTCGCCGTGGACCAAGCCCTCCGTTGCCAGCCTGTTTACTTCCCTGCTGCCCGCCCGGCACGGTCTCATCAATTCTGATCATACGGCGTCTGACCGGATGCTGCTTCTGGCCGAGGTGCTGCGCAACGCAGGCTATACAAATCTTTTCATAAACGGCGGCAATGTATTCCTGAAAAAGGAGTTCAACCTTCATCAGGGGTTTCACCGCTATGACTACCTGCCGCACGGAGCACATTCGGCTTCAGATACGGTCCGGGTTTTTCTTGAGCGGGTAGCCCGCCTCGGGGGGAAAAAATATTTTGCCTACCTGCACTTCATGGACGCGCACGCTCCCTATACGGTTAACCGGCATAACACCCGCTATGCCCCCAAAATTATCGAGAGCCTCGCGCCCGGCGAGCCTGCAACGCTGCTGACTCTGCAGCGGGAACCGGATGCGCCCTGTAACCGCGACCACGACCTGCGGCAGTATTTTGTCGACCTGTATGACGGTCAGATCAGATACATTGATGAAGCCATAGGCGGTTTACTGCACGGGCTGACCCTGCTGAACCGGCAGGAAAATACCGTCTTTATCATTACCGCTGATCACGGGGAGGAGTTCTGGGATCACGGCAGCGCTGATCACGGCCACAGCCTGCATAATGAACTGCTGCAGGTGCCGCTGATTATTGCCGGCTCGCCTGTGCGCCCGGCGCGCGTGTCCGGGCCGGTACAGCTGATTGACATCATGCCGACCGTGCTTGACCTGGCCGGGGTTTCCCGTGAGCGCCTGGGCCTGCAGGGATTGTCGCTCATACCCGGCATATCCGCGGCTGTACCGGACAGGACGCTGTATGCATCCGCAACGCTGTACGGACCTGAAACCTGGTGCATCATAGAGAACAGCAGCAAGCTGATTTATCGCTCGCGCAACGAACAGGGCAAGTGGAGCCTCGCAGGACCGCAGGCGCCTGAAGGCTACCAGTTGTTTGATCTGGGCCGTGACCCCGCAGAACAGGACGACCGCATTGCCGCGGAAGGTCTGCCCCTCGAGATGGAGAACCTGCTTGCGGACTACATCCGCACAGAGCCTCTGCCGTCCTCAGGCAAATCCATTCTGGTCGGAGGCGATGATCTGCGGCAGCAGCTCAAGTCGCTGGGCTATATTCAATAGCGGCGTGCTCCGAAAAAAGGGAGGGCTGTGTCGAAGCGACGGGATCACTATGGCCGGTCGCCGGCGGGGATGAACCGGTATTTTATCTGCGGCCGGTACGCAGGCGCAGGGCTAAAAATTCCGGACCGGTTATACTGGAAAGCGCTGCCGCACGGCCTGTATATTCATACTGTGCCCCCGCGCGCTGAAGGTTTGCGCCGTCGACGCAGAAGGCATCCGGCACAATAGAGCGCAATCAGGCCAAGCGCGGTTGCAGCCGAAACGGCCATGCCCGCGATGAATGATCGCGGCCGGTACACGAACTCAACCCGGCTTTCACCCGGTTCGAGCGCAACCCCGCGCAGGGTGTGGTTGACGCGCAGCAGCGCACGCTCGCGGCCGTTGACCAGCGCGCGCCATCCCGGAAACCATGTGTCCGACAGAACCAGCAGGGCAGGCTTGTCCGTTTCCACGCGCACATCGACCCGGTTGGCCCCGCAGCCTGCGATGGTTGCCGTTCCAGCGCTGCTGCCGGGGTCGTATGAAACAAGCGCTGCCTGCAGCCGGGCCGGCAGGCGCTCAACTTCGGCCTGCGGCAGAAAAGCCGAGAGGCGTTCAAAATCGGCTGCATGTATGCGGTTCAGCACGGCCTCATCGTCCGGACACACCGTGACGGATGCCGCCAGAAACGCGCGCGGCCACACCTCCGGGTTGCGGTACAGCTTGACCGGGCCGCTGCGCACACTTTCAAATTGCAGCTCAGGCAGCGTCCGCGGGCTGATAATATATTTTACGTTCAGCATGGAGAAAATCATGCGGCAATAGCGATCTTCATCCGGATCCTTTCCGCCGCCGGCAAGATGCAGCAGCACCGGGCCGAAGACCTCGTAGTAGCGTACATTTAACAGCTCGCTGTATTCATCTACCGAAGCAAGCCCGTGGTACAGGTGCATATTGGGGGGCAGCGACTGGCTGAGCACGCGGTACACCCGGTCAAAGCTCAGGTGCGGGGTGTGCGCATAGGAGTTGCTGCCGGTAATGCGCGCCAGCGAATATATGCGGTACCGGGAATCATCCTGCTGCAGCGCTGCGGCAATAGTGCCGGGGCGGCGTATGGCGCTGCGTTCAAGCCACGGGTCATCGGGTGCGCCAATGAACAACAGGTCGGCTCCAACTGCGCCGACGATGCACAGCGATATCAGGCCGGCGTGGTTTTTAAAACCGATTGCGCACCAGGTCAGCACGGCAAAAGCCCCGAAAAGCACGGCCGCGATAAAGGCGCCCCGGTAGAGTTCGAAAAAAAGCTGTTCGCGCAGGGGCTCGAAGTAGCTGCCCTCAGGATAGGCGGAAATAAACCAGTTCAGAAAAAAATCCCGCCCGGCGGCGGCAGCCAGCAGCAGGGCGAGCAGCACGCAGACCGGCAGGAGCAGCGGCTTGAGTATGCCGCGAATGGTTGAGCGCGCGCGCATGCGAGCCAGAAACACGTCAGCGCCCAGTCCGCTCATGACTGCGAGGGCAAAGGCGCTGAGCAGCAGAAACTTAACCGGATACTGCATCAGGCGCAAAGCCGGCACAGCCTCCATGATCAATGCCAGCACAGGATTGTAAGCGCCCAGTGCAAGAAAAAAGCCCAGCAGCGCAACAGCAATCAGGAATTTTTTATGGGCGCAGCAGCCGCGCAGCAGGTACACGGCCGCAAAGCACAGCGGGAAAATACCGATATAGAGGGTGTCGAGCCAGTGCTGCCCGAACCAGCGCGTATGCGGCACCAGCCTGCCGAACGGGTAGGGGTGCACAAACTGCAGCAGTTCAAGCGGGTGCAGTGACCAGCGCAGGGCCTGGGCGGCCTCAAGGCCTCCGGCGCGGTGTGAATGCGCGACAAACTCAAAAAACGGCAGCAGCACGATTGCGGCCAGCAGCAGCCCGCCCGTCCATACCGCCGCACATATCCCTGCGCCGACGGCCTTTGCGCGCGGCGCGAACAGCGCGTACAGGCCGGTGCACAGCATGGTAGCGGCCACGCAAAACGACGCATCCCCGGACAATACCTGCAGGCCGATCAGCAGGGTTGTCGCCAGCGCGTAGGACAGGCGGCGTTCCTGCAGGGTTTTAATGAAGAAAAGCACAATGAGCGGCAGCCAGGCCGCGGCGGTCAGGAACGCCAGGTTGTCGTTGATGGACTGCATGTAGCCGCCGAAGGCGAACACGAGTCCTGCGATGACGGCTGCACATGGGCTGCTGTTCCAGTGCCGCATCAGGGCATACATGAAGAGCGCGGCCAGGATATAGTGGACGATCACAAAGGCGCTGTAGCCGCCCGGAAAGGGCAGCAGGTAGATGATCGCGCTGAACGGATAGAGCACCGAGCTCTGCACATTGGCAAGAAACGGCACACCGCAGGCATTGAGCGGGTTCCACAACGGGAGCGAGCCGTCCAGCAGGGTATCGAGCGCGAAAAAGCGGCGCGGCATGAAAAACAGATAATGGTCGCGGGCCGAGAATACCCTGCCCCGGAATACGGCTTCATAAAAAAAACAGACCGCGGTCAGAACAAATGCGCCAAGCACTGCCAGGCCTGCGCGCGTGCGTGCCGTGCACAAAGGGCGTGCTGGCCGGGTGGTGGTATCGGTTGGCGGTGCGTACATGGGACCTACTCAATTCCGGGCATTGTTAAAAATCGTTTTTCAAGTGTATTCCGGCAAGGACCGCCGCGCAGTTTGAGCACATACACCGCGGAGTGTGTGCACGAGATATATTTTCAATGCGCATTCTCGGAAACCTGCCGGCCGCCTTCGGTATCATGGTTGCGAACGCAGCCCGGCTGCTTCATAGAGCTGCAGATAGCCCCTGACCACGCTGGTGTCGGTATACGCATCCTCAACCAGGCAGCGGCCGGCATGCCCCATTGCCGAGCGCTCTGAAGGGCTGTGTAAAAGCTGCACCAGTGCCGCGGCCAGGGCCTTTGGATCGTGCGGCGGCACCAGCAGACCGGTGTGGCGATCATGCACGAGATCGGTCGTGCCGCTGACGGCTGTGGCGATTACCGGCAGCGCGCAGGCCATGGCCTCAAGAATCGAATTGGACATCCCCTCATGCAGGGAGGGCATTACGAACACATCAGCGCTCTGGTAGTAGGGCAGAACATCACCGCAGGCCGGTATGAACTGTACCCGGTCGTCAATAGCAAGGTTTTTAGCCAGGCGCAGCAGGCGCGCGTGCTCGCGCCCGCTGCCAACAATGCACAGGCGGGCATCGGTTCCGGGGCATGCCTGTGCAAAGGCGCGCACCAGGACCGCCACCCCTTTTTCCGCGGCCAGGCGGCCGGTATAGAGCACAACGCACTGATGGTCCGGGATGGCAAGGACGTGCCGTACGGCTGCACGGTCACCTGTCGGCCGGTAGTATTCGGCATCAACCGCATTTGGAATGAGAATTGCGCGATGCTGTGGATAAAAAATCAGCTTCAGCTCCTGCAGCATCTCGGCATTCAAGACAACAATATTTGATGCCAGGCGGCACAGGGCCAGAAACAGCCATCCCCAGGGGGTCTTCAGGTGGCGGTAGATATCTCCGCCGCTGCCGCTGCCTGCCAGATGTAAAAACACGGGGGTTCCAAAAAACCGGCCCAGCAGCGCGGCAAGCGCGGAGGCGTAGCCTACTTGAAACACATGCAGGGCTCTGTAGCGCGCGCGACGTCTGTACAGAAAGCCAGCAAGGTGCGCGAGAAAGACCAGTGCGCCGATTATTTTTATGCGCGGGCTTGGCAAACGGTACACCGGGAATCCCCGGGTGCGCTCCACACGGGGAGCGTCGGGGGAAAACCTGCCCGTTACAATATCAACCCGTATGCCGCTGCGCCGGAGAGCAGCCGCCTGGCTCGGCACCTGCTTTTCAATCCCGCCGATAAAGGGATAATAATAGCGCGCAATAAAGAGTACCGACAAAGGCTCGCGCGGCGCGCCGCCGGCTTCAGCTGTTTTCATGCCTGCAGGGACCTTTTTGAAAGCTTTGAAGCGCGTATCCGATGCCGATCAGGGACCAGAACGTCATTGAAACACTTACCGTGCTGAAAGTAAAGACGTCATTGACCAGACAGCCCGCAAACCCGCTGAACAGGCCGCATAGCAGCATACGCACCTCGGGATGCACGTCGGGTGCGCGAATTGTTTTAAGCAGACCGAGCATGAATATACATAAAACAGCCAAGTAGGAGGCCAGTCCGATCAGTCCCTGCGTGAGGGCAATGTCAAGGTAGTTGTTGTGTATGCGGTCCAGAATGGCGATCGTGTTAAAGCGCGCGGATTTTTCAAAGTTGACCTGAATGAGCGCGTCAAAACCAGTATCCGGGCCGTGCCCGAACCACGGGCGCTCTAAAATAACCGGAATCGAGTGCTGCCAGGTAAACAGGCGCGTTCCCAGGCCGTCTCCCTCTTGCACATCAAGGGCCGAGATTGCACGGCTGGCAATGGTGCTGAAAAAAGCCTGCGAACCCGCACCGCTCAGCATGTTTGAAATCAGGCCGAGGGCAACAATCAGCACACAACCGGTTCCAAGCAGCAGAATCAGGCGTTGCCTGACGGCCGGGCCCGCTGCGCGGGTCAGCGCAAGGAATACAAGTCCGCCGACGGCAAGGCCAACCATGCTTGCCCGGCTGTAGGTCAGCGCCAGGGTCGTGCAGGCGAGTACGCCGCCGGCGGCCCACAGCAGGGCCCGGCGCGCTCCGGCGGCTGTTGCCGCGCCGGCCGCGAAAAGGGGCAGTACCAGCACCAGAAAACGACCCAGGAAATTCGCGTTTCCCATGGTTGCTGAAATGAACGGCTGGCGCAGCTCAGGCGGCCGGAAATGCTGCAGGGGGGATATGCCGAAGGCCTGCAGGCATAAAAATTCAATAATGCCGTAGAGCGCAATACATGCCGCAGCGATGCACAGCGCCCGGATCAGGTCGCGGGCCTGCTTGAATGTTTGAATGCAAAACGCAAAAACCGGGCACAGCAGCACGTAG
>VGSH01000058.1 GCA_016875025.1 Deltaproteobacteria bacterium
TCTCGCAGGGGATCCGGGTGCGCTCAACCAGATCGTCGATCATCTGTTCGAATTTCGACCTGCTCAGCCGGTAGTTCATGTGCTTGGGGCCGGTCGCGTCAGCGGTTATAAACGGCAGATTGATTTCAGTCTCAAGGGTTGAAGACAACTCAATTTTTGCTTTCTCTGCCGCCTCTTTCAGGCGCTGCAGGGCCATTTTATCGGTGCTGATATCGATACCCTGTTCTTTTTTGAATTCTGATACCAGCCAGTCGATAATGCGCTGGTCCAGGTTGTCTCCGCCGAGATGGCCATCCCCGTTGGAGGCTTTAACCTCGATAACATTGTCTCCGACTTCAAGAATGGAGATGTCAAAGGTTCCGCCGCCGAAGTCATATAAGGCCACGATTTCATCGCGCTTTTTATCAAGGCCGTAGGCCAGGGCCGAGGCGGTCGGCTCATTGATGATGCGCAGCACGTTCAGGCCGGCGATCGTGCCGGCGTCCTTGGTTGCCTGACGCTGAGCGTCGTTAAAATATGCCGGCACCGTTACCACGGCATCCTTGACCTCGCCGCCCAGATAGGCTTCCGCTGATTTTTTCAGCTTCTGCAGTATTTTGGCGGAAATTTCCGGCGGTGAATACTGCTTGCCCTGAATTTCAATGCGCGCATCACCGTTGCTGCCCCTGACAACCTTGTAGGGCACCATTTTCATTTCCTCATTCACTTCATCATAGCGTCGTCCCATGAAGCGTTTGATTGAATAGATGGTGTTTTCAGGGTTGGTAATCGCCTGCCGCTTTGCGACCTGGCCGACCAGGATCTCACCGTCCCGGGTGAATGCCACGCACGAGGGCGTCAGCCGGCTTCCTTCCTCATTGACGATGACGGTCGGATCACCGCCTTCCATCACGGCCACGACCGAGTTGGTCGTTCCCAGATCAATACCGATTGCTTTTGCCATATGTGTGCCTCCTGATATATCGCGCCCGAAGCGCTGTCGTTAAGTATCCCTGTAATAAAACGCAGAGCTTTCCGGTATCTGCGTACTTTTTTAAGTGATGACAATATAAGCACCACTGCGACGGGAGTCAACGGCCGGAGGCTGAATAATTAGAACTTTTTGTGAAAAAATATTCAAAACCGAAAAGATGCGCCGCACTCACGGCGCGGGCAGCGGAAAGGGCATATTATGCATCCCGGTAGGCATAATTCTCAAAGCGGGTAAATTCGTTTCTGAAAGTCAGGGTAATCTCACCGGTGGGACCGTTGCGCTGTTTGCCGATAATAATCTCGGCCGTACCCCTGGTTTCTTCGCTGTCGGGGTGATAGACCTCGTCGCGGTAGATGAAAATAATAACGTCGGCATCCTGCTCGATTGCGCCTGATTCGCGCAGATCAGCCATGTGCGGACGTTTGTCGGTCCGGTCCTCAAGCCGGCGGTTCAGCTGCGAAAGCGCCACCACAGGCACGCTCAGCTCTTTTGCCAGCGCCTTGAGGGAGCGCGAAATTTCTGAAATCTCCTGCTCGCGGCTGTCGGAGCGGGACTTCGACCCGCTCATGAGCTGCAGGTAGTCGACAATCACCATGCCCAGGCCGTGTTCGGCCTGCAGGCGACGGGACTTGGCGCGCATTTCGAACACGGACATGCCGGGCGTATCATCGATAAACAGGGAGGCCTCGGCAAGACGGCCGGCCGCCATGGTCAGCTTGCCCCATTCATTGTCGGCAATAAAACCGCTGCGCAGCTTATGATTGTCGACACGGGCCTCGGAGCACAGCATGCGCAGGGCCAGCTGTTCCTTGGACATCTCAAGCGAGAAAATGACCGTTGGCACACGTTCAACGGTCGCGGCATGCTGCGCGATATTGAGACAGAAAGCGGTTTTGCCCATGCTGGGCCGACCGGCAACGATGATCAGGTCCGATGGCTGAAAGCCGGAGGTCTTTTCATCCAGATCGGTAAACCCGGTCGCCACGCCGGTTATCAGCTGTTTTTTTTCATACAGCCGCTCGATGTCCTTAAACGTGCCGTGCAGTATGCTCTTAATCGGATAATAGGATGGTTTGACCTGGCGCTCGGCTATCTGAAAAATCGTTTTCTCGGAAAAATCGAGAATATCCTCGATCTCGTCCTCACCCGCAGTGGCCCTGGCAACAATGCCGGTTGCGCTCGTGATCAGGCTGCGCAGAATCGCTTTCTGACGCACGATGCGGGCGTAATATTCAATATTGGCCGATGTCGGAATCTTGTCGGCAAGCTCGGCTACATAGGAGAGCCCGCCGACTTCCTCCAGTTTATTTTTCTGCCTGAGATACTCGGTCAGGGTAATCTGGTCAACCGGGGTGTTTTTTTCAAACAGTGCGAGCATCGCAGCGAATACCTGACGATGGGCCTCGCGGTAAAAATCTTCAACCTGCAGGACTTCAACGGCCTTGACCAGGGCCTCGTTGTCAAGAAGAACCGCTCCCAGAACCGACTGTTCAGCTTCCAGACTCTGGGGGGGTACTTTGGGATTGGGGACGGTTGTCATGGGTAGCTGCCGCAGCTGCAAGCCTACTCTTTTACAACCCACACCTTTAACTGCGCGGTAACTTCCTGGTGCAGCTTAACGGGTACCGTAAAAATACCGAGACTTTTCAGCGGCTCATCAAGCTGGATTTTTCTTCTGTCAATCTCGATGCCTTCGTGCGCAAGGCTGCCCTGTATATCGGCTGCCGTAACCGCGCCGAAAATTTTATCCTCTTCGCCAGCCTGCTTGGCGACCGTGCAGGAAACCTCCTCAATTTTGCGCGCCAGCAGCTCGGCCTCGCGCTTGAGCTTGTTCAGCCGGGCCTGCACAAGCTGCTTTTGATGCTCAAGCAGTTTGACATTCTGCGTGGTCGCCACCATTGCTTTACCGCCGGGAATCAGATAATTGCGGGCAAAGCCGTCTTTAACTTTCACGAGATCGCCGGCCGAGCCGAGGCTCTCAACATCTTCAGTCAGGATAATATTCATGACGCATTCCTATACAGAACAAAATTAGCGGTATACACAGTATGCAAACGCCGGCCCGTACGGGTACTCAGCTTGCGGACGCAGTGAACGGTATGATGGAAACAACCCGTGCGCGTTTGATCGCCCTGGTCAGATGCCGCTGATGCTTTGCGCAGTTACCGGAAATCCGGCGCGGGATTATCTTGCCGCGTTCAGTGATAAAGTGCTTTAACGTATTAAAATCACGATAGAAAATTTCCGCGCTGGAATCAGCACAGAAACGGCAGATCTTGCGTTTCTGGTAAAATGTCTTCTTGCGCTTAATGCCTTTGACTCGTTTCAACGCTGCCTCCTCAATACCTGTAGTATTTGTTATTCCTGAATTTCGGCCGCCTGCTCGGCGGCAACGGTTTCGGTCCCGCCTTCAGTGTCAGCATTCACTTCAGTGTCAGCCTTCACATCATCGCCGGCAGGCGCAACGGGCGCATCAACAAATTTTTCGAGCCGGATAAAATTGTACCGCAGGATTGATTCGTTATACATGATACTGCGCTCGATTTCAGGCAGTGCCGGGGATTGCGACTCGAATATAACAAAGCAGTAATGCCCCTTGGACTGTTTTTTAATCACATACTTAAAATTCTTCTTGCCCCACTTTTCCGTCTTTAACACCGAGCCGCCATGACGGGCGACAATGGCGGCAATGGACTGAGTCATCTGGTCCTGCTGCTCATCGGTTGTATCATTATGAAAAATCAAACAAAGTTCGTATATTCTCAAAGCTGTTCCTCCCTGTAAGGCCGTTATACGAGAATGTCTTTAATTTTGAGCCGGGTCAGCAGCTGACGATGGCCGTTCTTTTTTCGGTATCCCTTGCGCCGGCGCGAACGGAAAACGATAATCTTGTCGCCCTTTGTCTGCGCGGTAATTTCAGCGGACACGCTCGAACCGCTGACAACAGGGCGGCCGACGGAAACGCTGTCTTTTTGCGGATCAACAACCATCAGAACTTCGTTCAAAATGATTTCCGAGCCGATTTCACCGTCGAGCTTATTGACGGTCACAATGTCACCGGGCTGTACTTTATACTGCAGCCCGCCGGTCTTTACAATTGCGTACATATCGTGTGCTCCTTGATACCAGAATAAAAAATGTGCTATGCAATACGTTAGTTTCCTGCATATTTACGCTTGCAGGAATACGCTCTACAGTATATAGATATCCGGTAACGACCAGGAATCAATTGAGAGCCCGTAGCGTAAAGAGGTAATATTTAAATAAATTTTGATTGTTTGTCAAGCTTAATTATGCTGCACCCCTAAAAAGTCCCGCGGCGCCCGGAAGGCGCGTCCGCACGGAACGTGTTTTTAACTTATTACCGGCCCGGCTCTGCCATGCACAACCGCTCAATACTCATCATCGACGATGACCGCTCGATACTGAAAATGCTGGGATCTTTTTTACTGATGACCGGCTATGAAGTTGTCCAGCAGCACGACGGCAAGCAGGCGCTCGGCATGCTTGCAGAAGAACAGTTCGATGTCGTCATCACGGACCTGATGCTTGACGGCGTGAGCGGATTCGATATTTTAAAAAAAACCAAGCAGTATGCGCCCCACACCGAGGTTATAATCATAACCGGCCACAGTTCAATTGACACTGCCGTGCGCGCCATGCGCGAGGGCGCTTTTGACTATATCACCAAGCCGATCGGCCTGGAAGAAATCAGCATTGTCATAGAAAAAGCCTTTGAGCGCCGCAGTCTTATCACCGAAGTCAGGCAGCTGCGCAACCAGGTCAGGCAGTATGCCCACTTTGACAACATTATTGCCACCAGCCCTGCCATGCAGAAAGTCCTGGCCATGGTCAGGCGCATAGCACGCAGCAATTCAACAGTTATGATCGAAGGCGAAAGCGGAACCGGCAAAGAGGTGATCGCCCGCGCGATTCACGCCCACGGCCTGCGCTCGGACGGCCCGTTTGTGGCAATCAACTGCGCAGCCCTGCCGGAAACGCTGCTTGAGAGCGAGCTGTTCGGTCATGTCAAGGGATCATTCACCGGGGCCAACATGAACAAAAAAGGCCTGTTTGAAGAGGCAAACGGCGGCACGATTTTCCTCGATGAAATTGCGGAAACAACACCGGCCTTTCAGGTCAAACTGCTGCGGGTGCTGCAGGAAAATGAAATCCGCCGGGTGGGCGACACGCGCGATATCCCGGTTGACGCCCGCGTACTGGCCTCAAGCAACCGGACGATTGCCCAGATGGTTGAGGCCGGCAGTTTCCGGCAGGATCTGTTCTACCGTCTGCGGGTCATACCGCTGCATCTGCCGCCCCTGAGGGAGCGCGTTGCCGATATCGTGCCGCTGGCAAAATTTTTCGTCGACCGCTACTGCCGCAAAGCAGAACGCTCTCGGGTGAAAATACACGCCTCAACGATCAAAAAGCTCGAAAACTACCCATGGCCCGGCAACGTACGCGAGCTTGAAAACTCGATTGAGCGCGCCATGATCCTGCTCGAGCACAATGAAATCATGCCTGATGATTTGCTGCTTGAAAGCGGCGACATGCACACGGCCGCCTATGATCTCACCGCCTTAAGCATGAAAGAACTTGAAAAGGTGCATATCAGCGCCGTGCTTGAATCCGCGAACTGGAACCAGAAGGAAGCGGCGCGGCGCCTGGAGATCGGCTACAACACTCTGTGGCGCAAAATCAATGAGTACGGCATTGCACGCCCCAAGAACGCCTCTCACGCGGGGTAGCGACCAATCGCCTCCGCCCGAACCTTTCCGGCCGGATTGTTCCGGTGATCATGAAGCGGGTGTAATGTTCTGGCCGGTGATCACATACGCGAGCCCGCATTCACACTGGCTGCGACCATCCGTTGCGGGAAGCTCCCGTGTACACTCACACATGAAACCCCTGAGCTGTGCGGGATTTCCATACACCACACCATAGGGCGGTACGTCCCGTACCACGACGGAACCGGCGCCGACAAATGCATGCTCGTGAATTGTTATGCCGCACACAACCGTTGCATTGGCGCCGATGGTAGCCCCCTGTTTTATTACGGTAGCTTCAAGGTCGCAGAATGTTTTCTTTATATGTGCCCGCGGCCGCAGATCATTGGTAAACACGGCAGCAGGTCCGACAAAAACATCATCGCCTATGGTTATATTATCCCAGATCGCGACATTGTTCTTGATTGTCACACCGCTGCCAATTACAACATGACCCTCAATAAAGCAGTTCTCACCGATATTGCAGTTTTCACCGACGACGGCGCCGGGCATGATATGGGCATTGCGCCACACGCGCGTCCCCGTTCCGATGGTATCCGTCTCCACCAGGGCATCTTCGTGAACAAAATATTTGTCAGACATACGCATCCTCTCTTTATTTGCGAAGCCCCAGCCCCAGAAGAATGAGGGGCCGCAAAATACTCCACCAGCCGGTTACGGGTTTCATTTTCGTATAACCGAGTTTTTTCGGTGGATAAATTTTGGTCACGGGAACCTCGGTGGTTCTGTAGCCCAGCCTGATTACCTTGTAATACAGATAGGGTTCAAGCTCATATTCATCCAGCCATGACTGCCACAGGTTGATCCTTGTATCCTCAAAAAGCAAGGTCTTAAAGGCGCGAAATCCGTTGGTACTCTCAGTCACCCATTTGCCTGACACAAGTGAAAACAACATCGGATGAATTCTTGTTGCCAGAATACGGTACAGCGGCATATCGCCAAATACTCCGCCGCGTGCAAATCGAGAGCCCTGCACAAAATCAAACTCGTCACGTGTCAGCGGTTGAACGAGTCGTTCTATCTCCCGGGGTTCATCCTTGTTGTTGCCCGCGATAATCACAACGATATCAAAGCCGTTCTGCAGGGCATGTTCAATGCCGCGGCGGATAGCCGCACCCACGCCGATGGTTCTGCCCAGGGGGATGACCCGCGCGCCCAGAGCCCGTGCAACATCCGGAGAGCCGTCCGTTGAGCCGTCATCGACAACAAGCATTTCGTCCACAATGTCTGTTGCCAGAACTCGCTCAACAACACGGTCTATTTTATGCAGCTCATTATAGCAGGGCGCTATGCAGACTATTTTTTTCCCATCAAACAAAGCTCGGGCTCCTCAGGCGTGCATAACTGTAATGAGCGTTTCGCTGACCTGATCAATCTGCTGATCGGTTATTTCAGGGAACATGGGAAGCGACAATATCCTCTGCGCGGCAGATTCGGCAACGGGGAAATCACCATTGCGGTAGCCAAGATACGCATAGGCCTGCTGCAGATGCAGCGGAATCGGATAATGGATGCCGCAGTAAATTTCACGCGCGGCCAGTTCCTGCAGGATTTCATCCCGGCGGTCCGGAACCTGAATCACAAACAGATGATAAATATGCGTTGAATCAGCGGCAAGCGCGGGGAGCTTTATGTCCGCCACCCCCGACAGGTTTTTCCGATACCGCTCAGCAGCCTGCGCCCGGGCATTGTTCCACTTCTGGATATACCGCAACTTCACCAAAAGCACCGCGGCCTGCACGCCGTCAAGACGGCTGTTGGTGCCGAAGGTGGGATGCTGGTACTTTTGGGGAGACCCGTAATTGCGCAGGGCCAGCAGCCTGTTGTAGACTCCCTCATCGTCGGTCGTGACGGCACCGCCGTCACCGAATGCACCGAGGTTTTTGCCGGGATAAAAACTGAATGCAGCCGCAGCGCCGAACGTACCGGCCCCATGCCCCTTATAGCGGGCGCCATGCGCCTGGCAGGCATCCTCAACAATGGTCACGTTGTGCCTGCGGGCAATTTCGATAATGGAATCCATGGGGGCCACCTGGCCATAAAGATGCACGGGAATAATGGCCCTGGTACGCGGGGTCACCGCCCGTTCAAGTGCCGCAACGTCAATGAGGTAGGTATCAGGAGCGCAGTCTACCAGCACCGGGCGCGCCCCGGCAAGCTCAATTGCCGCTGTCGTGGCGTAAAAGGTATTGGTAGCGGTTATAACCTCATCACCCGGTGCAACTCCCGCCGCGCGCAGCGCAAGGTGCACTGCGTCAGTACCCGAGGCCAGCCCCACCGCAAACCTGGAACCCACAAAAGCGGCAAACTCTTTTTCAAACCGGGAAACATCAGGCCCGAGGATAAAAGAGGCCGACTGCAGCACCTGCTCAATGGCCTGCATGAATTCATCGCGATGCTGCTGAAACTGTGTTTTTAAATCTACAAACGGTATCATAGAAATTCCTTCCAATGATAAATCAATACAGAACCCATTACTCTACCGGAACACAGGCGCTGTTTTGACGCATTGAATGTGAGGCCGCCTCAAGCGCCCTCACCACGTCAAGACCGTCATAGCCGTCGGTAAGCGGCCTTTCACCGGAACGCACACACTCAATAAAATGAAGGCACTCTGTCATGAGCGGCTCATTCAGCTGAATTGAGGGAATCATAACTTCCCCCTCTCGAATTGAAAGACGAAAACTGTCAAAGGTATCAGGATATAATTCATCCTTGTCGATTCCCTTATTATATATCCTGATGGGTTCGGATAAGTTCATATCATTCCATACCAGCATTTTTTTACTGCCGACAACCGTTATCTCCCTGATCTTCCGGGGATTCAGCCAGCTGGCATGAACATGAGCAATAACACCACCCGCGTACTCAAAAGTAGCATACACAACGTCTTCGACGCTTTTATTCAAATAACAGGCACCATGTGCGGAAACGCTGCGGGGCTGTCCTCCCAGCCAGTAGGAAAAAATGGAAATATCATGCGCAGCCAGGTCCCAGAGCGCATTCACATCAGTGCGCACAGGACCAAGATTGGTTCGGCTGGCATCAACCAAATAAACTTCGCCCAGTTCACCGCTCTCAATATAATTTTTTGCAGCACGTATGCCCGCGTTATACTTAAACGTATGCCCGACGAACAAGACCCTTTTGTTCTGTTCAGCAAGCGCGATCAGCTTGCGGCACTCAGCTGCGGAGGCAGCCAGCGGCTTCTCGACAAACACATGCTGGCCATTCGCAAGAGCTTTCGCAGCGAGTTCATAGTGCGTTGCAACAGGCGTACAAATCACGGTGCAGTCGATGGCGTTATCACGCACAACGTCTCCAGGGCCTGTCGTCGTAATCACCTCGGGAAATTTGCTCCGAATCGCAGCGCATCGTTTCGCATCAAGATCACACACTTTTGCTACGCGCACTCCTTCCATTGAGGCGAAGTTACGCAGCAGATTCGGTCCCCATCTGCCGACTCCAATAATTGCGGCGTTAATCATTGCACATTCCTCTCATGCATCTTTTTACGAATAACGTTCAAGCGCATCAACTGATTTTCCGTATAATGCTGAAAAGCATCATTTTTATCAAGCAAAAAACCCGCAGTCTCCGGAAACCCAAGCTCAAAGCACATCTCCGCCTGGCGAACATTGAACTCACCGGGTGTTATGGCAATATCAGGATACCGATACACGCTATTAACAATAATTAAGCCGCAAAACACGGTCGCAACGAAAAACGAAAACCTTGTAAACGCAACCGTGCGTTCAATAAGCAGCGAACAAAAGCAGCCAGCATACATCATGATAAACGGCATCAGTGGCAGGCGGAGCTTAGCATTACCAACTGTAAAAAAAATCAACAAACAATAAAAAACAACAAACAACAAAAAGAGTGTACGGAACATACCATGCGCAAGGCACAGTCCCATTACACCGCCACACAGCACCGCAACAAAAAAGATAGTGATTGCCATACAGGCTGCTTGCACAATAAAAGGCAGGCGATACGATAAATGCAGCTTTATAAATTTAATAATGAGTTGATTGGGCGACCAAAGAAAACTCAACCGCTCAAAACCGTTTTTCAAATAAATAAACGGCTGCTCTTGAACAAAAGATACAAATTTTTTTATAATGGTATACGAATCCAAGTGAACCAGTTCGTCACTGTACAGCTGAGACCCATCAGGCCAGGCTTCGCCGGCTCCGTTGATTTCGTATAACAGAGAGCCCCTTACATGACCGTAGTCCGGATTGCAATTCATTAATCGATTGGCGCCATGCAGTACCGAGCCTATACCGCTTTTTGAATTGATCGAAATGCCCCCATAAAAGGGACTTGTAATGAATGCTATGGCGAACACGACACAATAGATACTGAGACATACGGCAAGGACGGGTTTTATGCACCGCAGCCACCCCCCGGCTCTCGCATGCCACATAACTGCCGCACAAATGCCAAGAGAAAAAAAATGCAGCCCTCCTCGCGTCTGCGAAGCAAGACCCCACATGATGCCGGCGAGTACCGCGCAGAAAACATGATCGGTTTTGAAATACTTAACCAGAAGAGCAAAAGAACAGGTTATAAAAAAAATCGCTAGCGTTTCAGGATACAGATTGACACCGTAAAAAATAAAATTAGGATAAAGCCCGGCCAAAAGTGCTGTAAATAACGCTGTCCTTTCATCAAACAGCTCTCGCGCCAGATAGTAAAGCACCACCACCGCAAGCCAGCCGACAAAGGCAGTTGCAAGCACAGGCACGAGCACATTGCCGCCAGCAAGGAACAGAAGTCCCGCGATGAAAGAAAAATTCAACGGGGCAAAAAAGGGAAATTCATTGACACCGCTAGCCAGAATCGAACGCGCCCCGAAAAGATACAGTTGCGAGTCGGCTTCACCTGTATAAAAAATAACATCACCGATAACTGCATACCCTACAAATACGGGCACTATTCTGATGAGCAGAATGCCCGCAAAAACCAAGGGCATGTATGTGCTGTTTTTCACATTCATCCGGGCAACTCATTGAGACGGCAAAAAATCTTGTCAATTCTTGATGAAGTCGTAAAAAGTCATAAAATGGTTGTTTTGTCATTGCGGCCGAAGGAAGAAATCTTGAATTTTCATACAGATACAAGACCTCTCACGGAGCCTGCCCGAAGCGCAGTCGAAGGGTTCCATGTGACAGTTGGTAACTCTTTACGACCTCATCAATTCTTAAAAGTATTACCGCTGAGCCTGTATACGTTTAGGGAGAAACCCCTTAAAAAATTTAACGCATGCCTGCTGTATGATAAAAAACGCTCCGGCAAAAAGGGCTCTCACCCCGATAATCTCTGCGATTGCAGCAATTTTCCTGAACCTGAAATAGCGCAGGTAGAACGAAAGGTAAAGCTTAAGTTGATAATACTCGAGATCTTTGCGCGGAATATCATTAAATTCAAGCACATTGCCGACCTGCTTATTGAAATCGCGCCAGTCCTGCGACAATATCCGGTAGTTGCCTTCACCCCGCTTTACGATTTCAGCCACTTCCGTTCCCGGATAGGGAACCATTAAACCGCACGACACCGTCTCGGTAGGCAATCGTGCTGCAAATGCGATTGTATCCTCTATCGTCTGACGGGTTTCATTAGGGTGGCCGATTATAAAAAGGCTCCCCAGGGAAAGCCTTGCTTTGCGGGCCAGGCGTACGGCGTGTTCGGCCTGCTCAAGCGTAATCCCCTTGCGCGTGTTTTTCAAAATCTCCGGATTCCCGCTTTCAATGCCGAATGCCAGCCAGGCGCAGCCGGCTTCTTTCATCTTGCAATACAAATCAAAATCGGCAATATCAACCCGGGTCGTGGCCTCCCAGGTGATCTTTTTCGGAAATTCTTTTTCAATCATCAGGTCAAGTAATCGATGCGCCCATTTTTTGTCAAGCCCGAAGGTCTCATCATGGAAAACAATCCGCTCAATACGATAGCTCTCAATAAGGTTTTCGATTTCTGCCACAATATGCTCAGGGCTGCGCCAGCGGACTTTTTTCCCGCTGACCCGCATGCAGAAATTACAGTTAAACGGGCAGCCCCGGGTGGCAATAATGGGATATACTTTTGAGGGCGAGAACAGATCCCAGGCAGGATGCGTAATTGCATCAAGATCGAGCACCGGTTGCGGCGAAGCGTTTGCACACACAGAGCCGGAACGACGATACACTATGCCCGGAATAGTCTGCACATCATCCTCACAGCGCGCCAGCTGCGCCATTGCCAGCTCGCCCTCACCGATAACACCGCAATCGAAAACAGGGAACTCTCGCAGAGTCTCCTCCGGCAGGGCGGTCACATGCGGCCCCCCGATAACAAGCTTCACGGCTGGAAATGCTTTTTTTAGGGCCTCTGCGGTCTCAACAGTTTCGTTAATTTCCGGAGTCATCGCCGTCAAGCCGACGATCTCAGGCTGAACGCGCCCGACCTGCAGGATCAGTCCCTGAAGTGCTGTGCCCTCATACTTGGCATCAAGTGCCAGGCAGTCAATGCCCTGTGACCGGAGATAACCCGCGAGATAGGCTATCGAAAGCCGGGGATAACGTGGCCGCTCGTAGTGTTTTTCCTTGGCAGCCAGTGAAGGGCTGTTAATCAATACAACCGGTTGTTTTTTCATATACCCGCTCTGCTGTGTAGACGCACACGCCCTGCCTGCGCTGGTCGGTCTGGGTACCGTCCTGAGGCGAGACAATACATTGCCTATGGGCAAATGGCAAGATTTTTAAAATCCGTGCGCAACATACTATTTGATATTTCTCCGCATACATAGTAAAGTTTAATAATCCATACGACCGCAGCCGATGCGAATAAAATCCGCGCACAGATCGCGCATAGACCGCCTGCATGGACTCTGAAAAAATATTTATCATAGTTCCGTCCTACAATGAAGGAGAGGTGATCCAGCAGACGCTGCACCCCCTTCTGGGCTACGGCTACCGCGTGGTAGTCGTTGATGACGGATCAACGGATGACACCGGTTCAAAACTGCAGTGTTTGCCGGTTACGGTCATTCGGCATATCATGAACCTCGGCCAGGGGGCTGCCCTGCAGACCGGCATGACCTACGCGCTCAGTCAGGGCGCGGAGATCATTGTCCACTTTGACGCTGACGGCCAGCACAATCACCGCGACATCTCGCGCCTGATCCAGCCGATTCTTGAAAGCAGAGCCGATGTGGCACTGGGTTCGCGTTTTCTCAACAGAGAGCATATCCGCGAAATTCCACCCCTCAAGCGAATCCTGCTGCGCCTTGCAACGCTATTCACGATCGTGGTCAGCGGCATACGGCTTACCGATACGCACAACGGCTTCCGTGCCTTTAGCAGCGCAGCAGCACAGCGCATCACCATTCATGAAAACGGCATGGCACATGCATCTGAAATCATTCACGCCATCTCGCGTTCGAAGCTAAAGTACATTGAAATTCCGGTGCGTATCGTCTATACACAGTACTCCCGCACCAAAGGGCAATCGGCCTTTAACTCAATTAATATTTTATTTGATTTTATCCTGGGCAGGTTTTTTAAATAATGATCATTCAGGCCATACTCTTTGTACTGCTTCTCATTGCTGCCGGGATCTACTTTCGGTACTTCAGCCACCACATGGCCGGCAGGCTTCTGGTGCTGGCGATCGGTGTAGTGCTTTTTGTTTTTATCCTGTTTCCACCGCTGGCACACCGCGCAGCCTGGCTTTTGGGGGTCGGCCGGGGCGTTGATCTGATTTTCTACCTCGCGCACGCGTTCCTGCTCATACTGGTCGGAATGCTGTATATCAAACAAAAAAAACAGCACATGATCATAACAGAACTGGTACGGAAAATATCACTAGAACGTGCCCGGCGAAACGATGATGCCAGAGACTGATTTTGCTGCATATCACGACCCGGCATGACAGCCTGCTGTGATGAAACCATGACACCCACCCCGGCACACGCCCTTCGCTCATATGGTCCCGCACTCATACTTATTATTCTGGGAGCAGCGCTGCTGCCGCTGTACCGCTACCAGATAAACCAGGATGCCATAACCTATATCTCAATTGCCCAGAAGTACGCCCGCGCAGAATGGTTTGATGCTGTGAACGGCCATGCCTACCCTCTTATATCATGGATCATGGCCCCTGTGCTCCTCACCGGACTTGATCCGCTGCTTACAGCAAAACTGGTCAATCTTGGTATCGGCGTCGCGACAGTGTTCGCCATGGGTGCATTTTGCCTGCAGGCCGGATTCAGCAGACGGCACACCCTGCTGTGCCAAATGAGCATCATACCGGGCATATTGTATTTCGCCTATTCAATCATTACGCCAGACTTGCTGCTCTCAGCCGTGCTTCTTGTATATCATTGCTGTCTGATCACACCATCGTACAACCGAAGCCTGCGCTGCGGCCTTGCATGCGGCCTTGTCGGCGGAATTGCATATCTTACAAAAAGTTATTGCCTGCTTTTTTTCCTGTGCCATTTCCCGCTTGTCAACTGCTGGTATTTTTTCAAAAACACCGGCTCGGACCGAAAAATCATTGTCGCGAACTTTATTTCAGGCATGGTCATTTTCCTGGCCATCTGCGCCGGCTGGTCAAGCGTTATCAGCATGAAATACGGCAAAGCCACATCATCAAATCAGGGTTCCGTCATAATGTCAGCCATAAGCCCGCACCGTTGGGAGGGCCCTGACCATCTTGTCGAGCCGCCCAACAAAACGGCCGTCAGTATCTGGGAGGATCCACATGCCGCATTCACACAGAGATACTGGAGTCCCTTTCTTTCACGCGCGGATTTCAAATACTGGCTTCATGTTGTCATTGGAAATATTCGGACAACCGCCTGGGTTTTTTTTATTTTTTCACCAGTTGCTTTCTGCCTGTGCCTTTGGTCTTCAGGCGCAACATTGCAACGCAGGCTTTTTTCAGGCCCTGATAAAATTACAGCATATATAGCAGTAACCTGCGCCATATACGCCGGCGGCTATTGTCTTTTAATCTCGGAAGAGCGCTATCTATGGCCGTTGTTTTTCCTGTTCGTACCTATGAGTATCCTGAGTCTGAGTCAGCTGACCGGCAAACATTTTTTTAAAAATCGACTGTTTGCCAAGTTCACCTTCCTGATTCTCTGTTTCTCTTTCACGGTAATGCCCTCTCTTAACATTTTCAAAAATATTAATACCGGCCGTGAGCACGCCGAAATTGGCCACAAGCTGAGCACGATCATTGAGCCAGGCTCAAAGATTGTGTTTGACACTAACTGGTTCGAATCATTATTCCTGACTTTTCATCTGCAATCCCAACTCTACGGAACTGCCGACAAGATTCCCACCGATAAACTGGCAGACGAACTGCAACGCTGCACAATCGATTACTTCATCCTCTGGCAGAAAGCCCCCGGGGATTACCCTTTCATGGAAAATGCTCAGGAAATAAATACAAACGGCCTCCATGAACCGCGGATATTCAAGCTGCCCGGCAATAGTCACCGGCGATGAAATACTTTGCCATTACACCCGATGATATAAGCCCCGCGCAAATCCCTTCCTGCCTGCCGCGTCTGCGGCAGCAGGGTGTCAGCCATCTGTACCTGCGAGCGCATTCGCTGCACAGCGAACTTGAGCTGCTGGCACCGATCATCAGGATGCACGAAATCATGCCGATCATTCCGCAGGTGCTGTACCAATCCGTATACGGAACAGAATGCGGCGCTCACACACGCTCGACGGAGCGCTTTGAACCGCTTGGTGTTCCGGGCCTTGTGCAGACCGCATCCTGCCACAGTGCGGAGCAGGCCTGCGCCCTGCTTGACAGCGGTGCCGACTATGTGTTTATATCTCCGGTCTACCGGCCCGCTTCAAAACCAGGCGACAACCGGCCCCTGATAGCAACGGATGCCCTGCGCATGCTGGCGCGCCGCTACGGGCAGCGCCTTGTACTGCTTGGCGGGCTGACACTGCAGCGCATTGAAGAGTTGCGCACCTTGCTGGATGCTGATTTTTCCGTAGCGGGTATCAGCATGTTTTTTTCAACAGGCACCGCGGATGACAACGACTCACCTGCAGATATACATCAATGACGAAACACACTCAGTAGGTGCCGGCACAACGATTGCGCAGGTACGCGCGCGCTTCTGCCCTGAAGCAACCGCCGCTATCCTCAATACGGTGCCGAATCCTCCGGCGGAGACCATCCTGCGCAACCATGACCGGGTGTACCTGTACGAACACGCCGGCGACTTCGCCTGCGCGGACCTTCGCAGCCTGATTCTTGCGCGCCAGCCGCATGCGGCCTCGGAAAAACTCCGCGGCGCCTGTGTCGGCATTGCCGGCGCCGGCGGGCTCGGCTCGGTCGTTGCGGAAAACCTTGCACGCGCCGGAGTCGGCAAACTGATTATCGCTGATTTCGACGTGATAGAGCCCTCCAACCTGAACCGCCAGCGCTTCCGGCTCAGCCAGCTGGGTCTGTCCAAGGCTGAAGCGCTTGCCGGCAATCTGCGGGAATACACCCCCTTTGTCGATGTCGCTGCTGTGAATGAACGCATCAGCGCAGACAATTGCGTGCGGATTTTAGGCTCATGTGCTATAGTGTGCGAATGTTTCGATGCCGCTGAGAGCAAGGCCTCTCTGGTTACGGCCCTGCGTCGGCAGATACCGGGGTGCATCGTTGTCGCGGCATCAGGCCTTGCCGGCTGCGGCCCTGCCCGCTCGATCACCATACGCCGCGTCTCTGACAAGCTCTACATTGTCGGCGACCAGCACAGCGATAGTGCCGATGGGGCGGGCCTGTTTGCAGCGCGCGTCGGGATTGCGGCGTCCATGCAGGCGCTTGTCGTTGTACAGCTTATTTTGGGTGAGCAGATATGAAACTTACCATCAACAGCGAAGAGCGCGCGTTTGCGCAGCCGGTCACAACCGTAGCGCGTCTGCTCGAACAGCTTGGCGTTCCGGCCGCGCGCACGGCCGTTGAGCTCAACGGCTGCGTTATTGAGCAGCATCGCTTTGGCGAATCCGAACTGCAGGACGGCGACCGCATGGAAATCGTATCATTTGTGGGGGGTGGCTGATTTGAAAGACCTTGTTATCGCCGGCCGGAGGTTCACGTCCCGCC
>VGSH01000059.1 GCA_016875025.1 Deltaproteobacteria bacterium
CGTCGCAGGCCTGCTTGACAGCCGCGTGCAGTTCGCAGCCGGGCTGCGACGGGCTGCCGCAGGTGCAGGCCGCGTGCGCGCCGGATGGTATTTTCTCCACAAGCGCCTGCAGCCGCTTGATACGCTCTTTTTTAGCCATGACAAGTTTTTCAAGCGCACCCTCATAGATCAGCGTGCCGAACTCCTGCTGGGCGAAGAAGTGCCTGCGCACATGCCGGTACCATTCCTCCAGCGCGCACAGGCTGGCAAGGTAGGTGAAATTATGACCGATGATGCGCGCGATGCCGGAGGTTGAGTTGCGGCCGTAGTCAATCACTCCGGCAGGCGGTGTATGGGGAATGACCAGCTTGTCTTCGGCAAGCACATCCTTGCGCAGGACCGACCCGGCCGCGACCGTGATGCCGTAGCCGATCTGCAGCGGCCCGACCATGCCGCCCTGCCCTCCCAGGAAAATAGCTTTCTGATCGAGCAGCACCCCGCGCGGCACATCGCCGATGAGCGACGCGGTCGTCTTGTTGCCGTCGGGCGTGAAATTGAAATGAATGTAGGAGCTGCCCACCTCGCTGTGATCGCGTCGGCTGGTTCCGCCGGCCATGAGGCAGTCGCAGAAATTAATCAGGCTGCCAAGCGTGACGAACGGAAACAAAATGGTCTGCTTCAGCCCGACGCAGTGCGCCCCGCCGGCCTCCTCCTCAAGAATGCAGGCCTCGCGAACCTGCGCGCCCGGGCCCATGTTGGAGCCCTCCAGAAACACCGACTTTGAAAACGAGCCGCCTTTGAGATCAACCTTCGGCCCGATCTGGCAGTTGTCGATTGTGACCGTGCCTTCGCGGCCCAGAACGGCCCCGGCCGAAATCACGGTACGGCTGCCGTACAGGCGCGTGCCCGGATACAGCACAACGTTATCGGCTGAGATGTTGTCAATAGCGACCTCGTCGCCGATATCGAGCGTGAGCGGGTTGGGGATGCTGACGCCCTTTTCGATCAAGGCCCTAATTTTTGCTTCCGCGCGGGGTTTAAGTTCCACGACACACCTCCCTGTACGTTAGATACAAGCTCGCATCATTGACACGCAGCTGCCAAAGAATGCAACTATAATCAGCTATGCATAAGTTGTCAAACCATAAAGAGACAGTTCGGAGTTCGGAGTTCGGAGCGCAGGGGCGAAAAATTTTTCGCCCGTTATGGATGCCGGATCGGAGGGCATGACAGGCGGATGGATTTGGGTTATGAGCCCCATCACGCCAGCGTTCGGGACAAGCAGGCGTGCATAAGGTGCACGGATGCTGCTGCGCCGGTTACATGATGTTCAGAAGCGCCCGCGAAGGATCGCGAGGCAGGACCTGGCCGATATGTTCGGCCAGATCGCCCGCTGCCAGCAGCATATCGCGGGCCTGCGCAAGCTGCTCCTCAGGCACGCTGAGCACGAGCCCGCCCGAGGTCTGCGCGTCGAACACGAGATCAACCAGGACAGGATCGGCTCCCGCCGGCAGGCTGACCAGCGAACTGCAGAAATTTCTGTTGGCCGCGCTGCCTACCGGAACCAGTCCCATGCCAGCGAACTCGATTGCCTCGGGCATGCAGGGAATTTTGTCAAGCCACAACTCGACACTCACGCCGGAGGCTTTAGCAAGTTCAAGCACATGGCCGCCGAGGCCGA
The DNA here is from genome assembly GCA_016875025.1 of Deltaproteobacteria bacterium. Taxonomy (GTDB): domain Bacteria; phylum Desulfobacterota; class WTBG01; order CAIYCZ01; family CAIRTM01; genus CAIRTM01. Next base: position 1,661 of record VGSH01000059.1, read on the forward strand.
AACCGGTCACATCGGTTGCGCCCTTGAGTCCCAGCGCCCTGATCACTTCTGCCCCGGCACGGTTAAGACGACTTGCCCACCTGTAAATAAGCTCCTCTATTTTTTCGCTGTCGCCGAAGCCTGCCTTGATGGCCGTTGACAGAATGCCGGTGCCGATCGGCTTTGTGAGCAGCAGCTGATCGCCCGGCCGCAGGCCCCTGTTGGAAGCGAACGCAGCCGGGTCGACAATGCCCGTCACCGACAGGCCGTACTTGATCTCAGTATCCTTAACGCTGTGACCGCCGGCCAGCACCGCGCCCGCCTCCTTGATCTTCTCAAGCCCGCCCTGGAGAATCTGACGCAGAATTTCCTTATCCATCTTCTGGATCGGGAAGCAGACGATGTTCATGGCCGTATACGGCTCGCCGCCCATGGCGTAAACATCCGAGAGCGAATTCGCGGCCGCGATCTGGCCGAACCAGAACGGATTATTGACGATCGGCGTCAGGAAATCGACCGTCTGCACGAGCGCCATGCCAGCGGGGAAGCGCACCACGGCCGCATCCTCGTTGTCGCCGGCGCCGGTCAGAAGCCGCTCATCGCGCAAAGCGCTGAATTCCGCCAAAACGTCCTCCAGGTCCCCTGGAGAGATTTTGGCCGCTCAACCAGCGGATTGAACAGTCTTTACAAGCTCGATGGGCTCCATACAGCATGCTCTCTGAAAAGATTGATTTTACTGACTGGTTACAACGCCATCAATACAGACGCACTCATAAAAAGTCAGGCAAAAAATGTTCTGTCATTTCGACCGCAGGGAGAAATCTTGTATTACAACCGTTTATAAGACCTCTCACGGAGCCTGTCCTGAGCGCAGTCGAAGGGTTCCAGGTGCACAGATGGAGACTTTTTACGTCTCAATCAATATTGACCTGCATGCAAGCGCCTGTCAAGCAAATACCCGCATGGCCCATGATAGATAAAATCAATACACACCAAGAGCGGTATTGATTTTATCAAATTGACAGAAACGCCGCCAGGCTTCACAACTATATATATATTCAGGGCCGTTCGGTTTGAGTGCCCGCATGCTTACAAGGAATACAGAATACAATGTACTCACTCGGCATCGACATCGGATCAGTGGCGACAAAGAGCGTCGTCTATAACGGCGCCATTGCGGCAAGCGTCATCATCCCCACCGGCTGGAGCCCGCGGGAGTCATCCCGTCTGGCGCTGCAGATGGCCCTGGAGCAGTGCGGTGCATCCCGTGACAGCCTGAGGGCCATCGTTGCCACCGGCTACGGCCGCGTTTCGGCAGACTTTGCGGACCGGGCAATAACTGAAATCACCTGCCATGCGCGCGGAGCCCACAGCCTCAACCACGAGATCCGAACCGTGATCGATATCGGCGGGCAGGACAGCAAGGTCATACAGCTTGATGAAGACGGGCATGTCGCCGACTTCATCATGAACGACAAATGCGCTGCCGGCACGGGCAGGTTTCTTGAGGTGATGGCGCGCATTCTGGGAACCGAAGTAGCTGAATTCGACGCCCTGGCCTCCCATGCCGATCCGGCCCCGATTTCGAGCATGTGCACCGTGTTTGCCGAGTCGGAAGTCATCAGTCTGCTTGCCCGGGGCGTGCCGCGCGAAGCAATCGCCCGCGGTGTGCTTGATTCGATTGCGTCCCGGGCCGTTGCATTGCTCGGGAGACTGGGCACCAGAGGCGCCATCGCCTTCACCGGAGGGCTGTCACACAGCCGGGTACTGCGCGCCATCATGGAAGAGCACATCGGTGAGCCTCTGTTCACCTCCCCTGCCTCCCAGCTTGCCGGAGCGCTGGGCGGTGCCCTGATCGGCTGGAACAGAAACGGGAGCGCGCTTGGCGACAATTGACGAGATGATCGCCGCGCTTGCGCGGACCCGGGACAATGCCGTCAATGATCTCCAGCGCCTGAAGGAAAAGGGCACAAAGATCGTTGGTGCCTACTGTTTGTTTGCGCCCTATGAGCTCATCGCCGCATCAGGGGCCGTGCCCGTGTCTTTGTGCGGCACCAGCGAAGAACCGATTGCGCACGCTGAGAAACATCTGCCCCGCAATCTCTGCCCTCTGATCAAGTCCAGCTACGGCTATGCCGTTACCGGCACCTGCCCGTACTTTTTCTATTCCGACCTGATCGTGGGCGAAACCACCTGCGACGGCAAGAAAAAAATGTTCGAACTCCTGGAGCGTATCGCACCGGTGCATGTCATGCGCCTGCCACAGTCAAACAACCGGCCCGGAGACACCGCGTTCTGGAAACAGGAAATCATCCTGCTTAAAAAAAGGCTCGAGCGCGAGTTCGGCGTGATAATTACCGACCAGGCCCTGACTGAGGAAATCCGGCTGCGCAACGGCCAGCGCAGCCTGTGCCGCGAGCTCTACGGCCTGTCAAGGCTTGATCCACCGCCGCTTTCCGGCAGCGACCTGCACCGCGTGCTGCACGGCTCAGGATTTGCCTTTGACCGGGCGCACCACAGCGCGCAGATCCGCGCGCTGATCGATGCGCTCCGGGAAGCCCGGGAGCGGGGCGAGAGGAGCGCGCCGGCCGGCCGGCCGCGCATCCTTGTCACGGGCTGCCCCGTGGGAGGGGCAACCGAAAAAATCATCCGCATCATCGAAGAGAGCGGCGGCACCATTGTCTGCTATGAAAACTGCGGCGGCGCCAAGGACCGCGAGTTTCCGGTTGATGAGCTGATCGATCCCTGGGATGCGCTCACGCAAAAGTATGTACGCCTGGCCTGCTCCTGCATGAGTCCCAATGATGCCCGGTGCGAGCTGCTGTCGCGCCTGATTGACGAATATGCCGTGCACGGCGTGATCGACGTTGTGCTGCAGGCCTGCCACACCTACAGCATCGAGACGCAGCGCATCCGGGAGCTTGTGCAGAAGCAGAAAGGCAAAAGCTATCTGAGCATCGAGACCGATTATTCGCAGGCCGACGAGGGCCAGCTGAGAACGCGCATAAGCGCATTTATGGAAATGCTGCATTAAAAGGCTGTTGAAAAATACCCGTCTACTGCGTTGTGCTCATCACTCGTCACTGCGGCGTACGGTAGGGGCACGGCATGCCGTGCCCCACAAAACATGATGCCGCACGCCTTGCATCCGGATATTTTTGAACAGCCTGCCAAAAGAAAGAAAGGGATAACATTATGGATACAAAAGAAATAGACGCACGCGGACTGGCCTGCCCCCAGCCCGTCGTTCTGGCCGGAAAGGCAATTGACGAGCCCGGCGAAGGAGAGATCATCGTGCTGGTCGACTCTGAAACCCCGCGCGACAACGTGATGCGCCTGGCCACCAGCCGCGGCTGCGCCGCGCGGGCGGAGACTGCTGCCGAAGGCTTCAGGGTGGTGATCAGGAAACAGCCCGGGGCCCGGCCCGCCGCGGGCGAATGCAGCGCGTACGAAACCATTGCTGAGGGAAGCGGCGAGATCGTCTACCTTTTCGACTCCGATTATGTGGGCTCAAACCGGGACCTCGGCAAAGTGCTGACCAACGGATTTCTGAACGCGGCCCTTGCCCTGCCGCACACGCGCTGCACGATCATCCTGATCAGCAACGGCGTGCGCCTGGCAACACAGGGCTCCTATGCGCTTGAGGTTCTGGAAAAACTCGCCGCGCAGGGCTTCCGGATCCTCATCTGCGGCACCTGCCTTGATTTTTTCAAGATACGCGGCGAGGTACAGCTCGGCACCATCTCCAATGCGCTTGAAATCATGCAGGCCATGACCGGGTCGGGGAAAGTCATTACCTTTTAAAGCCTTTTTTCTGGACAGCATTCATCGCAGCATGCAGCATCCTTCCCTGCCGGGGACATGCCGAAGGCACCACTGTCGGTTGAACTGAAATTCCTGAGTCCCTGAGCACATTCCCATTGCTCATCATGCGCATTGACTTTGACCGTCGAAGGGCATACACTGTGCCCATTCGTGACCAAGGTCATTCGCGCCGCATCATACAACACCAACGTCAACAGTGGAGGCACAATGAGCGCAGATACCCCGATCAAAACTCCAAAATTCGCCGGCATCGGCATATTGCCGGGACTGACCAGAACCAATTATTTCTTCCTGTTTTTCAATACCTTCATCGTCGGCATGTTCATGAGCATTCCGGCGATTCTGCAGCCCGCCTTCATGAATGACGTTATCAACATCGATCAGAAATTTGCCGGCTCCATCAATGGCTTCCTCCAGAACATGAGCCAGGTGGCAACGCTTGCCTTTGTCGCCCTGATCTGCGCCCTGTCTGACCGGGTCGGCCGCAAAATTCTGATCCTGATCGGCTTTATCGTGCTGGCGGTTTCGTTCTACGGCTTCAAGCTCTCAAGCGGCATTGCCCAGGGCCTGGGCATTGACCCTGATTTCGCAGCGAGCCTGTGCGCGGCCCTCAGTTTTGTGCCCGGCCAGGCTGCTGAATTTACGGCATTTGCTCCGGGCCTGCTGGTGGCGTATTTCATGCGATTCATGGTCGGCATCGGCCTGATCCTGGCGTTTCCGCAGTTCATCACCATGGTGGGCGACTACACGCGTGACAAGGAGCGCGGCAAGGGCATGGCGCTCAACGGCATGTCCATCGGCCTGGCATCGATCTTTGTTTTCGGAACGTTCGGTACGATCGTGCGCCAGAACGGTGTTGCAGCCGGTTTTAATACCGCCATCCTGATTGCGGCAATCGGCGCGATCCTGACAGCGCTGTTCATCAAAGACTGCATGCCCGAAGCGGCTTCAGAGAAAAAAGGGTTTTTCGATATTATCCCGCTGGTGCGGGGCAGCATTGCTCTGAAGGCCGCCTACATCACCACCCTGATAACCAGGGCCGATACCGTAATTCTGGCCACGTTCATTGTCACCTGGGGCGTGACAACGGCAACCATCTCATCCGATATCAGGCCCGAGCATGTAAAACCGGCCATCATCGAAAAAATCTACGCGCAGGACAGCCCGGTTGCCGCCTTTCTGCAGGCCAGGCTCGCGCTGACGCCCGCTGCGCAGGTTGACGCTTCATTCACGCACAAGCTGTCTACCTTCATCACCACTGATGACGGGATCGAATTCGCCGCATTGTTCAACGACAGGCAGGACCTGGCCCCTGAGACACAACAACTGCTCGACAAGCCCGCGCGCGACCGCACCGAGCAAAGCCGCCTCAACCGCCTGCTTGTGAAAGAAGCCTTTCCGGAGGAGATCACCAAAACCATAGATGAGCTCCGGTTCGATTCCGGCGTCGGCACGCTGATGGCATCGATTCCCGTCATTATCATGGGGATCGCATCTCTGCTGGCTTTCCCCTTTGTCGGGGTGATGCTTGAGAAAAAGGGCCGGATGGCAACCATGATTCCCTGCATGATGTGCGCGGCCGCAGGCATGTTTGCAATCAGCCTGTCGCCGGATCCCTTTCACTGGCTGGCCTATCTGGGAGGGGCACTTATCGGCATCGGCATGTCGGGCTCGGTTGCCGGAGCAAACACGCTTGCAGTTGATGCCTCGCCGATCGACCGGCTGGGCGCGGTCATGGGCGGCCTGAACACCATGCAGCCCATCGGCATCCTGCTGTTTCTCGGTCTGGGCGGCGTGCTGTTCGACACAGTGGCGCCGGGCGCCCCGTTCGCGCTCAAGGGATTGGCGACCCTTGTGCTGGTTGCCTGGCTGATTGCCGTTCGCAACGGCGTCACCCGGGAGATCAAGCCGCTATTCGGCATGGACTGGGAAGAAGCCGCGCAGGCACTCATGATGCGCATACCCGGCGGCGTGCGCCAGGGCGCCATTGAAGGCACCGAGGCCTATGCCAAAGATCAGGGGCTGAGCATCGTCACGGTTGCGCTGTGCCAGGAGCTCAGGAAAATGATGGACGAGGCTGAAGGCGCATAGTCGCCACCTCATTCCCATACAAAAAAGGCCGCCGCTGCTGGCGGCCTTTTTTGTTTTCGGCATTGCAACAACAGGCTTCCTGCGAACTGTTCTTCGACTTCGTCAGCCCCTAGCAGGCTGTTGATAAACGCCCATCTGCTGCGTTGCGCTCATTATTCGTCACTGCGGCGTACGCAAAAGTACGCCTCATTCCTCATAGTTTCGCTCGCCGTGCATCTGTGCATTTTTGAACAGCCTGTATAAAAGACTTTCTCAACAACCTGTTAAAGGGGACGGATTTATTTTACGATTTCAACCACGATTTTAGAATGTTGAACCCGTTGCCTGCGCTCAGGCACAGGGGCCTGCCCCTGCCAAACATCACCCTCTGCGTCCCAGCGCCTCTGTGGGAGTACCTGACGTTTCGGCGACTACCAATAGAAAAGATGACAGATTCATTTCTCAGTGCCGTCACGATTAACATGGGGTTTGAAGTATCAGCCCCTGTGGCTGAGGGCACGATAATTGCCAGACGTAATGCCTTGACCAACCCTGCGGGTTCAATATAAAATCTGCACAAAAATATCCCCGTCATTATTGATACGGGCAGGCGGAAGCCGGAAAGCGGACGGCAAGGAAGGAGTAGAACTATATTCCTTCCGGGCCTTGACAATAATATCAAAATTGATATATATGGATACCAGATACGAGATCAGCTTAAGCGCGCCGTTCAGTAAGGCCCTTAACCGGCTGGCTGGAAAAGACCCCGACATTGTAAAGCGCATACTGGCACAGCTGCGCTACAGACTGCCGCTTGATCCGTATCCGGACGAACAGGGCCACGACGATATTTTTCATTCCACTGTCGTTAAAAATCTGGAAATCGACGGATACTATGTTTCAAGGCTCAAGAGCCTCTTGTTTGACAAATACCGTATTTTTTACCTTGTTGATGAAGATTACAGCCTTATTTATGTACTTGAGATTGCTCCGCGGGACAGCACTACATACGATAGACATTCACCCCACTACCGGACAATAAAAACGCTGTACCTGGAATACTTTCAGAATAGAGGTCAAAAATGAACAACATCGCAACTGCCATGGAGAGCGGCTTTAGCGTAACCGGAAGCGCCGTCAACATACAAAGCCTTACCCAAAAATTTCGCACGATGGTTGTCCAGTGCGCGCGAAGAAACCTCTTTATTGCCGAGACGGACCAGACGCCGTTAATAACCGGTGCGGTCCAACGGCCGGCAGGCTCTTTAACCGTTGAAGACTTCACACGCCAGATGTTCCCTGACATGTCCGATCAGGAGCTGTTTGATGTTTTCAAGGCCGACACAGCCGAAGAAATGGCTTCGGGACGAATCAGCAGAATAAAATACCACCGGCTGCTTGCCCAGATGACGCAATCCGACCTTGCTGAAAAAACAGGCATGAGGCAGGCCAATATTGCCAGGGCCGAATCAGTCAACCACACACCAAACCAGAACACACTGAGGAAAATAGCCGCCGCACTCGGCGTTGAGGTAAAGGAGCTGGTATAATGAAAAAAAACCTGAAGTTAATCGACTGGATTATCTGCGACGATCTGCGCCGCGAAAACAACGGAAAGCTGATTTTCGTGGGTGTGTACCTTGATGCTATTGTGGTGCCGTCGGTGCCCTGTGTGCTGCCGCAGCTTGTCCTGTTCTCGCGCTGGGATTTCGGCGGCGCGGCAATTGAGAAGTTTCAGTGCGCCATTGTCGGGCCTGATAAAAAGAATTGTGCCGAGCTGACGGGAACCCTGCAGGGGCAGCAGCATCAACAGAAGAAGTACAACCTGCAGTTTGGAATATCGCCCTTTAAAATTGAAAAAACAGGGCTGTATACCATTATCTTCACAATAGACGGGGCGAAGGTTTCCACAGGAGAATTTGAAGTGCGCCTCAAGGAATAACCGCATTCTGGCTTTACAGGGCGTATGAGCCTATCGGCTCGGACCAGGCACATGCAATCTAACATGGTTGTTGAATCAGGGTCGGACCAAGCAAATGCAATCTAACATTCCGAAAACGCGCAGTTGATTTTTACAAACAGCCTGTTTTATGGCCTTAAAATGCCCTTTTTGGTATTAAAAAAGACCGTTTAAGAAAACCCGATAGGTGCGCACGGCGCACCCTGCACGCTGGACAGTTTCAGGTTTAGGGGTTTGGTTTTCAATCCCCATCGTGGCGCAGCCGAGACGGGTGCATAAGCTCGGATACTCCGCCTTAGGCGGACCGTGATCATGTGCCCGGCGAGGGAATCCGCCGCAGGCGACCGCGAAACGCAGGGGCGGCTTTCTTGGGGCTACCTTTTTTTGCCGCGAAAGAGAGGGTACGAGAAATAATTAAGGTGCGCACGGCGCACCCTGCACACTGGGCCAGGATCATGGTGGGCACGCTTCGCGAGTCCACCCTACGAACTGTTTTCGAGGGCCCGTCTGCAGTGTTATAACCCTCGCTTGAGTTTGATAGCATCAACCGGACAGGCATCCTTGCAATCTGCGCAGTTGGTGCAGTTAATTTCAGCCGGGCGGGTTTCGACAGGACACGCTTTCTGGCAGACATTGCACTGATTGCATGCCTCCGTCATCCTGTATTTAAAGAAAGAGACTTTCTTCAGCAGTTCCAGCATACCGCCGGTAGGGCACAGATACCGGCACCAGAAATGCGGAATCAGGATGATCAGCAGAAAACCGCTCAGGATGAACGCCGTGCGCACGAGCCAGAGCGTATCGGCATGTTCGAATGTCAGCTTGATGGAATTAAAAAATTCACCGGTACGGATGGGAATAGCCCACCGGGGGTTATTCAGCACGAGAACATACACAATAGCGGCAGCCAGAACCGGATATTTCATGAGGGAGAATATTTTTTCAAAGCCCCTGCTGACTTTGCCCTTGAGAAGCGAAATTTTCGACACAATATCCGAAAACAGTCCGCCGGGGCAGGCCCATGAACAAAACCCCCGCCCGAACAAAAGAATGGTTACCGGCAAAAGCAGCCAGAAACCGACCCAGAGTTTTTTACCAGGACACTGTACCACTGGACATGCGCCGCAGTCCGTGTAAGGAACCGCAAACGGGCACCGGAAAATCCCGTAAAACGAAAACTCTCCCAGGATTACGAGGAATAATATTTGAGACAGCCTGCGCGGTAGATTTTTAAACTTAGGCATCGATGACTCCGTATTTTTGTGTTAACCGCCTGCCTTCATCCGACAGCGCGGGAATAAACCCGGCCCGTTCAAAGCAGGCCTGGCCCTGTTCAGACAGAATGAATTCAATATAGTGCTCAGCCAGTTCACGGTTCTGTGCCCATTTCATCATGCCGATAGTGAAGGGGACCGGCTTTCCGGGAATAAACTCCTCCGGGATATCGATGGCCTCGGCCCTGCCCTGAAAATCCGGGATGCGGGTCAGGCGCAGTTCCATCACGGCCACATCGCCTGTGCCCTTGACCAGCTCGGCCATGGCGGTCTGAACGCAATCGCCGTTGAATACCGCATTTTTTCTGGCCTGCTCAAGCACGCCGGCTTTGTCAAGGATGATCAGCGAGGCTTCCCCTCCGGGAGCGGACGCACCCGGCGTGAGGACCACCCGGACCCCCGGCCTGGCCAGGTCGGCTATGCCCTGTATCCTGGCCGGATTTCCCTTGGGCGTGACGAGCACGTATTTCGTAAAGCACAGGGGCTTGAACCAGAGCATCTTGCCCTCGCTCTTTAACTTTTTAGCAAGATCGACAACCCGCGGGGCAAACACCTCCGTGGTCGCGCTGCCCAGCAGCGATTTACCGAGCGCTGCCGCGAACGCGCCCGTATAGGCGATCTTCGCGCCGGTTTCTTTTTCAAAGGCCTGATTGGCGGGGATCATTGCCTCGGCCAGGCCACCGCAGGACCATACCTGCAGTGACTGATTTTTCAGCCCGGCAGCGGAACTGATAAGCGGCGAAGCCAGCGTGCCGGTCACGGCGATACCGGAGGCCTTGAGAAACGCCCTGCGGTCTATATTTGTATCTTTTTTCATGCGCATGCCTCCCTGCCGGGAATGCCTTCAGCATCCGCCCGGCACTGTTTACAGAGTTCAAATACCGGCAGGCTGCCGCGGCATTCTTCTCTGATCCTATTCATATCTTCGCAGCCGGGCCGCGAATGGCTGCTCAGGCTGCCTCCCGGAATCAGCGGCACCGGATTGAATAAATGAGCGCCGGCTGCCTGTACGGCCGCGGCAACTGCCGGCACGTGGTGGTCATTTACGCGGGGCACGACAACCGTGTTGACCTTGACGAACATACCGGCCCCTGATGCGGCGCGGATGCCGTTCATCTGATGATCAATCAGAATTGCAGCGCCGTCGGCTCCCCTGATGCGGCGGCCGTTATACTCGATCCACGGAGTGATATGCTGGACAATGTCGGGAGAGACGCCGTTGACGGTCAGGCTTAAATGCCGCAGCTCCAGTGCGCGCAGCTGCCCGAGTGTATCCGGCAGCAGCAGACCGTTGGTGCACAGGCAGATGTTCGCACCGGGAAATGCGCCGTGGATCAACGCAAGGGTCTCGAAGGTCTCGGCGTTGGCCAGGGGGTCGCCGGGCCCGGCTATGCCGATGATCGCGTCCCGCCCCCACTGTTCCATAAAGTTACGCGCCTTTTCCAAAGCCTGCCCAGGAGTGAGAATCCGCTCGGCCCGGCCCGGGCAGTGGGTGGATGTGTCATGCGGGGTGACCTTCCGGCTGCAGAAGCGGCACTGGATATTGCACCGGGGCGCAACCGGCAGATGCAGTCTGGCGACCCTGCTGTGCGCGTCATGATTCATACAGGGATGAAACGGCGCGGTCGTTTTCATACTGCGGCATTCCTAAAATCGAAGGGTGAGTTCAAGGAAAAAAAGATCCGCCTCATCGCGCGACCCATAGACGTTCCTGATGATGTCGCCGCCCCAGGCATGCGCATAATAGGCCATACAGAAAACATACTTGTTGAAATTGACAATCGTCGTCAAATCCAGGATTTTTGCCAGGCTTGCGCTGCCTCCGGTCGGCCGGGCGATATAGCCGAAGATGTTACCGCGTTCTTTGGTGGCTCCCGCCCCCATATACCAGCGGTCATCGGACTCATTCACGCGCAGGAAGTGCAGGTCTGAGCGCACGATCACCTTCTCATGAGGCCTGAGCACCAGCTGCAGGAAGAAATCCTCATTGTTCATGAGGTTATAAAACGGGAAGAAAGCGTATTTCCTGGCAGTCGGCAGCATCTGGAAAAAGGTTTCATGATCACCGTCAGTGGGATTTGAGTCACCACTTGAGACAAAGTATCCGGCGCGCAGCCAGGGCTTCAGGAAAAGCCCGGTAAACTGATAGCCGGTTTCAGCGGTGAATGCCCAGGCCCGGTGGTCCTGCCTGCCCCAGTCGCCTGCCTGACCGGCGCCCCAGAGCAGAAAATCAGCGGTACCGGGTCCGGCATCAACGGTGTTGAGCACATGAAAACCAAGGGTGTGTATCTTGATTCTACCGTCATTGAGACCGCTGCCCGGAGGCGTGTTGTCGGGTTTTGCTATATTCCGCTCATCATCGTAGTAAAAATGGAACAGCCTGGCTTCCGTGTTCGGTATAACCGTATTGTATTTGAGCGTGAACGTTGAGGCCGTAATCCAGATGTCATCAATGGATGCGTGCGCATTTCTATCAAAGCCGCCCTGTGTGGGCCGGGACGCCATAAAGGTGATATTGTACTTCTCTCTGTCCAGAGCGAGTTCAGCGCCGTCAAAGCTGCGGGTAAATGCCGACCACCCGAACGGGCCGATCATGCGCTCTGAGAGCCGCATATTTTTGAGCCACATGACTTTCGGGTTTGCATAAGTGACTTCCAGGCCGTCAACGTATTCGAAGCGGCCGGCTTTGATATAGAGTCCGGTGCCGCCGATATCCTTCAGCCGCACATATGCCTGATTGATAAAGGTGCTGTACGGGTTTGAGTCCCGGTTGTGCGCATAATAGATCGCCCCCAGACCGAGGGCCCCGCCGGGAGCAGGGGCCATAGCATCGTTGGGCAGATTCCACATGCGGGTATGCTGGCCCTGCACAAAAACATCCAGGGTTTCGGTTTCAAAGCCCAGCGCCAGACGTGACCGTATGAATTGATAGCTGTAATTGTTGTCAGCCGCTGATCCGGCCGGATCAAACCAGTTCCAGTGCTCGGTGCGGGCGGTGACTTCACCCGTGGTATACAGCCTGAAGGAGCCCTTTTCCTCATACAGTGTAATTTGTGCTGACGCGTTTGAGGCCAGCAGGCTCATGGCCAGTGCGATAACTATTTTTCTCATCTTTGACAGCACCCTTCCTGAAGTATGTGGTACGGCGCATGCATGTGCCGGCCGCCCGGCACGACCCCGCCTGTGGACACATGTGATAGTGCAAAAGCACACGTGCGGTCAAATTGATAATGTCAATGAATGACAGGGCTGCAATCGTTTTGAGCAATACTCTGGAAGCGGTTCGGTGAAAAAACTGATGAGGCCTGACGGCGTTGAGAAAAAAAGAGGGGGTACTGTATCGCATTATTGCCAGAAGAAGGCGCGGAGGGCGGTGGGATGGAACCGGGCGCGATGCGGCCCGCGCACACGCGCAGACCGGCCTATGCCTTTGACAGGCGCTCTTTCAAGGCCTGCAGCTGTCTGATCATTTCCTGCGGCAATGCAGAACCATAGGAGCTGAAAAACTTTTCAATGTCGTTTGCCTCTTCGATCCAGTCATGAGTATCGATGGATAACAGTTTTTCAAGCGTCTCCGAGGGCAGGCAGAGCCCGGTTACATCGAGCGTATCAGGCTTCGGCACATAGCCGATCGGGGTTGTCTGCGCAGCGGCTGCGCCGGCGCACCGGTCCATGATCCATTCAAGCACGCGCAGATTTTCCCCGAACCCGGGCCACAGAAACTTACCATCGTCATCAAGCCTGAACCAGTTCACATGGAATATCTTCGGGGGGTTCTCCATTTTTCTGCCCATGTCGAGCCAGTGCTGCAGGTACATGCCCAGGTTGTATCCGCAAAACGGCAGCATCGCCATGGGATCGCGCCGCACTTCGCCCTGCTTACCGAACTGGGCCGCGGTGCGCTCGGATGCCATGGTCGCGCCGACGAAAACGCCGTGCTCCCAGTCGAATGATTCATACACGAGCGGCGCCAGGCGGGCGCGCCGACCGCCGAAAATAATCGCGTCAATGCGCACGCCGTGATGATGTTCAACGCGGTTTGAAATGCACGGACACTGCACAAGAGGCGCTGTGAAACGGCTGTTGGGGTGTGCGCCGAAAACGCGGTTGCCTTTTTCATCAACCATGCCGGGGGTCCACGGCAAGCCCGCCCAGTTTGTACCCTGCGCGGGCACATCCCCGTCCTTACCTTCCCACCAGATATCATTATCCGGCGTGAGCAGGACATTCGTAAAAATAGTGTTTTTGCGAATAGTCTGCATGGCATTCGCATTGGACGTCATGTTCGTACCCGGCACAACGCCGAAAAAGCCGGCCTCGGGATTGACCGCCCACAACCGTCCGTCGCTGTCGATGCGCATCCAAGCGATATCATCGCCGACCGTCCATATCCGGTAGCCCTTATGTTTCAATCCCTCCGGCGGAATAAGCATCGCCAGATTCGTTTTGCCGCATGCACTGGGAAACGCGGCCGCGACATAGACGATATGGCCGGAGGGATCCTCAACGCCCATGATCAGCATGTGCTCGGCAAACCAGCCTTCCTTGCGCGCCAGAAAACTGGCAATACGCAGAGCCAGACATTTTTTACCCAGCAGCACATTGCCGCCGTAGCCTGAGCCGACGCTCCATATGGCATTGTCTTCGGGAAAATGCAAAATAAGGCGGCGGTTCTCATCGAGATCAGCCTTGCCGTGCAGGCACCGGGTAAAATCATCCGAATTGCCGAGTTTCTTCAATACCGGGGCACCCACCCTGGTCATGATACGCATATTCAAAACAACATAAATGCTGTCGGTAAGCTCAATGCCTGTTTTTGAAAACGGAGAGCCCACCGGCCCCATAGAAAAGGGCACAACGTACATGGTACGGCCCCGCATTGATCCGGTAAAGATATCAGAGGCTTTCCGGTAGCCTTCCTGAGGCGGCATCCAGTTGTTGTTCGGGCCCGCCATTTCCTGTGATTCAGTGCAGATATAGGTAAGATGCTCGGTGCGCGCCACGTCATTAACCGCGGTACGGTGATAATAACACCCCGACCATTTCGCCTGATTGAGTTCAATCAGTTCACCTGTTCCCAGCGCTTCGCTGACCAGCCGGTCCTTTTCTCCTTCAGAGCCGTCAATCCAGACAATCCGGTCAGGCTGGCACATTTCAGCCATTTCTATGACCCACACCTTCAGGGCTGCATTTTTTGTGGGCCAGTCTGCAACACGATATATATTCATTCCCGGGTCCCTTCAATAAAGTGCCGTGCGCTCCCGGAGCCTGAAGCAGCGCACAGTGCCCGTGATGCAGGGCACACCTCTTTCATGCATAAAAGGCGCACTGGTGCCGGTAATGGTAAAAACCAAACCGGTGCCGATCACGCCAGCGCAGCGCAGAAGCTACCAGCCGAGCGTCAGATATTTATGAATCGAATTTGCAGCAATGCGGCCCGCACCCATGGCCAGAATGACGGTCGCAGCTCCGGTGACGATGTCCCCGCCGGCCCACACGCCGCGCCGGCTTGTCTTGGCGCTTTCATCTTCGGCCACGATATAGCCCCATTTGTTGAGCTTCAAGCCTTCGGTTGAACCGGTCAGAAGGGGGTTTGCGCCCGAGCCCACGGCAACAATGGCCAGATCGCACTCAAGATGAAAACCAGAATCCGGCATGGGAACCGGACGTCGCCGGCCCGAGGCATCAGGCTCGCCCAGCTCCATTTTAATGCAGTCCATGCCCGTGAGGCGGCCCTGGTCATCGCCGCAGAAGCGCACCGGGTTGCTGAGCAAAAACATCTCCACGCCCTCCTGCTCGGCGTGATGGATTTCAGCCTCGCGCGCGGGCATCTCGGTGCGCGAGCGGCGGTATACAATGCGAACTGTTTCAGCGCCCAGGCGCAGCGCGGTGCGGGCCGCGTCCATGGCAACATTGCCGGCGCCCAGCACCACGACATTTTTGCCGCGCGCGATCGGCGTTTCATACTCGGGGAACAGATAGGCTTTCATGAGATTGGCGCGCGTGAGATATTCATTGGCTGAGAGAATACCGATCAGGTTCTCTCCCGGTATG
>VGSH01000060.1 GCA_016875025.1 Deltaproteobacteria bacterium
TCGCATGGTTAAGACATATTTCGCAGTACTTTTTATGGGGGTATTCTGTATGGCATCAACCGGATCAGCCTATGAGGCAGCCTATCCGAAAACGCCGAACGGCACCATCGATATCAAAATCATTCCGGCCGCAAAGCTCATGGTCACGGAAGACACCGGCAATTATTTCGACCATAACAATGACATGTTCAGGAGCCTGTTTCGCTATATCAGCGCCAATGAAGTTTCCATGACTGTACCGGTTGAGGCGCAGGTCGAAAAGGCGCAAATGACGTTTTACGTTGGCAGCAGCGATCTTGAAAAAGAGCTGGCTGACCAGGGAAACGTCAAGGTTCTCAATGTTCCGGAGCGGACGGTTGCCTCGATTGGTATCAGGGGCAGCTATTCAAAGAAAAACTTTGAGAAAAACAGGGAAAAGCTTATTGCGTGGCTGGCTGAAAACCCGCGCTATCAGCCTGCGGGTGAGGCCTATGCCGTGTACTGGGACGCCCCGTTCGTGCCGTGGTTCATGAAGCATTCCGAGGTTCATATTCCTGTGACAGACCAGGGGCAGTAGCCGGTTGAAAAAAAACCGTTAGTTGTACGCATCCCGATTGATGGGCTTGTCCACGTGGTCAACCGAGTCCATACGGTCCACACCAGAAAGTTGTAAAATTTCATCCGGCGTAGCGCATGGAGCGCACGGGCTGTTTTCAAAATGCCTTGCCCCCGTATCTATCCGGTGGTATTATTCATAAATTTTATCACCGGAGTTTTTTTAATGATTCATATCACCAACATCAGCAAACAGCACGGCTCGCAGATTGTTTTCAGGAACGCGAGCCTGCAGATACTTCCCGGCACGCGTACGGGCCTGGTGGGCGCCAATGGCGCAGGAAAAACCACCATATTTCGCCTGATCACCGGCGAGGAAGAGCCTGATGCGGGCGAGATCTCCTGTGCCAAACGCACGACCATCGGCTACTTTTCACAGGATGTCGGCGATATGTCCGGTCAATCAGCCCTGGCCGAGGTCATGTCGGCTGCGGGCGATGTGATGAGCCTGGGAGCAGATATCCGCGCCATGGAGCAGGCCATGGCCGAGCCCATGGGCGACGGCGAAATGGCCGCACTTCTTGAGCGCTACGGCGATGCGGTCGAGCGCTTTGAGCATAGCGGCGGCTATGATCTCGAATCTCGCGCCCAGAGTGTGTTGACAGGGCTTGGAATCGGCCCGGATGATTACAACCGGCCGGTCGAGTCGTTCAGCGGCGGGTGGAAAATGCGCATCGCGCTTGCGAAAATTTTGACCATCAACCCGGATGTGCTGCTGCTTGACGAGCCCACCAACCATCTTGACATTGAGTCAATCGTGTGGCTTGAAGACTGGATCGTGACGCAGTTCAAGGGCGCGCTGCTTATGACCTGCCATGATCACGACTTCATGAACCGCATTGTATCGCGCATTATCGAAGTCGCCAATCAGACGCTGACCACCTATTCGGGCGATTATGATTTTTACCTGCGCGAGCGCGAAATCAGGCGCGATCAATTGCTTGCCAGCTATCGCCGTCAGCAGGAGATGCTTGCCAAGGAAGAGGACTTTATCGCGCGTTTTGCGGCCCGTGCCTCGCATGCCTCGCAGGTGCAGTCGCGTGTGAAAAAAATAGATAAGATCGAGCGCATTGAGCTGCCGTCCGAACAGCGGGTTGTGTCATTCGAGTTCATTGAGCCGCCGCGCTCAGGCGACGACGTGGCCCGGCTCGTTGATCTCGGCAAGGTATGGCAGCAGGAGGACGGCCGCGAAAGATCGGTTTTCGGCGGCGTGTCGGGCATTATCCGCCGGCAGGACAAGATTGCCGTGGTGGGCGTCAACGGCGCGGGCAAATCGACGTTTCTGAAAGTGCTGGCCGGCCAAACCGAACCCACAACCGGGAGCCTCACCATCGGCGCAAATGTCGTGCCTGGCTATTTCAGCCAGCATGCCATGGATGTTCTCGATCCTGAGAAAACCGTACATGAGACCGTGCAGGACGCCATTCCACTGGAGAATATCGGCGTGGTCAGGAACCTGTGCGCGGCATTTCTCTTTCAGGGCGATGCGGTTGAAAAGCGGGTGAAATTTCTCTCAGGCGGCGAGAAGAGCAGGGTGCTGCTGGCAACGCTGCTTGCCCGTCCCCTGAATTTGCTTATTCTTGATGAGCCCACCAATCATCTGGATTTCCAGTCGCGCCAGATTCTGTTGCAGGCGCTTGCCAAATTCACCGGAACCGTGGTGCTCGTGAGCCACGACCGTTTTTTTCTGCGCTCGCTGGTGAGCCGTGTGTTTGAGATCGACCATGGCGAGATGATTATCTACGAGGGCGGCTACGAATACTACCTCACTAAATCCGCGCGCAGCATTCAGGCTGCCTGAGGCTGTAGGGCAGGCACAGGGGCCTGCCCCTAAGGTTGTTTTCAATATTGAAAACTGAACCGGGCGAAATATTTTTCGCCCCTACGGCCTGAATATCAGGGTAGCCAGCCGGTCGCCCCTGCGTTTCCACATCACGTTGTTTTGCAGGCGCGGTATTTCTTTACAAAGCCTGCGGGCTGGTAGCTTTCCTTGGCCTGGCGCAGGCCCGCATCTCCCAGGTCCTGCTCGCGGTTGATGAAGTCGTAGCAATCGGGCAGAATGGCGGCAAATGACTGGTTGATGAACTGGTAGAGCCCCTTGTAGCCCTGCAGCGCCTTTTCAAAATGGATCACAAAGCAGGTACCGCCGGCAAGCTCTTCGCCGAGGCTGTAGGCAGCCGGGCGGTTGTCGACATGATAGATGCCGCCGCAGAGCTGCATGCCCCAGGATTGCTCAAGCGCCTCGCGTGCAGCCGCATAGTCACCTTCTTCGCCGTGTTCTTCGCGCCATTGTTCAAGAATGGCCAGTGCCTCAGGGATGTGTTCATCGAGCAGGGGCTTACCCGTGTATTCGTGATCGTTGATAAAAGCATTGATCAGGTTGCGTTTTTTGGAAAATTTCCGGCCCTTCAGCTCAGCCAGATCACAGCGATTGTAGAGATAGTCAAAATTATCGCGGTCCTCGAGCACAGCATAGCCGAGATTCTCCAGCATCGGTTTCTGGTTTTCGGTCACACATTTCATGCAGGCATGATCGCTGAACAGGCGCGCGAGCAGCTCTGTGTCAGGCAGTCCGAAGGGCAGCATGAAGAAGGGAGCATCCCCATCCCTGCCGGTTACAGCGGGCAGGGCATCCGGGAGCAGCGTGAACCGGTACCGATGCTTTTCGCGAAACAGGTACAGGTTGGCGAAGGTGAATTCGGAAACACCCTCGGGAAGCCTGCGCAGGCGCTCGTGCAAACAGGAACGCAGGTCAAGGGTTAAAGCGCAGGTGTCGGGGTAGGTCGGTATCGTTGTCATGATACTCTCATTTGATGATGTATTTCAATAATAAGTTTGCGATACGGCACCGACCGTTCGCCCTGAGCCTGTCGAAGGGCTGAACGGATAGCGTTCCGCTTGTGCCCCCGTTCATGGTTCGACAAGCTCACCACGAACGGAAAAGAAACAGCAAGCGCACCAAGAGCGGGTTTTTTATAAAGGCCGTAAATAAGGCAATATGCTCTCAATGAATGGTGGTGTGTTGCAGGGCGGGCATACTCAAAAGCCCCTGCGTACTATAGGTCGATCTCAAGGGATCGCCTCTTTGTCTCCCTCTCAAATCAAAGCTGCTGTCTGCCGCGCTCCATGGCCTGGCGGGCCTGATGCATGAAGGCCTCGATGCGCACGCGGTCGCTTGACTGCAGGGTGCCGTCATAGACCATTTTCAGCATGGGTATGTCCGGATAGTCGCGCGCAAAACCCCACAGCAGCGTATTGACGATGGTGCCCGGCATACAGCTGAACGGCATCAGGTTGACTATGCCGTGCGCCCCGGCAAGGGCGTATTCAACCGCGCGGCCCATGCTCAGCGCGGCTTCACCGCGCACGTCGCGGCACAGGTAGGGTGCGGCATGGCGCATGACCTCGCGGGTCGGCGCTTCATGTGCACAGTTGCGCAGGCCTGTCTGAAAGGGCTTTTGAATACGGGTCGCGCAGCAGTGCTGCACAGCCGCTTTGCAGGCTTCGTTGAGCAGGCCGCAAAAGTTGACGGAACGCAGGTAGTCCCGGCGGCGCTCCCCGTCGGTGTAGGATACCCATTCCTGAACAGTAGGCATCACTGCTTCACCGCCCATCTGTTCAATGGTGCGGATGAAAAAATTATTGCTGAACTGGTTGGAGCGCACGTAGATTTCGCCGACTATGCCGACCAGGGGGCGGGGGCCGTTGCGCTGTTTCGCCACACGGCTGAAACGCTCGACCGCATATTCAGCGCAGCCGTTAACCCGGCCGTGCTGCTCAATAAAACGCTCAGCATGGATCAGGCATTCTTCATACGCCCGGTCGCTGTCGCCCGGGGTCAGCTCATAGGGCCGGGTCTGCAAAAGCAGCTTTTTGAAGCCGTCGACCAGAACGACTGATTGCCAGCCGAGCAGGCGGAAGTTTCTGCCGAACATCGACAGCGAGCTTTCGTAGTTGACGGTCTGATCCAGCAGCACGATGGGAACGTTGTGCAAACCAAGATCATCAAGCACCATGCGGTGAAAGCGGCTGTACTGCCCGAACCGGCACGGACCCATGGCAGAAGGCATGAAAAAGCAGGCGCGCTCAGGGTCGAAATTACGGTCCATGGTTTTGCGCACTATGTCGCCTGTGGTCAGTATGCAGGGATAGCACTCCTTGCCGCTGGTGTAGCGCCGTCCGATCTCAAGGCTCTGCTCATCCGACATGGGCAGGGCTTCGGCCTGCAGTCCGTTGTGCCGCATGGCTGCAACCAGGGTGCGGCTGTGATCATCCATGTAGGGAACATACACGGTGCGCTTGTGGCCGTTCGAAAGGATGCGCACAGCCGGCGCAGGCGCATTTTGGGGCAGGCGTGTATTGTTCAGGCTGTCGAGAAACGCCTCCAGCCGGGTGATTACCCCGGCATCAGCGCTGTGTTCATCAAGCTCAATGGTGAGGTAGGGTTTGCCCTGCATGGCGCGGTCGAAATATTTAAGAATGAAGGAATCCGGGCCGCAGGAAAAATTAGTGACATAGACAGCATGCAGGTTCGGATGTGCGGCAATGGCGTGCGCGCCTGCAAGAATGCGCTGGCCCGAGCGCCAGTACATGCCGCGCAGGTCGGGGTCACCAGCCGGCGGGCTTATAAAATCAAGCGGGATTGCAAGCGCGCCCAGATCGCGCAGCT
This sequence comes from Deltaproteobacteria bacterium, assembly GCA_016875025.1. Lineage (GTDB taxonomy): Bacteria > Desulfobacterota > WTBG01 > CAIYCZ01 > CAIRTM01 > CAIRTM01. The sequence goes on from VGSH01000060.1 coordinate 5,264, forward strand.
TGTCGGGAATGCGGAAGTTAAGACTGGCATCGCACCCGTTGTAGGAACGGCTCACCAGCACGAGTGCGGGCGTGCCGGGGGGCAGGGTGGCAAGAACTTCACGTCCGCGCCCGGTAATGCGCTTTCTGAACCCCTGAAGGCGCTTAAAAGCCGCATCAATCGCACGGCGCACACGCGCACCGCGGCAGCCCAGATCGCGGGCCAGTTTTATGAGCTGCTTCGTTACGCGTGCAGTATCGCCGTCAAAGTGCAGCACCGGCCGCAAAACCTGTGTGCCCTGCGTTTTCAGATCAAGGGCAGCTTCAAGCAGGTAGGGGAGGCTTTGCACATAAGGGCAATTGTAGGAGTTGGCGGCATTATCGGCCACGCGGTCCATTGTGACAATGCAGGGCAGCAGCAGGTAGTCAACCCCTTGATCGAGCAGCGCCGTGACATGGCCGTGCGCGACTTTGATAGGGAAGCAGATTTCCTCAACCGTGCTGTCGCATCCCCGCTCGATTATTTTCTGCGACGTTGCCAAGGAGGGCACCGGTCGGAATCCGAGTTCGCTGAAAAAAGCCTGAAAGAACGGATAGAGCTCGAAAAAAAGGGCTGCGCGCGGTATGCCCACACGCGGCGCATCCGGTTTCAGCGGATGTGACGGCGTATAGTCTTCAAGCAGCAGTGCTTCACGCTCGGCAAACAGACGCGGCAGGCCGGAGCCGGAGGATGTTCTTTTTTCTTCATCGAATTTTCCGCAGCGGCTGCCGTAGTGCAGGGGGCGCTCGCCCTCAATGGAAACCTTCCTGATCTCGCAGTTGTTGGCGCAGTGCGTGCATTCGAATGATTCAACGCTGTAGGTGCGATGGGCAAGGTTAAATCCCTTAAACCGGCTGGGTCCGTCAGAAGTCTGCTCAAGCGCAATCAGGGCAGCGCCCAGAGCGCCCAGCACATCATGATGCGGGGGTACGATAACAGGCTTGCCCGTGATCATTTCAAATGCCGACGTGACTGCATGGTTGTAGGCGGTTCCGCCCTGGAACAGGATGACATCACCTATGGGCCGTTTTTCAACAACACGGTTGATGTAGTTTAATACGATTGAGTAGGCCAGACCGGCAACCAGATCGCCCGGCGGAAGCCCGGCCTGCTGGAAGTGGTTGAGGCTTGATTCCATAAAAACGGTGCAGCGCTCCCCGAGCATGACCGGCTCGAGCGCGTCAAATGCCATGCGGCTGAAATCATCTTTCAGGCTGATGCCGAGTTTTTCAGCCTGTTCCTCCAGGAATGATCCGGTACCGGCCGCGCAGACCTTGTTCATGGTAAAGTCGACCACGGCGCCGTTTTTCAGGCGGATATATTTTGAGTCCTGCCCGCCGATTTCAAAAATCGTGTCCACATCAGGCCGCACGCTCACAGCACCGCGCGCCTGCGCGGTGATTTCGTTTTTGACGAAATCTGCTCCGATAAAATCGCCGATCATGTAGCGGCCTGATCCCGTGCTTGTAACGCCGAGTATGCGCACCCGGCCAGCGAGCTCTGCGCTGATCTGGGCAAGGCCGTCGCGCACCGCCTCAATCGGCCTGCCGGCTGTCATCAGGTAGCGCCGTGCCAGAACACGCCTGGCGCGGTCGATCACCACAAGGTTGGTGCTGATCGAACCAACATCAACGCCAAGAAAACCCTCACAGGTTTCACCGGGGGCAAGCTGCTCAGGTGTTACCTGCAGGGGGTGGTCGTTGCGTCTCAGCGGTGCATGTCTGCGTGCCGCGGGGCGGCGCTCGCGCAGCAGAACCCTGAGCGGCTCCGGTCCGGGATAGGGATGAGTCGCACTCTTGTGCAGCATGCTGAACACCGCGCCGATTGCGCCCATACAGGCGCAGTGCCTGGGCACGAGCAGTTCGCCGGGCGCGAGTTCCAGCACCTGCTCAAAGGCTTTGACCATGCCGCGGTTGAGAGCAACACCGCCCTGAAAGGCGATTGGCTTTTGCAGCTCGATTCGACCGGCAATGCTGCTTTTAAAATTGCGCGCAACCGCAAGGCACAGTCCCATCAGAATATCTTCAACAGGCGCGGCGGCCTGCTGCAGGTGAATCATGTCGGACTTGGCGAATACGCTGCAGCGACCTGCAATGCGAGGGGCGTGCTGTGAAGCGCAGGCGAGAGCGCCGAACTGTTCCTCAATGGAAATGCCCAGTCGGGCGGCCTGCTGGTCAAGAAACGAGCCGGTGCCGGCTGCGCAGACCGTGTTCATCGCAAAATCACGGATTTGCGGGCTGCTGTTTCCCTCCGGGTCAAGGGTGATCAGCTTGGCGTCTTCGCCGCCCAGCTCGATAATAGTGCGCACCTGCGGGTGCAGGCGCGCGGCTGCGCTGCTCTGGGCGATGATTTCATTTGCAAAATACCCGTTCAGAGCGCCGGCAATCTCCTTGCCGGCAGTGCCGGTGACAGCAAGGGCCGTGACGTCAGCTGCCGGCAGCCCGACGTGCAGGTTTTCAAGCGCACGAAGGGCTGTTTCAAGCGGGCGGCCGTGCGTACGCAGATAGCATTCCTGCGTGATGGTGCCGTCGGCGTTGATGGCGACAAGATTTACGCTGATAGATCCTATGTCGAGTCCGAGAAAGGTCATGGCTGTCCGCATATTAAAAATACGTTGGATGAACGTGTGCGCAGAGGGAAAGTATATGAAAAAGGGTACTACGTGTCAATATGACTTAAAAAAAGGCCCTGCGCGTGCAACACGCAGGGCCTGTGCGGCTTCATCATGCGCGGGTTTGTTTACAGCGGAATATTGCCGTGTTTCTTCGCCGGCCGGTGCTCGCGCTTGTTGCGCATGGCAGCCAGCGACCGCGCGAGCACCTTGCGCGTATCAGCCGGCAGCAGGATGTCGTCAACATAGCCGCGCTGGGCAGCGATGTACGGGTTGGAAAACAGCTCATTGTATTCCGCTATTTTTTCAGCGCGTTTGGCCTTGGGGTCCTCAGCAGCTTTGATTTCACTGCGGTGGATGATGTTGGCTGCGCCGGCCGCGCCCATGACGGCGATTTCAGCCGTGGGCCAGGCATACACGAAGTCGGCGCCCAGATGCTTGGAGCACATGGCGATGTAGGCGCCGCCGTAGGCCTTGCGGGTAATCAGGGTCATTTTCGGTACATTGGCCTCGGAATAGCTCCACAGGATCTTGGCGCCGTGGCGGATAATGCCGCTGAATTCCTGATCGGTGCCGGGTAGATAGCCGGGCACATCCACGATGGTCAGCAGGGGAATGTTGAATGCATCGCAAAAGCGGATGAAGCGCGCAGCCTTGTCCGAGGCGTTGACGTCGAGTGCGCCGCCCAGCACCAGCGGCTGGTTGGCGATAATGCCGATGGTTTCGCCGCCCAGGCGCGCAAAGCAGGTTACGATATTCTGGGCGAAGTGTTCATAGGGTTCGAAGATTATGCCCTTGTCAACGATGCCGGCAATCACCTGCTTGATGTCGTAGGGCTGGTTGGGGTTGTCGGGGATGATCGCTTCAAGCTCGGAAGCGTCGCGCTCGGTTATATCTCCGGTCTCAACGCTCGGGGGGTCTTCCATGTTGTTGGAGGGCAGATAGCTCAACAGCTCCTTGATCATGTCAAGGGCGTCGCGGTCGTCTTCCGCCGCAAACTGGGCGCATCCGCTTTTGGTGTTGTGCATCATGGCGCCGCCCAGCTCCTCGTGGCTTGTCTCCTCACCGGTCACGGCGCGGATGACATCAGGGCCGGTGATATACATGTAGCTGGAGTTTTTTACCATGAAAACGTAGTCGTTCATGGCCGGTGAGTACACGGCGCCGCCGGCGGTCGGGCCCATGATGCAGGTAATCTGCGGGATCACGCCGGATGCAGCCGAGTTGCGGAAGAATATTTCGCCGAAGCCGAACAGCGCGTCAATGCCCTCCTGAATGCGCGCGCCGCCTGAGTCATTGAGCCCCACGCAGGGGCAGCCGGCCTTCATGGCCAGATCCTGAACTTTGGTGATTTTTCTGGCGTGCATTTCGCCGAGAGAGCCGCCGCGGGCGGTGAAGTCCTGGGCAAAAACGTACACGGTACGGCCGTTGACCTGTCCGTATCCGGTGATAACGCCGTCAGCCGGTATTTCGGTTGCGGGCATATCAAAATAGCCGCAGCGGTGGCGCACAAACATGTCGACTTCCTGGAACGTGCCGGGATCGAAAAAATAGTCGATGCGCTCGCGGGCGGTCAATTTGCCTTTTTCGTGCTGGCCGGCGATACCTTTGGCGCCGCCCTGCTTGAGTATGGTTTCTTTGCGCTTGATGAGGTCTTCTCGTTTTTCGCTGGCACCCATGAAAAAAATCTCCTTTCGTTGTAAACGTCTTCAGTGAAGCAGGTTCACTGTATATGCTTTATGGCCTCAGCCGGGAGAGTGCCCCGGGCGGACAGATGCATTCTGTGAGTACATGGTATCGAAATACCGTAATGCTGATAAAAAAAGATATAATAGTAGCGAAACAATATTTTTTGTCAATATATATCGCCGGAACCGCTTCAAAACGCTGCAAAAATTGCTCTGTCTGGGGGTCATCGGCCTTGATTTCCGGAGGTGTTTATGATTTGCTGTTGGTACTGGAACTCTCATACTGAGTTACATCGGACTCGGAATCGCTATCGGGATCGTAATCGAATGCGAGGGTTTGAAAAAAACCGATCCCGATCCCGATAGCGATTTGAAACCCTTGAACCAGCCCTGCCGCATGAAGCGTATTCCTGAACCCGAACTCATGAACGACCCGCTGCAGGCACAGGCCTATGCTGCGGCTGATTTTGACCTGCCGCATGCAATGTTTATACGGCTGTTTCAGGAAACCTTTCCTGATATCCTTGACAATGCCTGCGTGCTTGATCTTGGCTGCGGGCCGGGCGATATAACCTTCAGGTTTGCGCGCGCCTATCCCGGCTGCCGCGTGCATGGCGTGGACGGATCAGAGGCCATGCTGGCGCATGCACGGCAGGCGCTGGCAGCACAGCAGGCAATGCAGGGGCGTGTCATGTTTATGAAGAAAATACTTCAAGTTACGGAGCCATCCCTCAAGCGCTATGACATCATTATCAGCAACAGCCTGTTGCATCATCTGAGTGATCCGGCTGTGTTGTGGAACACCGTGCGAAGTTGTGCGGCTTCCGGGGCCCGGGTTTTTATCATGGATTTGAAGCGGCCGGAGAGTATCGGTGCGGCACAGCAGCTGACCGACGCCTATGCTGCCGGAGAGCCGGAGATACTCAGGCGTGATTTTTATAACTCGCTCCTTGCCGCGTTCACGACCGGTGAAATACGGCAGCAGCTTATCAGCGCCGGGCTTGCGGGTTTTGCGGTGCACCAGGCTGGTGACCGGCATGTGGTTGTCAGCGGGCGCATTGAGTTTTGAGATCCCGAATCCAGCAAACCAGGCTGTCATATGAAGGCCCTTGTTTTGTAATGTAGTATCTTAATTGTTTTTTTTAATGTTAAGAAATATCTTCATTTTTTTCGATTTACGTATTTATTGTATTGCTTAAGGCAGCAATGCAGTAAATTAAATAACGGCTTTTTGGTTGACTCATCAACTAATATGTGGTATCACTTTTATCATGAAGCCGAGGGATAGTAATACGGGAGAGCCTGTTGGCCCCATGCTCATCAGGACAGCACGGGCCGTGGGCAACATGCTGCAGCGTATGTTTGTCAGCCGAGGTTTTGATATAAGTGCTGAGCACTGGACCATCATGGCAAACCTTTTTTTCCGCCAGAATGGTCAGTTCCAGCAGCAGCTTGCTGACCGCACCTATAAGGATAAAGCTGCAATAACACGCCTTGTCGATGGACTTGAAAAACGCGGCCTCGTTATACGAGAGGAAGACAACACAGACCGGCGCCAGAAAAAAATATATCTTACGGAAAAAGGCGAAAAGCTCATGGACGAGCTTTTGCCTGTTGCAAAGATGGCACAGAAACGCGGACTTCAGGGTGTCGAGCCTGAGAAAATGGTAGTTTTTGAGGAAGTTCTGCAGCAGATTTTCAAGAATGCTCATGCAAGGGACTGAAAACATTGATCTGTCACTGTTGATGTTGAAAGCTACTTTTGGGGAGAGAAAAGTATGGGAGACGCGGCTGGACAAAAGAGCCCGGTTTTTGGCTGGCGAGGCAAAATTTTAAAAGCAGATCTTACAAAAGGCGTGGCGTGGGAGGAGGAACTGCCGCGTCACTATATGGATAATTATATCGGAGGCGCCGGCATCAATGCCCGCATTCTCTATGATGTGCTGCGCGACAATCCTTCCGTTGACGCGCTCGACCCGGAAAACCCCCTTATTTTCGGCTGCGGTCCGCTGGTGGGCACTGAGTTTCCCTGCGCGAGCAGGTTCACGGTAACCGCCAAAAGCCCGCTGACCGGCATTTTCGGCGATACCAATGCCGGCGGGTTTTTCCCGGTACGGCTCAAGCAGGCCGGCTATGATCACATCGTGATACAGGGCAGGGCTGACAAGCCTGTTGCGCTCTACATAGAGAAGGGCAAAACCCCCGAAATCGTCGATGCCTCTGATCTCTGGGGCCTTGACACGTATGCAACCGATGACTTACTTCATCAAAAGTACGGCGACTGCGAAACCGCGCGCATAGGCATGGCGGGTGAAAACCTGGTGCGCTACGCCAACATCCTTTCCGGCACAAAGCGCATCAGCACCAATGGCCGGACCGGCATGGGCTGCCTCATGGGATCGAAAAACCTCAAGGCAATTATTGTCAAAGCATCCGGCATGGTGCCGTCTGCCGACACTGGGGCGGCAAAGGAGATTTCAAAGCGCTATCGTGACGCATGGTTCAAGGGGCCGGGCACAACGCTCAAGCGCCAGTACGGCACGCTCACCAATTTTTCCCAGATCGCCGACCATACCCGTGTGAAGAATGAACAGGAACCTCTGACAACCGAACAGCTTGATGCCTATGACCTTGATCTGTTTACCGGCACTTTCAAGACCGGCCAGACCGCCTGCTATGGCTGCCCGGTTGCATGCACGCAGAAGTGGGAGGTTAAGGAAGGTCCTTACAAGGGCGACAAGGGCGATAAGGTTGAATACGGCCATCTGCTGAGCCTTGGCCCGCATATCGGTATTTTTGATTTTCCCGCCATGCTGCATCTTGCCGATCTGGCCAACCGGCTCGGTCTGGACTGCATTCAGTTCGGCTTCAATACCGGCATTGTCATGGAATGCTTCCAGCGCGGTTTGCTGAGCCCCGATGCAACTGGCGGGCTTACCGTGAACTGGGGCGATGACCGTTCCGTTGAAACGCTCATGCTGCGCACGGCCCGGCGCGAAGGCTTCGGCAAAGCCATGGCGGGCAACGCCCCCACGCTCGCCGCGCACATCGGACCTGAGGCCGTGCAGTACGGCTTTCACACCAAGGGCATGTCCTTTCCCTACAGCTGCACGTTTGCGCTGCCCATGAGCCTGGCGTCATCGGTTGCCACGCGCGGCGGCGATCATCTCAAGGGCCACCCCTTTGCCTCAATCATCGGCCACACGGAAATGCTTGAGAAAATGTTCGGCACTGATATTCCGGAGGAAATCGGCGATCATTTCAGCCCGGTTGCCAAGGGCCGTGTTGTCTGGTGGCAGGAAAACTACAAGATGGTCATGGACAGCCTGGGTATCTGCTTTCTTGCCGTCATCAACTCCAATGTCTGGTGCGATCCCCTGATCATGGTGCGCGAAATGGGCGAGATGTATGAGGCCATCACCGGCCGCGATCCGTCACAGTTGTTTACGGCTGCCGAGCGGTCCTACCAGATCGAGCGCTGTTTCAATGCGCTTCAGGGCATCAGCCGCACTGACGATATGCGAAAGGGCACAACCCGGGGTGAGACCAATCCGATCGAGCTGCCCGGCATGCTTGATGAATACTATGAATACCGCGGATGCTCTGCTGAAGGCCTGCCGACACGCAGGCGCCTTGAGCAAATCGGCCTGCACGATGTGGCTGACGATCTGGAACGGCACGGGAAACTTTCCGATACGCAGCGCCCCTGCATTGAAGAGCTGCTGCGCGGTTCAACCGACAGGCCGCAGCGCTCAATCGCACACTAAGGCAACAGGCTTTCTGTCTGTCTTTCGCGCCGGGTGTGCGCCTTATCTATTGTAACCGGCTCTGAATTTTGATACATTCTTGCAATGACCGGCAGCTGCTTTTTGGCTGAGCCGGGCAGGCAGGGGCGCTCCAACAGCCCGGGGTTCGCCAGGGCTCCCGGCTGTTCCCACATTACGTTAAATTTCCCGGATAGTATCCGGCTGTGTGACCGACTGCTTCGGAATCTGAAAGGACAGTACAGGAATGAGTGAGGTACGTGTACGATTCGCACCGTCGCCGACGGGCTATCTGCATATCGGCGGAGCCCGCACGGCATTGTATAACTGGCTTTACGCACGCAAGCACAACGGCACCTTCGTGCTGAGAATAGAGGATACCGACGAGGAGCGCTCCACGCGCGAGTCAATTGATGAAATCCTCGACGGGCTTGCCTGGATGGGGCTGCAGTGGGACGAAGGCCCGTATTTCCAGTCCGAGCGGCTGGAGACCCATCAGCAGGCCGTGCAGCAGCTGCTTGCAAACGGCAGCGCCTACCGCTGCTTCTGCACGAAAGAAGAGCTTGAAGCCAAAAGGGCCCATGCTCAGGAACACAAGCTCGACTACAAATACGACGGCACCTGCCGGAATCTGACTCAGCAGCAGGTTCAGGATCGCGTGGCAGCAGGCCAGGCCTTTGTGGTGCGTTTCAAAACTCCTCGTCAGGACGGTTGTATCGCCTTTGAAGACCGCGTCTACGGCCGGGTTGAGAAACACTATGACGACATCGAGGATTTCGTCATCCTGCGCTCGGACGGCAAGCCCCTGTACCTGCTTTCAAGCGCCATTGACGATATGACCGACCGCATCACGCATGTCATACGCGGTCAGGACGGACTGGGCAACACTCCGCGCCAGATACTGATTTTGAGCGCGCTGGGGCACACGCCTCCGGTGTACGCGCATATTTCGCTTACGCTCGACACAAAAAAGGCAAAAATATCCAAGCGCAAGCACGGCGAGGTCGTAACCGTTGCCTACTACAAGGAGCGGGGTTTTCTGCCCTGGGCCCTGTGTAATTTTCTGCTGCTGCTGGGCTGGTCCAATTCCGAGGACCGCGAATTTTTCACCCGCGAGGAACTCATCGAGGCCTTTGATCTTGAGGGTATCGCCCGTCACAACTCGGTGTTCAATTACACGGCCGGCGATCCGAACAATTTCACCGATCCCAAGGCTGTTTCCATGAACGCGCGCTATATCAGCATGCTCGATATGGATGAGCTGCTGCCCTGCGTCAAGGCCGAACTGCAGAAAAGCGGTCTGTGGCAGGATGCCTTCGAGTCTGAGAAAAAGCAGTGGCTTCGGGATACCGTCGAGCTTATGCGCACGCGGCTGCACACCATCAATGATTTTTCAACCAGGGGGCGGCCGTACTTTGCCGATGATTTCGAGTTCGAAGAGCAGGCGGTTGAAAAAAATCTGAAAAAAGACGAGCGGGTCAAGACGCTGCTGCCGCGGGTGGCTGATGCGCTTGCAGCGCTGGCTGTTTTTGACCACGGAACCATTGAGCAGGCTTTGCGGGATTTCTGTGATCAGGAAGCCATTAAGCCCGGCCTGATCATCAATGCGATCCGCACGGCCTGCACGGGCCAGTCCGCCGGACCCGGCCTGTTCGAACTGGTCGCCGCGATCGGGAAGGAGCGCACGGTTGCGCGCCTGAGGGCCGCCGCTGCGATGCTGTAGGCCAGGACCCGGGCGCAGATTTTTTGTCTGTTGCGTATGCATACCTGCGCACGTGTTTCTATATCGCGGTCAGTTGGTTATTTCGATGAAACGGCGTGACCGGGAAATCCCGTTCCAGGTATGCATACCAAAGGATCTCTTCCGTCGGTCGAGATGACTGGCACATAATAAAAGGGTTTTTTGTAAAATGTTTTTATCCGGTCGCAGGGATTAAATCGGCATGCAGCAATATGACATGCTTCGCAAGGTGAGCAGAACGTTTGCGCTCTCAATTGAGCAGCTGCCCGTGCCCCTGCGCGATATTATCACTATTGCCTACCTGATGTTTCGTGTTGCCGACTGCATCGAAGATCATGGCGAATTGAGTACGGAACGCAAAGCGCTGCTCCTGCGCCAGTGGGTGGCCGTTTTGCAGGACCGTGATGATGTGCGTAATTTTTTACAGGAAATGGCCGGCCTTGACGCACACGCTGATCCCGAGATCGAGGTTGCCCAGTGTGCCGACTGCGTGCTGGGCGGACTCGACGAGCTTGCGCCCGAGCCCCGCGCTATTCTTATCCGCCATGTGTGCGATACTTCAGCGGGCATGGCGCGCTGGCAGGAGCATGGTCCTTTTGTCGAGGACGAGGCGGCCATGGATGATTACATGCACGAGGTAGCGGGCAGGGTAGGGTATCTATTGACCGAGGTGTTTGCATGGCATGACCCTGCAATCGCCGCGCGCAAAGATACACTTATGAAGCTCGGTCGTGAATTCGGCCTGGCCCTGCAGACCGTAAATATCATTCGCGGAATGCGCAAGGACTATGAACGGGGCTGGGTGTTTGTGCCGCGCGATCTTTATGAAGCCCATGGCCTCACGCGTGACAGCCTTTTTGCGCCGGAAAACCGCGACCGGGCCATGCGCGTGGTCGCACATCTTGCCGACAAGGCTGAGCGTCATGTGCGCAACGGCCTCAGCTATATCACACTGCTGCCTGCAGGCAGCAGGCGAATCCGCCTGTTTTGCATCTGGCCGCTGCTGTTTGCCGTAAAGACGCTCGCCCTCAGCCGCAACAACCCGGCTGTCATCTCCTCCGAGGCCAAAATCACCCGGCCGCAGGTGCGCCGCATCGTAATCGTTTCATCCCTGATCTGGTGGTCGGATTCCCTGCTGGGATTGTATTACCGGCGTTTATCGTCTCCTGCGCGCACCTGAATAATACACATGGGTGGCGCTTGAATGCAACGCAGCACGGCCAGCCAATCGACGGTCCTGTCCGAGTGCTTTATTCAGATGTGTCCAAAATAAATTATTCGATCGCTGCTGAAGGCCCTCTGGCCGGGGCCGTGCCGTCCCATCCGGCAAAGAAGACCTCATTTCATTATCGGCCCGTGTGCCGGAATATTTCAAACGGGCCAGGCACGCCCCCGCGATTGTTGTCTACAGCAGTGCGCCCGGGCCGTGTATACAATGAATTTTACAGAACGTGCCGTTGCATCGGCAGTGCAAAAACTTCCGGATGGGACGGCACGGCCCCGGCCAGAGGGCCTGTTCTAAATTATTTTGGACACTACTGCGGCATGACACTTAAAATTGATGGTTCCCTAAAAGATTTCTTATGTGGTCATTGCGAGCGAAGCGAAGCAATCTCAGGTTTTTACATATTCAAATAAACGAGATTGCCGCGTCGTCCCGCCTGCG
>VGSH01000061.1 GCA_016875025.1 Deltaproteobacteria bacterium
ACGCTCCACTGCGTTTTCCCTGTCGACACCCTCCTGCCTCTATAACCTTGTAGTGTTTTATTGTCCAGCTTTTACGACATCAATTCAAAATCGCGGGGAATGCCGAAGCTGCGCGGAGCTACGTCAGAATCCGAAAAAGCCACATTGCAGAATGCCGTCACGACGACCGACGCGGAGATCGACCGTCTGGTGTATGAACTGTACGGCCTGACGGAAGAGGAAATCAAAATCGTGGAAGGTGAATGCTGACAATAACGCCGGATATCCGCATTGACCTGCCCCCGGTGATGCTGTCATGAAATTGCTGTTTTCTGCAAGCTCCCTTAAAAGACGAAAAATGCAAAAAAGCTCAAATTGGGATGGTGGTCAGGTAGGCTCGAACCACGAAAACCCAGTTCGAAGCAGGTTTTTCGTTTACTGACCGGAATACGACCGGCGCGCTAAAAATGCAAAAACGGGCTACGGCATTATGTCCGCAACCCGTTGAAAAATATTCAATTTCTGGCGCGCCTGGAGGGATTCGAACCCCCGGCCTACGGATTAGAAGTCCGTTGCTCTATCCAACTGAGCTACAGGCGCATGTGAGGTGGGTATGCCGGACCGGCCGGCGTGTTTTTGCGGGTTGAACTATAGCAGAAAGCCTTCAGGATTGTCAATGAGAGCCGGGGAGAACGGAAAGTTCAAGGTTCCAAAGTTGACGCTTTTTGGAAATGCGTCACACCGGCGAAGAGACTGTGTCGCAATTCATTTTTTCGGTCATTTCGACCGAAGGGAGAAATCTTTGGTTCAAGAAAATCAAATACTTAAGATTCCTCACATTCGTTCGGAATGACATATTTGGCTATTGCGACACAGTCTCGAAGGCCGGTGTCCAGTGCATTTTTAGTTGCTTGAAATTACTGGATTCCGGCCTGCGCCGGAATGACGAACAATAGATTCTCAGGATTTTGTATGGCTTGATCAAGAGTTGAAGGTTTAGAACATCTGCGCCGCCAAACTTCCAACTCAAAGGGCAGCCACAGGGGGCTGCCCCTACAGACATACTATTTGTTTGTCGGGGTTATTCTTTTTGCGCGGAGCTGTTCATGTCCTGCAGCAGGATTTCGGCGCACAGGGCAGCCGCCCCGGCCGTGATCGGGCTGCAGTGGATTCTGCGCTCAACGGTAATGCAGCGGGTCAGGTCCCGGCAGCAGATAGTACCGAAGCGCTGTGTAAAGCGCTCCTGCAACGCGGCTGCCAGCGGATAGATTTTTTTGCGGCGCGCAACCGCGGGGTCTGCTCCGGCGATAAGGCCGATGGCCAGAACGCCCCCGGTCAGGGCGCCGCAGGTGCCGCCGGTCGCGCCCAGCCCGCCGCCGAGGCCGGTTGCAATGCGCGCGGCCGTTGCCTGATCGAGCCCGCCGTTAAAGACTTCGTTGATTGCCAGGAAAACTGATTCAGCGCAGTTGTGCTGTTTTGAGTCGAACAGCTCGCGCGCCCGTTCGCACACAGCGTCAACCTGATTTTCTGTTGGTATACGCATGCTTGCCTCGCTGGTATGAGTGTGTATCGCAGGCCCATTATAAAGCTATTGACGTCTATGTGAAATACATTTTAAGAATTACAACAAAAATTCACCCGCGCAGTCAAATGGTCTTGCAAAGTACGGCGCAACATCGTAAGCTTGAGCGCCTGTGAAATCGTGCCTGCCGGAGCTGCAGCGCGGGTGGTGGTTTTTATTGAAATATCTGAATAATGTTAAAGGCAACACAGGAGTGAATGACAATGACAGCGGAACGGATTGCAGGGCATATCACCGCGGTATGCATCAGTGAAAAAACCGGCATGCGCAAGAAAAACGTCGGGCAGGGCTTTCTGATCGAGGGGTTCGGCATTGAACATGACGCCCATGCCAACGGCGCGACCCATCGCCAGGTGAGCCTGCTCGCGCAGGAGAGCATTAAAAAAATGCAGGACATGGGACTTGACGTGCATGCCGGCGATTTTGCGGAAAACATCACCACGAGCGGCGTTGATCTGCTGAGCCTGCCCCTCGGCACCAGGGTCAGGCTGGGTGAGAGCGCGCTGCTTGAGATCACGCAGCACGGAAAGAAGTGCCACGCGCCGTGCGCGATTTATCATCAGGCCGGCACCTGCGTGATGCCCACGGAAGGAATTTTCGCGCGTGTGCTTGCAGGCGGCAGCGTCAGGGTCGGCGATGCCATTACGGTTGTCGATGATTGATTCCTCCCCCGGAGGCGCGCAGGCGCAGAGAAAGAATGGTTTGAGTTCACCGTTTTGGCATCCCGGGCCTGACCCGGGATGCAGCTATGTTAATGGACCCCGTATCAAGTAAGGGTGTGATACATAAGAAAAAAACCCGCAGGGTGGGTGCAGTGAAGCGCAACCCACCGGAAGTCTGTGCGATGTGCAATGGTGGGTTACACCCACCCTGCAGTTTGAAATCATAAAGACGTCCGTTGTTTTCCGAATGGCTGAGCTTCCGTTAAACAGTGTTGAAATAGTGCTGGTCGGTACATTGCAGAGCGGCAATGTCGGCTCGGTTGCGCGCGCCATGAAGAATATGGGACTTGCGCATCTGAAGCTGGCCGGGCTGCAATGCGAGGTCGATGAGCAGTCCCGCTGGATGGCAACGCACGCCGGAGATGTTCTTGAGAGCGCACGCGAGTATGCCAGCCTTGGGGAAGCAGTTGCCGACGCTCAGTATGTGATCGGCACAACGGCGCGCGACCGGCGCTTCCGCACCCTGCTGCCCCCGGCACAGATGGCTGAAAAAGTGCTGAGCCTTGTACCGGCGAACCGGGTCGCGATCGTGTTCGGCAGGGAGGACAGCGGGCTCACCAACGAGGAGCTCGAGCTGTGCGACGATGCCGTCACCATTCCGGCAGCGCCGGAAATGACATCGCTCAATGTCGCCCAGGCCGTGATGATCGTGGCCTATGAGCTGTTCTGCCGGGCAGAGTCATGGGGACCGGCTGCCGGTATGGGTAAACTGGCAAGCTCGGGTGAGCAGCAGGACATGTATGATCACCTGCGCAGGCTTCTGGTTGATATCGGTTTTTTTAACCCGCACAACCCGGACATCGCGCTCGGCAAGATAAAACGCCTGCTGACGCGCGCCGGACTGACGGAAAAGGATGTGAGCCTGATCCGGGGCGTGGCGCGGCAGCTGCAGTGGTATGTGGAGTCGACCCGCGGGTCTGCGAGGTAGCAGGCGGCAGTTTTTTGAAAAAATAATGAGAACCCGTTCGTGGTGAGCTTGTCGAACCATGAACGGGTGCAGCGTCAAATGAGTTGTCCGTTCCGCCCTTCGACAGGCTCAGGGTGAACGGACTTTTTTCAAGCAGGAGTGTTCAGATACACGCGCTCTTTTATTGAAAAAACAGGGGCACGGCATGCCGTGCCCCTGCAAAAGATTATCTCGCGGGCCTTGCATCCAGCCGTTTTTGAGCAGCCTGATCCGTAAAAATTTTATACAGCAGGTTTGGATGTAGCCGGGGCCGGTTTTCTTCGGCGGCGTCGCCTGCGGCGTTTCGCTGGCGTTTTTTCAGGGGATACAGGCGATTCGCTGGCACAGTCGTCAGCGGGCTGCGCTTCACTTCGCAGAAACTGCTCTCGCATACGTGTCCACTGCCTGATCTCGGCTGTATCTTCTCCACGCGCACGCAGCACCAGTTCGCGCACGAACAGGGCATCAGCGAAGGTGCTCTGCATGACAAAGCGTTTTTTGGAAAATTTCCCTTTCGGGTTTTCAAAACGGCGCTGGGCGTCGAACGCGCGCGCAAGGCTGTCAATCACCCTGCGGGGGACAGGCAGGGTGCCGAGCAGGTCCCCCAGCACATCCCGCGCCAGCTCCTGATGCTGAACAAACTGCTGTCCGGTCGAACGGGCCTGCTGCAGGCGTGCTTCAAACAGTGGATATGTCAGGGCAGCGAAAATTGCGGTTTCGCGCGCCACACCGGCCGGGGTTTGCATGGCATCAAAGACTTCAAGACAGCTCCACAGGCTCGGGTGTGTATCGGGAGCGGCGCGCAGATGCTCATCAAGCGCGGGCAGCAGCAGGGGCAGAATTTTTGTCTCGGCCAGCAGGCGGAAAGCTGCCTGTGCGGTTCCAAAGCCGAAAAAGCGGTATACTTCCTCTATCAGGCGGGCAGGGGCGGCGTTTCGCAGTTCATTGCGGAAGCGTATAATCGCATGCAGCGTCTTTTTTTCAATCGTGAAGCCGAGGCGCGAGGCGAACCTGATCGCCCGCAGCATGCGCACGGGGTCTTCCGGGAACCGCAGCCGCGGCTCACCGATGCAGCGGATGAGCCGGCGCTTGAGATCTTTCTGCCCGCCGACATGATCGATGACCGTAAAGTTTTCAATGTCGTAGAACAGCCCGTTGATTGTGAAGTCGCGCATGCGCGCGTCTTCTTCAGGCGTGCCGAACGTGTTGGAGCGTTTGTGCTTCGTGTTTTTGTCGGGCGTTTCTGCGTCCGTATCAGGGCCATGCGAGCCCGGCTTTCGAAAGGTGCTGGTCTCGATTATTTTATTGCTGAACCTGATATGGGCCAGGCGGAACCGGCGGCCGATAAGAATGCAGTTGCGGAACAGTTCTTTTATCTGGTGAGGGTGCGCATCGGTTGACACGTCAAAATCCTTGGGCTTGCGGCCCAGCAGCAGGTCGCGCACGCCGCCGCCCACGAGATAGGCGGTATAGCCGGCCTGGTTGAGGCGGTAGAGCACCTTAAGGGCATCGCGGTCGATCAGCTCTCGCGAGATCGTATGGTCCTGCCGCCGGGTGATGACTGGTTTTCGCCTGGTAAACCTGAGATATTTTTTTATGCGAGAAAGCATTCGGATGTGTTCAAGAGTACTGATGGTTCAAGGAGCTGTAGCAATCGTGATGGTTGTGTCGGGTTCTGTCGAGTGCCGCTGTTTTGTAAAAAAATTAACATAGCACTTTGAAGCGCGCAAAGCAAAAATATTTTCAGGCCCTGAGCGGGCCGGAATACCGGGCGGCAGTTCGGTTGTTATCGCAATCAGGATCGCTATCGGTATCGAAATTGATGAAGACGTAAAAAGTCGTCACACAGGTCCGCCGCGGCGGATAAATTCAGGCCGGTGTCCAGCGTCTCTTTAAGTGCTTTAAATTTCTGGATTCCGGCCTGCGAGATTGTGTCGCAATAGCCGGATAGGTCATTCCGAACGAATGTGAGGAATCTTACGTAGTTGATTTTCTTGAATGAAGGATTTCTCACCCCGCTTGAGCGGGGATTCGAAATGACAGTAATAAATGTTTTTGCGACACAGGCTCTTCGCCGGAATGACTGGCATGATCATTTTCTCGCTTTTTACGACTTCATCAAAATTAAGATAGGCAGCATTCTTCTGAGTCACTGAATCCGGTATCCTTATGTTTGTGCAGGAGCGACCCGGCGAGTGGGCCTGTCCAAATTATTTTGGACACTACTGTTCGCTTATCATTTTTTACACCCGTAGTGCCTGATTCGGATTTTCATGTTTACAAAGCGTAATATTTTTGCAAAAATCTATTTAATTAAAATATTTTTTATGGAGGCTTGCGCCATGATAAAAAGTATCCTCATCGCAACAGATGGTTCCGCAAACAGCATCGTTGCCACGCAGTACGGCTGCTGCCTCGCCAAACTCTTCGGCGCCGCAGTGTGCGGGTTGAATGTTGTCGATATCCGGGCGCTTGAGGGGCCGCTGATGAGCGATATCTCAGGCGCGCTCGGCTTTGAGCCGTTCCAGAGCTATCTGCCGCAGTTCGAGCAGATACTGCAGCAGCGCGCTGACAGCGTGTTGGAAGATTTCCAGAAACTGTGCGCCGAACACGGCATTACCGCCGAGGTCAAGCGCCTTACCGGCGTCGTGCCCGCTGTGATAGCCGAGGAGGCCAAGCGGGTTGACCTGGTCGTGATCGCCCAGCACGGCGAACACGCGCAGTGGTCGTCCGGGTTGCTGGGGTCAACCGCCCAGACCGTTACCAGGAAATCTCCCCGCCCGGTAGTGATCGCACCGGGGGAATACCACGATATTAAGAAAGTCCTGATCGCCTATGATGGCGGCATTGAGTCAACCAGGGCGCTTAAGGTTGCCTGTGAAACCTTTGCTCACCTGGCGTGCACGCTGGAGGTGGTGTGCGTGACCGATGATGACACGCAGGCCGGTATGCTGGCCGCCGAGGTGCGCGACTATGTCGGCCATCACGGCATTGAGGTTGCTATTAACCGTTTGAGCGGTGATGCGCCCAAGGCAATTTTAAAATATGCCGGCGACCAGTCCTTTGACATGATCGTCATGGGAGCGTTCGGCCACAGCCGTTTGCATGATCTGATCCTGGGCGGCACAACCGCCTACATGATACGTGAAACAACGATTCCGATAATGCTCATCCGCTGAACGAGGTGTTGTTATGGACTGTATCGGCCAGAAGCCGCTGGGCGCGCTGCTTGCTGAAAAATGCGAGCAGTTTGCTGACCGTGAATGTATTGTTTTCGAAGACCGGGACGGCCGTCATATGACCATCAGTTACCGCCGCTTCTGGGCAATGGTCAGCCAGTATGCCGCGATTCTGCACGACGGCGGCATCAGGAAATCAGGCCGCGTTATGGTTGTGATGATGAACTGCCCTGAATTTATCGCGGTCTGGTTCGCCCTGGCGCGCATCGGAGCGGTCTGCATGCCGGTGAATGTTCTGGCCGGCGCCAAAGAGCTGAATGTGATAGCTGATTTTACCGAGGCGGCCGCTGCGATCACGGAACCGCGCTACGCGGCGCTGCTCGCGGGTGTGAGCCAGATACCGCGTGTATTCGTGACCAGAACCGCAAGCTGGTATCCCAATGCCGAGATGTTTCCCACTGCCGTTGTTCTCGACGGTGATGACGTCCCGGCAGCGCCGCCGGCCGAGGCCGGGGTCAGCGCCGATGATGATGCGCTGATACTGTTCACTGCCGGAGCCGACAGTGAACTGCGCGCCGTTGTGCTGACGCATGCCAACGCCTTGTTCGCGGGCATATTCGGCGCGTTCGCGTGGCAGCTCACCCCGCAGGACCGGCATCTTATGGTGCTGCCGCTGTTTCATATCAATGCGCTGTTTATTTCGGTCATGCCGACCCTGATGGCCGGCGCGACTCTGATCATGACCGATCAGTTCAATGAGGATATTTTTATGCGCCAGGTGCGCGAATACCGTGCCACGAGCGCAAGCCTTGTGTCGGCCAATGTCAAGCTGCTGCTTGACCAGCCGGCTGATCCGCAGGACAGCGCCAATGACCTGCGCCATATCATGTACGCGTTCGCGATTTCCGAGCAGGAACGCGCTGCGTTCGAGCAGCGCTTTAACACGCGATTGTGCGATCTGTGGGGCCTGACTGAAACGCTCGGCGCGACAACCTTGAGCCCGGTGTTCAGGAAGAATAAACACAACTCTATCGGTATCGTGCGGCTGGGCAATGAGGTGAAGGTCGTCGATGATCAGGGACGCGAGCTGCCGCCGGGGCAGGAAGGCGAACTGATTGTCAGGGGCGTGCCCGGCCGGACCCTGATGCGCTGCTACTTCAATGATCAGGAGCTGATGTCGCGCAAGATGCGCGACGGCTGGTTCTATACCGGCGATATCGGCAGCATGGACGCGGACGGCTATTTTTATTTTTCAGAAAAAAATTATTCCTGAGTGCCGGGGGGCAGGGCGGGCCGATGTTCAGTCTGCGTGCAGCGGCCTGCTCAAATTCGCGCACAGGTCGCGCAGCACCTGCTTGCAGGCGGCCAGGGCCTGCGGATCAATGCCGGCCTGCGCTTCAACCATGTTTTCAATACCTATCGGAATCAGCTCATCCTGCAGGTCCCGGCCGACCGGGGTCAGGAATATGAGCTTCTGCCGCCGGTCCTGCTCGCCGGTTTTGCGTGTGACCAGGCCGCGACGCTCAAGCCCGTCAATCTGCGGTGAAATCGTGCCCTTGTCCTTGCCGATGAAATCGGCGATATACTGCTGTGAAACTCCGTCCTGCAGCCAGAGCAGCAGAAGTATCATCCACTGCTCAACAGTCACGTCATGGCCGCTGTTGACAAGGCGCGCCTGCATCCGCCTGATAATGGCCCGGCCGGCCTGATCAAGCAGCAGAAACAGAACGTCGTTTTCCTCGATTTTTTTTATATCCATTGCGGGGCCGATTGGCTATTCCTTTTTTGGCAGTACCATGAACGATGCGCCTGCCAGCGCGACGGTCTGCCGGTTGTCGTCAGTTAGCTCGGCCTGCAGAGTCATAACCCGCCGCCCCTTTTTGATAAGTGCTGCAGTTGCCGTAATGGCGCCGGACGGGCAGGCCTTGAGATAGCGGATGTTCATTTCAATCGTCGCGGTCGTCTCACCGGGGCTGAGACCAGCGAGTGCCGCGTGCGCCATGGCCTCATCGGCCAGCGTGGCTATAATGCCGCCGGCGATCGTGCCGCCGCCCTGAATAAAGTCCGGACGGAACGGCAGATGCATGACGGTACGCCCGGGCGAGATTTCATCAACCACGACCCCGAGATATGCAAACAGGGGGTTCACGCTTTGGCCGGGCTGCCGGACTTTTTTTAAATATTCTTTCATGGCAACAGGGAAATGATCGAGGGTTATGCGGTAGGGGCGAAAAATTTTTCGCCCCTACATGCCTCATCAGTGGTACGCTTCATCCCAGCGGTTTGCACAGTATCTGCCGGATGCGCAGGTCAAACATCGCAGCTGCATAGGCCGGCTTAAGTACCACGGCCGTGTCGGCGCCTGCGCCGCTTCCGCCGATGACAACCACGTCTTCGGCCGGTGTAATAAAACCGTGCTCGGCCGCCATGATGGCGACCTCGACGCAGACCTTCATTCCCTGGCCCAGCATGCGCAAACTGTCGGACACAAGGTTGAGCGGAATGAGCTTGGCTGCATATTTGTTTTCGAATGTCCGCTCGGTCGCGCTCAGGGCGTGAATGCCGCGCACAATCCTGATCCCGGCGGCCTCAAGGCGAGTCCGGTTTGCGTTAAAGGCTGCAACCTCTTCCACAAAGCGGCTGCCGGCACCGTAGGTAACCGCGATTACCTCGATCGCGGGACCGGTGGCTTCGCGCACCTTGAGGGCCGTTTCGCCCGAAGACGTGGCGACAACAATTTTGGCGATTGACTGATCGCGGCAGCAGGCCAGCGCGCACGCAATGGTGCGATCGGTGTTGGACGGCCCCTTGTCGGCAAAATAGACAATTGTTTTTTCCTTGTCAGTGCTCATGGCGCATTACTCCCTGAAAAATAATTGCAGAACTGCATGGCGGCTAAACGCGCACCAAACTATATTCGCGCTGCCCGACGCCGAGGTCGCGGGCATACTCAAGCTGACGGCCCCAGTCGACCTCGGGGTAGAGCCCGGCGAATTTGTCCTCCCCGGCGGCCGTGTTGCGCGCCAGGGCCGATCCCGGACAACCAGTCTGGGCATTGACCAGGTCAGCCGAGGCCTGGTCAAGCGCGACCGGGTCAGGTGAGGCCAGTATGCCGATATCAGGCACGATTGCGCGGTCGGCATGGCCGTAGCAGTCGCACGACGGGCTCACCTGCATTAAAAAATTAATGTGCAGGATCTTTCCCTGTTTCGCGCGCTGCAGACCGGCGGCGTATTCGATCATTTTTTCCTGGAACAGACGGGTGTCGTCATTCCAGTTTATTTTGACGGCATCCTGCGGGCAGACGGTAATGCATTCGGCGCATCCGATGCAGGCTGCAGCGTCTATGACCGCGGTAGTATCGGTCAGCCGTATGGCGGATGCCGGGCAGATGGCCTGGCAGCGGCCGCAGCCGGTGCACAGCCCGGACTCGACGCGCGGCGAAATTGTCGCGTGCTGGCGCATTTTACCCTCACGGGACGCGCAGCCCATGCCCAGATTTTTAAGGGCGCCGCCGAAGCCGGTCAGCTCATGGCCTTTAAAATGGGATACATTCACGATGCTGTCGGCTGCCATGACAGCCGAGGCGATTGACAGCTCCGTGAAATGCGCGCCGTCAAAGGCGAGCGTCTCAGCGTCGGTTCCGCGCAGCCCGTCGGCGATGATGACCGGCGCGCCCGCGCCGAAGCAGTCAAACCCGTGTTTCAATGCACGAACGAGATGCGATACGGCGTCGCTGCGGTCTCCGCGGTACAGGGTGTTGGCGTCCGTTAAAAACGGTTTTGCGCCAAGAGCAGCAACCGCGTCGACAATCCAGCGGATAAAGATCGGACGGATAAACGCCGTGTTGCCGGCTTCTCCGAAATGCAGCTTCAGAGCGGTCAGGTCACCCGGCCGCACACAGTCTGCCAGTCCCGCGCGCTCAAGTAAACGGCCTGTTTTAGCGCACAGGTTATCGGCAACCGTTGTGCGCAGGTCGGTGAAGTATACCGGTGATGCTGTCATGCACATATCTCGATGGTGATGCTGCCGTTCAGGCCACACTGCGCTTCGTGAGCATCCGGGTATGGATATGTCTGCTCAAGCTGTTCGGCGATACAATAAAATAAGGCATTTCGGGTGTCAAGTAGTATGCAGTCGTATGGGAGGGCAATCGAGTGGTTTAAAAAAATTGCAGCTGTCTCTCAGTGGTATTCCAGCCCGCCGCAGACATTGATCGCCTGACCGGTGATGTAGGACGCATCCGCTGAGCACAGAAACGCCACGGCGGCCGCAATTTCATCCGGAGTGCCCGCGCGCGCAATTTTAAGCTGCATGGAATCAATCGCCGACTGTACCACCATCTGCACGGTTTCTCCGGGCTCCATGCCCATGGCCTTGTCGCTTCTGTGCCATATCGGCGTGTCGATCAGTCCCGGGCAGACTGCGTTGACCCGTATGCCGTAGGGCGCAAGCTGCATGGCCAGCCCCTGCGTGAGGTTGATCAGCGCCGCCTTGGACGAGCTGTACACGATAGAGCCGGCCCGGTTGGTCTTGCCTTCGGTCGAAGCGATATTAACCATGCAGCCGGCTGTTGCCTTCTCGATCATGTCGCGTACGATGCGCTGCACGAGAAAGAAGGGGTTGCGGACATTGATCGCGTAGATGCGGTCCCACAGGCTCTCGTCGATATCGTCAAGGCCCGCGCTGGAGTCGCCGGTGCCGGCATTGTTGACCAGGATGTCGACCCGGCCGAAACCGGCCAGCACGCTCTCGGCCATGGCAGCTACGGCATTTTTGGAGCTCATGTCGCAGGCATAGGAGCGGGCCCTGCGGCCGATAGCCTCTATCATGGCGGCTGTCTCACGGGCGCCGTCGGCGTTGATGTCGGCCACGGCAATATTAGCGCCGTCGTGTGCAAGCCTGCAGGCAATAGCACGGCCGATGCCGCTTGCAGCGCCGGTCACCAGCGCGACTCTTGAGTTCTGTTCAGTCCGGTCTGCCATGTGCGGGTACCCCCTGTCTGTAGTGAAGCTCGATGTTTAGTGTGCAAAGTATAGGATGGTCAGGGCGTGCGTGTCAATCAAAATGCAGTGAAGAGCGCTGTTGGCAAAGCGGATGTTCGTTGTTGAAAACAGGGGATGCCGGGGGTATACTGGGAAGAGGTTAGTGTGTGTGGAGGGTTGTATATGCCAAGATGTTTTTCATGCGGCGCGCAGCTGGACGGGCGCGACAAGCCCGGCAGGGCCGATACCTGCTGTGCCTGCGATGCGGATGTGCACTGCTGCTGCAACTGCGAGTTCTATGAACCGGGCTCCTACAACGAGTGCCGCGAGCCGCAGGCTGAGCGCGTACTTGAAAAAAACCGCTCTAATTTCTGTGATTATTTCGCGTTCAGGCAGGAGGCCTGCATCAGCGCTCTGCCGGGCACTGCCTCAAAACCCCGCAGCAATCCGCTGGATGCGCTGTTCAAGAAGTAGAACTACGGCAGATTGTCAGTATGATTTTTCAGGTCCGAATACTTCCTCTGATGTTGTATTAAAATAGTGAACCTTACGGGCAAAAAAAGGCAGGGCCGCTGAATGCGGCCCTGCCTTTTTTGCAAGCCTGATATAAATTATTACTTCTTGGCGGCTGCTTTCTTGGCCGGAGCCTTTTTCGCTGCAGCCTTCTTAGCCGGAGCCTTTTTCGCTGCAGCCTTCTTAGCCGGAGCCTTTTTCACTGCTGCCTTTTTTGCCGGAGCTTTTTTCGCAGGAGCCTTTTTTGCAGTTGCCATTGTTTTCCCCTTTCATAATAGTGGGTTGTGGCGGTTTGCCTCCGCAGTTGCGGAGGTGAAAAAACATGAGAACCAGTATGTAATTATATCCCTGCCATTGCTTTTAGCTTTTATCATTTATTCGGCTACTTTTTGCGTAACTTTACAACAAAATACGGAGAATGAAAATAAAAAAAACATATCAGAAGGATTTTTTTTAAAACAAGGCTTACGGTTAGGAAAAAAGACAAAAACATTTTTTAAGGACTAAAAGTGATTTCTTAATAATAAAGCCGTATTCATTGCAATTGAGTCCGGTTGTTTTGTTTAACAATCGCTTAGCGCCGCCATATCCGGGGGAGCACCTTCTTAAATTGTTCCGCTGGTTATTGTATGCATTGATATGTATGCATACTCCTTAGTACAGCGCCACACAATATGAGGGCCGGTTGCACAACAAAAGCCGGACATGAACCTGGCGTTGTGTGCCAATTGCCGGACTAAGCCTGCCCTGAGCGAAGCCGAAGGGCGAAGCGTGTCCGGCGGTATCGTACACATTGAGCGAACATCCGGTTCCTAGTCAGGCCTACAGGTTCCCTGTCCCCGAAACTGTGGCCGCATGAAACCGCCCGCTCTTTTCTGTGGGGCTGTACTTAGTAAAATATAATGGTCGGATGATTGTAAGAAACAGGCAAAAAAAAACACCCGGATTAACTCCGGATGTTTTTTATATGTGGTAGCGGGGCTTGGATTTGAACCAAGGACCTTCGGGTTATGAGCCCGACGAGCTACCAAGCTGCTCCACCCCGCAACAGGTCATGGTGCTTGTTAGTCTTGAAGAGTATATATGATTTGTGTTCATTGTCAAGCTGTTTGCTCTGTATTGTGGCTGCCTGATGAAAAAACCTGCTGTGCTGCGCGCTCTGTGGCCCCGTCGTATGCCTGAATTGTGTCAATGATACTTTGTGGGATGCGCCGTGGCTTGCCCTCCGCATTGACAAATGCGTGCACGGTGTAGCCTTCTGCCAGGAGTTCACGGGGATCATACCTGTAGATAGCGTATGCGATTGTGATGCTGGCGCGTTTGAGCTGCTGAACGGCTGATTCTATGCTCAGCAGGTCATCGTAGCGGGCTGAGCGCTTATAGAGACACCGTGCGTCGCTGACCGGCACATAGATGCCCATTTTTCCAATGTCAGCGTAGGGGATGCCCATCGCGCGGAACAACTCGGTCCGCCCGCGCTCAAACAGGGTCAGGTAATTTGCATAGTAGACCACGTTGAACGGATCGCAGTCGGCATAGGTAACGCGGTACCCGGTGATAAATGGCCTCATTGCGGCTGCTTCCAAAAATAAACGGGATTTCACGGCATCAGGGCATGAAATCCCGTTTAGAAAAAATGATCGGGGTGTGCTACTTCTTGCCGTATACAATCGTTGCTTTGCTTTTCAAGCCTTCTATGTAGGCGCGTACGGCCGTGTTTTTGCCGGTCTGTTCGGGGTGCTCTTTAATCTGATCTTTTACTTCCTCAAACGGACGCTTGCTCGCAGGCGTGCGCCCCTGAACCTGGATAACATGGTAGCCGAACTGGGTTTCAACAACCGGCCCGATTGCCATGATCTCCTGGCTGAATGCTGCATCTTCGAACGGCTTCACCATACGGCCGCGTTCAAACGACCCCAGGCTGCCGCCCCGGCTTTTGCTGGGGCAGTCGGAGTTTTCCGCGGCGATTTTTTCAAAATCGGCACCTTCGACCAGCTGCGCGCGAATTTTTTCAATGCGCGCTCGTTTTTCAGCCAGCACTTTTTCATCGTCGTCCTTGGATGTTGTAATAAGGATATGGCGGGCCTGAGCGGACTCTTTGACCTCGAAGGAGCTTGCGTTCTGCTCGTAAAACTGCTTGAGCTCGGCTTCAGTGGGTTCGGCGGGCTGTTTAACATTGGCATCAATCAGCTTATTGACCCGCAGGCCGAATGCAATATCTTTTTTGAGGGATTCAAGCGTCATCCCGCTCGACTTCAGGGCATCTTCAAGTTTCATGCCTTCGGGCAGGGTTTTGGTCATTTCTGCAAGCGCCTTATCGATATCTTCAGGCGTTACGTTGATTTTGTTTTTATCGCACTCTGCCGACAGAACTGTCTTTGTTATGAAATGATCAACTGCCTTTTCCTGCATGCGTGTTTTAATCTGTTCGAGCTGCTCGGGAGGCATTTTATCCGCTGCGCCGGCAAGTTTTTGTGCTATATCAGCATCGATTTCCGCCCGGGTAATTTGTGTGCCGTTGACGGTCACGACAACCTCCGGTTCCTGGGTCGGCGCTTTGCCCGCAGCGGCAGACCCGGAACAAGACAGTGCGATCACAACACATACAGCTGCGGCAACGTTGATGTACCTGATGTTCATAAGAGCTCCTTTTAAAATTGTATGTCGGGTCCGTAGAAACGGATAATAAATGATGATGACTATAGCGGTACGGCAGGGTGCTGTCAAGGTGATATTTGAGGTATTTGCTGGAGGTTCGGGTGCTGCGTTGCTCTTCCGGGTGTGCAGGCATTATTTCAACTCAACGCGTGTAACGCCGCTGTTGCCCGGTGAGGCCGGCTCTGGAACCAGGCGCGCGACATGGGCATGGCTCTGCAGGTGATGGTGGATCGCGCGCATCAGCCGGCCGGTTCCCCGGCCGTGGATTATTTCCAGAATATCGGCGCCCTGAACAAGGGCCGTATCTATGCCTTTATCAACCAGCGGAAGCGCTTCATCAACGCGCAGACCGATCACGTTGAGCTGTTTCTCAAAGGGT
The DNA here is from genome assembly GCA_016875025.1 of Deltaproteobacteria bacterium. Classification (GTDB taxonomy): domain Bacteria; phylum Desulfobacterota; class WTBG01; order CAIYCZ01; family CAIRTM01; genus CAIRTM01. The sequence continues at coordinate 14,944 of VGSH01000061.1, forward strand.
AATGCAGCGGGCGGTGCCGCAGGCGCGCGGGGCGGCTTCGGCCCTGGCTTCAGGGGCGCAGTCGCAGCGAGTTCCTGAAAACCCGCGCTGACCCGTATGTGGCCGATGTTGATCTCAGCCCGGCGCGCAGCTGTGTCTACCGAAACCACGGTGCCGTTTTTTTTCAGGCTGATGACCGAAACCGTCTGACCGGGCAGGACCTGGTCGAGTCCGGGCTGTGCAGCTTTTGTGCGGGGAAAATGGCTATGGAGCTCCCGTTTGATGTACTGGATGTCCCGGAGCGCCTCTGCGCCGCTGCGTTTATCCAATGAGCTGCGCATATCACGACGGTGCTGTTTGATGATGGAGCGCAGGCGGTTTTCTGAATCGCGCAGCAGTGTCCGGGCTGTTTCCTCGAATGTTTTCAGGAAACGCTCCCGCCGGCTTTGCATGGATTCGAGCAACCGCCGGGATGCGTCCAGCAGCAGCGAGCGCTGGCGCTGCTGCTCCTGCAGGCGGGCGCACTGATCCTGCACTGCGCGCTGCGCGTGTTCGAGTGCGTGCATCAGGTCCGCGGTCTGGCGGTCGGCCGGTCCCAGATACCTGCCGGCTTCCTGAAGTATCGGCTCGGGAATGCCGATGGCGCGCGCGATTGACAGGGCATTGCTGAAGCCCGGCACACCATATACAAGCCGGTACAGGGGCCGGTGTGTGTGCGGATCGAACTCAACCGAAACATTCTCCACATCCGCGTGGGTGAACGCATATGTTTTCAGCAGGCTGAGATGGCTCGTTACCAGGGTCGTACAGCCACGGGCGCGCAGGTAATCAAGAACGGCTATTGCAAGTGCCCCGCCTTCGGACGGGTCCGTGCCTGAGCCGAGCTCATCGAGCAGCACCAGCGAGCGGGGCGTCGCGGCATGCACGACGGTTTTGATGCGCTCCATGTGCGCAGTGAACGTGCTCAGGCTGGTTTCAATGTTCTGCTCATCACCGATATCGGCAAACAGGCTCTCATACACGGCAATGCGTCCGTGAGGCCCGGTTGGAAGGTGCATGCCTGACTGATGCATGAGTACAAACAAGCCCAGTGTTTTCAGGGCTACGGTCTTGCCGCCGGCATTGGCGCCGGTGATAACCAGGGTGCTGATGCCGGCCGGTTTTGCAATCTCGATTTCAGTGACACCGGGCCTGTCAAACGCCCAGCTCCCCGACAGTTCTGCATTGTCAGGGCCGGGTTCACTGTCCGGCGCTGCGGGTATGAAGCGGGCCGAAAGTATGGGGTGGCGGCAGTTTTTCAGCTCAATTGAGGTGCAATCGCTGATGAGCGGCGGATGCGATGACAGGGCTCTGCTCAAACAGGCCCTGGCATGGATCACGTCGAGCTCTTCCAGAATGGCGAGATTGGTTGCAATTGCCTGTTCGTGCTCCTGCACTGCGTGCGTCAGTTCCTTCAGAATACGGATTTCTTCATGC
>VGSH01000062.1 GCA_016875025.1 Deltaproteobacteria bacterium
CGCTGGTGGTCGCTGAAATATTCAAAACCGTTTCACGCCTGCGCGATGAGCGCACGACCACCATTTTCCTTGTTGAGCAGAACGCCCGCACGGCCCTGAAATATGCCGACCGCGGCTATGTGATTGAAACAGGCAAAATCATGCTTGAGGGCCGCTCTGAAGACCTGCTGAACAACCGCGAAGTGCAGCGGGCCTATCTGGGCCGGCAAAAGCAACCCATCTGGGAATAGGAGGTTAGCATGGCAATTCTTGATACGCGCATGGAATGCTGCCCGCGCGGGGAGCTCGAGCAGTTGCAGCTGGAGCGCCTGCAGCCGGTGCTCAACCGGATGTATAAAAACGTCGCCTTCTACCGCAGCCTGTTTGATGAGCGCTCCATTGTACCCGAAGATGTCTGCAGCATGCAGGATTTCCGGAAGCTGCCCTTTACCACGCGCTCCGACCTGACCGCCAACTATCCCTACGGCATGTTCGCGGTGCCCCTGCGCGAAGTGGTGCGCATCCACACCGCGACCGACACCACCGACACGCCCACCGTGGTGGGCTACAGCGCGCATGATCTGCAGACCTGGGCCGCGCTGGTGGCCCGTTTTCTGAGCGCCGGCGGCGTGACCCGCGACGACGTCATCCAGGTATCTTTCCGCTACGGACTGTTCAGCGGCGCATTCGGGCTGCACCACGGCGCCGAGCAGATCGGCGCCTCGGTCATCCCGGCCTCAAGCGAGCACACCGACCGCCAGATCCGCATCATGCAGGACTACCGTACAAGCGTGCTCGTGGCAACGCCCTCGTTCGCGCTGCTGCTGGCCGACCGGATGGAAGCGCTCGGCATCGATCCCAAGCTCCTGATGCTCAAGCGCGGGCTTTTCGGCGGTGAAATCTGGTCCGAGGATACCCGCCGGCAGATCGAGCAGCGCCTGTTCATCCAGGCCTTTGACAATTACGGCGTCAGCGAGCTGATGGGTCCCGGCATTGCCGGCGAGTGTTCGGAGCGCTCAGGGATGCATATCTGCGAGGACCATATCCTGCCGGAAATCATCGATCCGGCAACAGGCCGGACGCTTGCGCCCGGCGAGACCGGCGAGCTGGTGCTGACCACGCTCACCCGGGAGGCGTTTCCGCTGCTACGCTACCGCACGGGCGACCTGACCAGCCTGAACTATGCGCCCTGCGCCTGCGGCCGCACCCTGGTGCGCATGAGCCGGATCGAGCGCCGGACCGACGATATCGTTATCGTCAAAGGAATAAACATCGTCCCGCAGCAGATCGAAAAAATCCTGACCGACATCGAAGGAATTGAGCCGCTCTACCGCGTTATCGTTGGGCGTGAAAACAACCGCGACTCGGTTACGTTGCATGTTGCCGTGTCCGAGCATGTCTTTTTCGATGAGGTCAAGCATCATGCCGCGTTTGTCGAGCGCCTGCGCAGCGAGCTCAGCCGCCGCCTGGGCCTGCGCATTGAGGTAAAGCTTATGGAAAAACGAACCCTTGACCGGGAGCTCGAAACCGGCCCCAGGGTTCTTGACACACGCAACCTGTAGCTGCCACGGAGTATATGCTGCTCAGGCAACCCTCTTTCCCCGGCGGCGGGCGCAGGGATACGCCAGAAAAAATTAAAAAACATGCAATTTTTTATTGCGCTGCCCCGTCAGGCATGCTATAAATTTTTCCAAAAAAAATACGTGCTTAACAAAGACGCCGGCGTATTCTCGGCGAGACAGACATTTGTAACCGTCGGCGTCGCATTACATTTTTTTTAGGCTGAGGCTATCCCCTGGCCCGGTTATATAACGGTGCAGCCCCGCTGCACAGCAACTCGAACACTGACTAAGGCAGGAGTATTCAATGAAAAAACATCTTGTACACATCCTTGTAATGGCCTGTTTCATCGGCGTGTGCCTTACAGCAGGCCGTGCTGAGGCGGGACCGTCGGCCGTTGAGCAGCAGATCCAGATTATGCGCGAGCAGATGGAGCAGATGCAGAAGAAAATGATGGAACTTGAACGGGAACTGCAGAATGCGCAGCAGAATGCCAGCCAGGCGCAGGTTCAGTCCCAGCAGACCTCACAGGACGTGCAGCAGCAGATGAGCGAGGTCGCCGGCCGGTTCAAGGTGCTTGACGACCTGCAGGCGAAATTCGGCCATATCAAGCTCAACGGCTATGTCAGGTCGCGCTGGTGGACAGGCGATAACTCGAACAACAGCTTCGACGTCACAGAAATCGCACTCAATCTGCGCTATGACGTAAGTGAAAATATCTCCGGTGAATTCCACCTGTGGTATCACCCCAGCGGCAATGACAACCCGGCCACCGAATACTCCAACTGGGCTGGGCCTACCACGTTTTTTGAAGCGGCATTTGCCGAGTTCCGCAACCTGAACATCGGCCCGGTCAACGGCAAGCTGATTGTCGGTAAATCCCGCAACCTGGCGTTCGGTATTGTGCCGGGCGGAAGCTATGCCGGCCGCGTTACAAGCGACTACGCCCTGTTTCATACAAGTGTTAACATCTCCCGTATTACCGGCATTCAGTACCTGACCGCCTACAAGAACTTCAGCTGGAACTTCGCCATATTTAACGGCTATGGTTATCAAGGTAATACTAGAAATAATAGTTTCGGCAGCAGAAATGCCAACATAAAACAGCTGCAAGTGGGGCAGAAAAACACTGACGACAACTCGAGCAAGGGATACAGCACAAGGCTTTTCTATACCTTCAATCGTAACGAATTGTACGACAGCCTCATAATCGGCGCATCGTATCTGACCCAGGACCTAAGCCGTGCAGATATAACAAACATCACCGCTATCATGGATAGAAATACAGCCGTTAGATACGATGATAAAGACCAGAAAATCGGCTTTGACCTTGCCTTAGACAAGGGTCCGTTTATGTTGAAGGCTGAATATGCGTTCGGCGAAACCTCGGATATCGACGCAAACTACTGGTACGTCATGCCCGGTTTCCTCCTGAGCAAAGTCAGCAAGATCCCGCTGGATTTCTTTATTCGCTATTCCGAGGCCAACTATGACCAGACCAGGACAATAGCAGGCAGCGGCGCGTGGGACAAATCACAGTGGACCCCGTTGATGGTCTGGTCCATTCATCCTCGTGCCAAGCTCTTTTTTGAATACTACTTCAACAATGAAGATGAGCCGACGGGCGCCAGAGCTCTCGGCAATGATTACGGCTTTGTCGAGCTGATTCTGTTCTACTAAGCGATTCACACACCGCTACCTGTCAAAAGGGGGGTGAGCAGCGATGCTCACCCCCTTTTTTGCCTGCCGCACAGCGCTTTTCCGTACGTTTTCTGTTGACTGATACCGGGCGAGGTCGTATACTGCAGACCGGTCAAAAACAATACAGAGGTGCACCGGCCTGAACACATACGGACCGACTCCGCACCGGCAACCGGCATTGCTTCAACACACGGTTCGAAAACACATCTTTAAACCCGCAGGCAAATACCCCGTCACACGGCTGCTCAGCGGCTGCTGAGCAGGAGGCCTGCAGCACTGGAAGGCACATCCATGAAGGTTTTACTATCCGGCAATGAGGCGTTTGCACGCGGCGCCTGGGAAGCGGGTGTTTCCGTGGCAGCGGCCTACCCCGGCACCCCCAGCACCGAAATCCTGGAAAACATCGTGCAGTACAAAGAGATTTACGCCGAGTGGTCCCCGAACGAAAAGGTGGCCCTCGAGGTGGCGCTTGGAGCCGCTATCGCGGGGGGGCGGGCACTGGCCTGCATGAAGCATGTGGGTGTAAACGTTGCCGCTGACCCGCTGTTCACCGCTGCGTACACGGGCGTGGGAGCCGGTCTGGTCATCATAACCGCTGATGATCCTGAAATGCACAGCTCGCAAAACGAGCAGGACAACCGCAACTATGCTAAATTCGCCAAAATCCCCATGCTGGAACCGGCTGACAGTCAGGAAGCCAAGGATTTCGTAAAACTGGCTTTTGAACTGAGCGAGCGTTTCGACACCCCGGTTTTTGTCCGCTCCACCACGCGCATATCGCATGCCAAGTCGATCGTTGCGCTGGCTGAGCCTGAAAAACACGCGGCCCCGGCCGCGATAGAGCGCAACTTTGAAAAATTCGTCATGCTGCCGCGCAATGCCCGCATGCGCCATCCAATCGTTGAGCAGCGCATGCGTGATCTTGCAGCCTTCGCCGATGCGTTTGAGCGCAACGAACTCATCATGCAGGATACCGGCATCGGCATCATCGCCAGCGGCACGGCCTACCAGTATGCCCGCGAAAGCTATCCTGATGCATCATTTTTAAAGCTCTCCATGGCCTTTCCGCTGCCGGAGAAAAAAATCCGTGAGTTTGCATCACGGGTAGACAAACTCTATGTATTTGAAGAGCTCGACCCGTTTTATGAAGACCAGATCAGGGCCATGGGCATCAGCGTGACCGGCAAGCAGGTTTTCCCGATCTGCGGGGAATTCAACCCGGCCACAGCCTCGACCGGCATCAGCGGCGCCAAACCTGCACAGGCGGCACCCCTGCTTGACTACCTGCCTCCGCGGCCGCCGAACATGTGCCCGGGTTGTCCTCACCGGGGCATTTTCTACATCCTGAAAACAATGAAACTGTTCGTCTCCGGCGATATCGGCTGCTACACGCTCGGCGCCCTGCCCCCCTTGAGCGCCATGCACACCTGCATCTGCATGGGTGCCAGCGTCAGCGCTGCCATGGGCATGGACAAAGCCCTGGGCGACAACAATCTGGGCAAAGCCGTGGCCGTGATCGGCGACTCAACCTTCGTGCATTCCGGCATTACCGGGCTGCTCGATATCGCCTATAACCAGGGTGCCTGCACAGTCATTATTCTCGACAACCGCATTACCGCCATGACCGGCCGGCAGGAACACCCCGGCACCGGATTCACACTCATGGGCAAACCGGCCAAACAGCTCGACTACGCGGTGCTGTGCCGCGCGCTCGGCATCGAGCATGTCCGCACGGTAAACCCGTATGACCTTGAACAGGTTAGAAGCGTCATCGAAGAGGAAGTCAACCGGCCCGAAGCTTCCGTGATACTGGCGCAGGCGCCCTGCGTGCTGCACCGCCGCGAGTACAAGGAACCGGGTCCGGCCTTTCATATCGAAGTGGCCGAGTGCATCGGCTGCAGGGCCTGCCTGCAGATAGGCTGCCCGGCCATTTCATGGCACCCTGATGAGGGCGCAAAGGGCGCGGCCCATATCAACACTCTGTGCACCGGCTGCACGGTGTGCGCCCAAATCTGCAAAAAATCTGCAATCAAATCTGGAAAGTGAGACGCCGACGATGAACAGCGTTACCAATATATTAATGGCAGGGGTTGGCGGACAGGGCGTGATCCTGGCCAGCGAAATCGTTTCCGAGGCCATGATGCGCGCCGGCCATGATGTCAAAAAAAGTGAAGTCCACGGCATGGCCCAGCGCGGCGGCTCGGTAACCACGCACGTGCGCTTCGGTGAAAAAGTCTTTTCCCCGCTCATCAAGGACGGCGAGGTGGATATACTGTTTTCGTTCGAGCTGCTTGAAACCGTGCGCTACCTCGGCACCATGCGTGAAGGAGCCTCACTGCTGGTCAACGCTCATAAAATTCTCCCGCCGTCGGTTACGCTCGGCAAGGACTCCTACCCGGACGACATTGCCGGGCTGCTCGCGTCCCGCTATCCGCGCTTTGAACTGGTTGACGCGCCGGCAATTGCACTGCAGGCGGGTAACCCCCGGGCAGTGAACGTTGCGTTTGTGGGTGCGCTGTCGCGCTACCTTGACGTGCCGGAGGACAGCTGGCACGCTGCGATCGAGAAAATGCTGCCGCCGAAGCTGGTCGAGGTCAACCTGAAAGCTTTCGCCCTCGGACGCGAAAAACAAAACTAAAGGAGAGTCACCATGATCTGGAACCAGGAATTCGAAACCCTGCCGCGCGAGGCCCTGGAGAGCCTGCAGCTCAAACGCCTGCAGGCAACGGTCAACCGCGTATATGCCACGGTGCCGTTTTACAAAAAGAAGTTCGATGAAATCGGACTCAAGCCCGTGCACATCAAAACGCTCAAGGACATGCGCCTGCTGCCCTTTACGGTCAAAACCGACCTGCGCGATAATTACCCCTTCGGCCTGTTCAGCGTTCCCATGTCAAGCGTGGTGCGGGTGCATGCCTCATCCGGCACAACCGGCAAGCCGATTGTGGTGGGCTACACGCGCCGCGATATCGACACATGGGCAGAGCTTATGGCCCGCACACTGACCGCAGCGGGCATCCATCAGGGCGATATCGTTCATAATGCCTACGGCTACGGACTGTTTACCGGCGGACTTGGCGCGCATTACGGCGCTGAGCGCATCGGTGCATCGGTTGTGCCCATTTCCGGCGGCAACACCAAGCGCCAGATCCTGATCCTGAAAGATTTCGGACCAACCGCCATCACCTGCACCCCCTCATACGCCCTGCACCTGGCTGACGTTGCCCGCGAGATGGGCATTGACCCGGCCCGGGACTTCAAGCTCAGAGTCGGCTGCTTCGGCGCTGAAGCATGGTCTGAAAACATGCGCGCCCAGATCGAAAAGACATTCAACATCGACGCCATCGACATCTTCGGCCTCACCGAGGTGATCGGCCCGGGCGTGTCCAGCGAATGCCTTGAGGCCAAAAACGGGCTGCACGTGTTCGAAGACCACTTTATCCCTGAAATCATCGATCCGGCATCAGGCGAGCCCCTGCCCTGGGGCGAGAAGGGTGAACTGGTGTTTACCTCAATCACCAAGGAAGCTTTCCCGGTTATCCGTTACCGCACCCGCGACCTGACGCGCCTGAACGCCGAGCAGTGCGTCTGCGGCCGCACCTTCGTGCGCATGGAGCGCATCACCGGCCGCACCGACGACATGCTTATCATCCGCGGCGTTAACGTATTCCCGTCGCAGATTGAAAGCGCGCTGCTGCAGATCGAGGGCCTTGAGCCGCACTATCAGATTATCGTCGACCGCAAAAACAACCTCGACACCATCGAGCTGCAGGTCGAGGTCAACGAGAAAATATTCTCCGATGAGGTCAAAAAGCTCGAGGTTATCGAAAAGCGCGTGGTGCATGACATCAAGGAAATGTTCGGCGTCTCCTGCACGTGCAAGCTCGTGGAGCCCAAAACCATCGCGCGCAGCGAGGGCAAGGCCCAGCGCGTTATCGACAAGCGTAAGATCTAACAGGCAATTGGAAAGTTTTTTTGCCGACTTTTCATACAACCACAAGGAGGCACCATGAAAGCAGAACAAATATCCGTGTTCCTTGAAAACAAATCAGGCCGCCTGGCCGAGGTCATGCGGGTGCTGGGAGCAGCTCAGGTCAACATCCGGGCCCTCTCAATCGCCGACACATCCGACTTTGGCATACTGCGCATCATTGTCAACGACAAGGAAAAAGCGCTTGCAGCGCTCAAGGAAAATAATTTCACGGTCAGCAAAACCGAGGTCGTCGCGGTTGAAGTGCCCGACACCCCCGGCGGGCTGTCAAAGATACTCGACCTGCTTGACGCGAAGAAGGTCAATGTGGAATACATGTACGCGTTTATCGAGCGGCACTCTGAAAACGCGCTTATCATTTTCCGCTTCGACGAAAACGACCGGGCCATCGAGGTTCTGCAAAAAGCGGGCATCACCATCCTGAGCAGCCAGGAAGTTTACAACCGCTGAGGCCGCCAGACCCACGCAGAGCACTCTCTTGACAACTGTCCTGCAAAGCACCGTCCGTTCGCCCTGAGCCTGTCTAAGGGTTGAACGGACAGCACATGTGACGCTGAAACCCGTTCATGGTTCGACAAGCCCACCACGAACGGTAAAGCAGTTGCAGGCTGGGTGCAGCAACGCACAACCCACCGGATATATTTATATACCCGTCAATGGTGGGTTTCACCCACCCTACCGGGCTGTTGCATCGGCATCGCTATCGGGATCGGCTTTTCAAAACCCCCGATTCCAACAGCTGCGGATACTATGAAACAGGCCGGGATTGGCTCAAAGAACACACCCCTGCTTCACTCGTAATATATCGGGCTGCCCAGGTCCTTGAACGAAAACAGGGCCATGATGTTGTGCCCGTTGTAATCAAGCACCCGCAGGTCATCGCTCTGTTTTAAATCCCCGAGGATAATATCAAAATGCAGCCCGTATTTATCCTTTGCCGTCTCCATAGGCACTTCAAACGCGATAAATTTCATGACCCCCTTTGTCCGCAGCTTCTCTACAAACTTTTCAGCGGTAAAAGAATCATAGGACGTCAGAATAAGCAGCGGACTTGAACCTGAAAAAACAATACCTGCTTTCATGGCATACCCTCCTGTCTACAGTTTTTTGAGCTCTCAAGTACCAGTATAGCCGCAGCGCACACAATAACAAGCCCCCTTGGAAAAGTGCGGCATCGCTTCCCGGCTGTTATGCGTGCGGCCGCCCCTCTCCTGCCTTGACAGCCCCGTCACCGGCGTGTATACATCAAAGCACGGCTTGCAAGCCTAAGGTAAAGAACACTACGGAACCATGCGCATGACGAAACTCCCCTCATCCTTCGGAGCAACTGTTATTTTCACCTGCTCCGGTGCATCCAATGTTGGCCGGATTGCGGAACAGGCTGCGGTAGATATGCAGCAGGAGGGACTCGGGTGCATGGGTTGCCTTGCCGGCATCGGTAGCCATGATGAAAACATTCGCGTTGAAGCCCGGAATGCTGAACGCATCGTTGGCATCGACGGGTGTGCGGACGCCTGCTCACGAAAAGCACTTGAGCAGGCCGGCCTTGACGTAACCGACCATGTGGTGGTGACGGACTTGGGAGTGCAGAAAAAGACGCATGCCGCTATACTCGACAGTACAATTATTGCGCGGGTTAAAAACGCAGTCAAAGCGCGGCTGGAAACGGTCCCGGCGGGGCCGTTCTGCAGTTAAACCCGGTCGTTCAATTCGGCGTGACTCGGCCAGGCCATTGATGAATTTTGAAGGAAAATCGAAGCGTTCAGGCCGGTGTAGCGGGGTCAAAACTCCCTGAAACATCAGCCTCAGGATCGTAGTCGTCCTGCTGCTCATAGCCCCCGTCATCAAATCCGGATACATCATCATCCCAATCGCCGGGACCGTCCCGATCATCATCCGGTGAACGGCTGAAATCATAACGGCTTTCAAGTGAGCGCTTCCTCTGCCGCGGGTCGGGCGGTGGAACCGGAGGGCCGCCCGGACGGCGTGCGCCGGGAGGCGGCGGCCTGAGTGCCCGGTCCGGCATCCGTTGAGGATCCGCCGGCGGACGGAAGCGCTTTTCTTCGCGGGGCCGCATGTCCTGCCTGGCAGGCTTTTGAACCTGCGCAGGGGAATGCATATCCAGTTCAGGGACCGGTGCATGTTCTTTACCTCTGCCCATTACTAAAGCCAGCGTTACAATAACAAGCACTGCCAGCACAACCATGCTCCACAGCATAGCGCTTCCCGATTGCCCTGAAGGGCGCTTTCCCATACGGGTTATCTGCTGCATATTGCTGGTTCTGCCTGACGAATCAAGAGAAAGTATCTGCTGGAATTTTTTAATCCACATGCGGGTTCCCTTCACGCAATGGGCTTCGGTGAAAAGTTCTAACAGGATGTTGAAAAAGTCCTTTTATACAGGCTGTTCAAAAACGCTCGGATGCAAGGCGTGCGAAATCATGAGGAATGAGGCGTACTTTGCCGTACGCCGCAGTGACGAATGATGAGCACAACGCAGCAGAGGGGCGTTTTTCAACAGCCTGCTAAAACAAATACTTGAGCGCCACAAACCCGCCGATGAGCAATACGGTGAACACGATCGCGAGCAGATTGAAATAGCGGTCAATGAAGCTCTTGATCTGCGGCCCGAACTTCCAGATCAGAGCGGCAACCAGGAAAAAACGGGCGCCCCGGCTGATGACGGAGGCGATCAGGAACATGGTCATGCTGATATCAAAAGCGCCGGAGGTAACCGTAATAACCTTGTAAGGAATGGGGGTGAACCCGGCCGTAAACACAATCCAGAAGTCGTACTGCTCATAGAGCTTCTGCACGGCATAAAATCCTTCCTGGGTGAACGACGGAATATGCTTGAAGAAAAACAGGGCCAGAGCAGTAAATTCATTTGCGGGCGTCCACCACAGGAAATGACCGATTCCATAGCCGGCAACCGCGCCTGCAACCGAGCCGATCGTGCAGTTGGCTGCCAGCCGGAACGCCTTGGTCCGCGCCCCGAGCACCAGCGCGATCAGCAGCGCATCGGGTGGTATCGGGAAAAACGATGATTCGGCAAACGCCAGCAGGAACAGGGCAACAGCGCCGTATTTTGTATCAGCCCAGTGCAGCACCCAGTCGTACAGCTTCCGTATGATTTTCATTGAATACCCTGCAAAAGAAAACTGCACCAGCGGCTGTTCCAAACAGCCTGTCGATTATAATGCCTATGAAGATAAATGCGCGCAGTATAGACAGAGCTCGTTCAGCTGTCAAGGGAAAACGGCCCCCGGGGTCGACGGCTGCAGAACATCTCAGCTTCTGGTCCGATTTCATGCAGCCAAAGAATTATCCATAAAGTCATAGCCGGAACAGCACAGCAGGTGTGCACAAAGTGCTGCCTGCGCGTATCGAGCCTCCGGACATCCTTACGCAAAACGATCAAATGCGAGACCGTATAGCGCAGGCAACCCCACTAGATGTTTGCTGTGCACACCAGGGTTCAGCAGAAAGAAAAATGAGCCAGTCCGGGTAGTTGTCATACAGAAAACATTGCGGAAGCGGTAGTCATAGATTAATCCGCCCGCATATCGATTCACCAAGCAAGGATCAATATTTTTTATACAACGCCCATATGCCGAGGTTTTTCTCGACAAAAAAAGAATTGCGCAGATGATTAAACTCTAAGGGGATATTACCCCGTACAAGAATATAATCAATTGTGCCTAACGACGAAACATCATTAAACGTCTTAAGCTTTAAAAACGAAGGCAAACTATCCAGAGCGCCCTTTCGTCGTAACGCAAAGGACCGCTCATCAAGAAGGCGTGTAGTCGCAATCCCCTTGTTCCAGACGATGAAATAATCGACAAACTGTCTATAAACCGGCCGGCCCCTGAAAGAATTGTCACTAATAAGGGATGTCATGATTTTCCGTTTATCAACTGAAGCAAAAAAATCTTCCGCGAATCCAGCATTTACACGGTTAAAATCCCGTACATAGTCGGCCCAGCAGCAAAAATGTACAAGTGCTGCAAACACAACAAAGCCGCAGAGTGCCCTGCCCGTGTGCTGCCGCGCTAGAATACTCCCCCAGATAATAGCGGACAAGAAGAAGAAAACGGAAAAACGCTGTATCAAAAAACTATAGCCGGGCAGGTGCAGAGGAATCAACAGAAAGCACAGACCGGAGCAGGCGATACATAACAGAGAGATGCGCAAACACCGTCCCGCGGGAGCTGAAAAAAGCGACTGTTTACGGAACACACAGACCAATACTACCATCAAGACTACAGACAAAGAAAAAAAAGCCGCAACCGCATACCCTGCCAGCCCTTCATAGAGCGCGTAATTGTCAAATATAAATAAACCGCCTCTCAACAGGAGCGAATCAACATAGTCATTCCTATAGTAATCGGCAATAAATTGAAACAACCCGGGCCCCTCATAGACACGTGAATCGTTGATCCACCAAAACAGGATTAAGATCGCTAACGGCAGCACTGCAATAATTTTTTTTAAAAAATCCTGAAGAGTATTCGAATGGCTTATCATACAAAGAAAGAAAACAAAGGCGGCAAAAAGCGCAGCAAGAGCATGCATAAAAAATAACGCTACCAATAATCCGGCGCCTGCCAACCCCCGCAGCAGCGTGAGTTGGCTGCAATAACCCGGCAAGAGCGCGAACAAAACAACCACAAAAGGAACTGCGATGGTAAAGCCGACGAAGCCATATGCAACGTTATAATTATAGAGAAACAAAAATGAGAGGAAAGCGAACCAGGGGTTTCCGCCGAACATCCTGATTGCGAAGAGCACCGATAAGGGAAATAGTGCGGCATACAAGCAGAAAAAAACTTTATTGCCGAACTCGACGGAGGGAAACATCTTAAGACTGACAAAAAAAAGATGCAGGGTATTGGGCTTCAGCGTTACGTCAAGCGCATAGAATTCATTAAAATGATTGGATGGCTCATCGTAATGGCGATACACGGTTGCAAGGCCAAGGTGATTCGGAACATCAACAAATGGATACAGGCGGCACGACCACATCAGGGCAACATGCAGAACAATCAACCCGCCGAACAATAAATAAAACAATGGCTGTCCGGTTGATGTCAATGGCTTGCTGGCACTCATAAAAAAACTCTTCCGTCGGTCTTATCAATCAAGCGTCACGTTGGTGCGGGCACAGCACGACCGCATTCCCGGTCTGCAAAAAAAGAACAAAGGCGGACGGCACAGACAAGGAATAGCGCTGCAAACAAAACCCATAGGGCCATCAATGCATAAAAGATAGTGTGTGAAATCTGCATCGCATGCGCCTTGAAAGGAAAAAAGTTTACCGTATAGGCGGTTCTAACCTGATCCATGGTCCTATTGGTCTGGAGCAGGTGCGGCGTCTCATGCAAAACTGCAACCGTCCTAAATTCTCTTGTATCCAGGAAATGCAATGCGATATTTTCAAAACGTTGGATCAGATGCGATTCTTCCCACTGCCAGATATATCCATCCGGTATCAGGCCGTGATTAGGATTTTGCACGAATTCCAAGTGAAAGCTATAGGCAACCGAGGCAACCTGTATCAACACAGATGCACCCACCAGAACCCAAACAAAAATTCTTACTAGGACGCCTCGAGCACGGTCAAAAAAACAAACAAGGGGTATGATTAACAGGGGCACAACTGAAGCCTGATACCTGCAGGACCATGCATAATCACCTGCCCAGGTTGTATGCAGACTGTTAAACAGAACATTTATCACGACAGCAGATGCAATTGCGACTGCTACAGGCAAATGTCTTCGAAAAAAAGAATAAAGGGCGAAGAGCAGAAGCACCAGCACGGGATTATACAAAAAAATACTCTTACCCGGACTGAACAGCATTCCCGGCACTGAATCCAATGGATTTGTTTCAAAAGCACCCATGCCTCCGAACATCGTTGCTGCAGCGATGCCGTACCCGGTCTCGAACACACTGCCAAATCGTATAGCGTTATACCAGGCCAGCGCAGCAACAAATGGCCCGCAGCCGAAAACAAACGGGCGTATCCAGATTTTAACAGCCGCATACCTCGAGCCCACCGGAGCAACTGCGACCGAGGCACAAAGGGCGACAGCAAACACGCTGAATGTCTCGAATGCGCTTGACAGCCTGAAAAAAAGACACAACCCCATTGCAGCACAGACCCCCCATGTATACACAGGACGTTTTGTGTTCAAAGCTTTAAGCATACACCATAGCTGCAGAAGCAAAAGGAGCGCGACCTGACTCTGCTCATGAGTAAAAACAGTGTAATGCACATGCATGGTCGCGAATCCGAATACCAGGGCAGACACCAGCGCAATTCTTGTGGCATACCCAAGCAGCAGCACAAACCGAAAAAACAGCCAGACAGTTTGCGCACCCAAAAATGGGAATAATACAACCGCCGCAAAAAACTGCACGGCAAGATCGGCCTGTGCCCCGGGTATTCCGGCTTTTTCCAACAACAAACCCGTATATGCGAATGGCAGCAGAATAACCTGCTGTCCCGGGCCCCAGAACGAATATCGCTTTCCATCCAGACCCGTAGCATAATAGCGCGTGGCGACTTTATCTTCTATGCTGAATGCCTGTGTTCTTACAAACTGACGGCTGACTGACCAGCGAATTTCCGTATCACCCGTCAGGTTGCCGGGGCTCAGCAGGCCGTAGAAAAAAAAAGCAGCCAGAAACAGCAACAACCCCGGTTGTGCCCTGTAAATCAATTTCACTTTTTTGTATCCCTGCGATTGGTCAAGAATTAAAGTTCAGCCGTCCGTTGCATAAAACTCATATTAAAAATCTCCGCTAAAGCCTACAATGCCGGAACAAAATCCCGAATACGGGTCCTCTCACCATGCCGTCTTAGAATCAAGCGCTTCAAGGCGGTAGAGAATCAGACCGGGTTCCTTTATAACAGCGAAATCCTGCCGGAATTCATCGGATATAAAATTTAAAACCGGTGAAACAATAAAAACCGGACGAACTTGCAATGTCTGCCTAAGGGCTGCGGGATCCCTGCCATAGCGGGCTGACATAGCACTCCGTGTTTCGACTATAACATCATCAATGCCGGGCATGCGCATCTGTCTCAGGATAAGCGGATAATACGAGGTGCTATCACACACGATGATACCCTCGGGAGCGGCCTCGTTCAACGCGGCATAAGCAAAACGCTCGGCTGATTTTTCAGTATGTTTCCAGGGTACTATCCAGTAGCGCATCTCGTCGCGAAACGGCAGGACACGATCGCGGTTCACACTAATGTTCATCTTTTTAAGAGCGAAAGGCAGCACGGCATAGGTCAGCGGCATCAACACAATTGAAAACAGACAGGCCGCGACCACCGCATTTCGCCACACTGCTGATCTGAGCGAGAGTACATCGATGCCCACCGCCATGCCCAGGCTGAACAACATCAGCGACGGCAGAATAAACATAAACTGGTCAGGAACCGAATAACGCAGAAAAAAAACGCCATACAACCCCATCAGAGACAGCAAGGACCACGTAATCGGTTTGCCGACCATTCTGCGCATCCGCGCCAAGCCGACGATTCCAAGCAGCAAACCTGCATGCGCAAAATTCAAGCTGCTTAAAGCAGCGTTTACCCCCATTAAGGGCCAATTAAAACCGACATTAAGAACATCGCCGGCATATCTTCCAAAAAGCATTGATTCAACGGCAAACCGCAGGCTTCCCGTCTGCTGCATTTCTCGAAGGACCAGAGTTAAGAGAGGTGCAGCACCGCACAGATATATCGCAGCAGCGATCACAAGAGACACACAAGACACCTGACGCCTGCAAACAACAATCAAGGCGAATACTCCATACACAGGCAAGCTTAACAGGGCAAGATTGTGTATACTGAGATTCAGTCCATTGAGAAAAAAAAGACCGGCCAGCCTGCGCGCGGAGGGCTTACGAATACACGCTATAAAAACAATCAACTCCGCAGTAAAAAAAGCCATGTTCCAGGTATATACTTCGGCGATGGTCGACAGCCACCACGGCGTATGCATCACAGCCAGCATGCCGGCTGTCATCAAGCCTATCCAGCGCCTGCCGGTCAGCATGCACCCAAGGATCGAAACATTAGCGAGTGCGATGGCCATACCCACCCCGCTGCAAAAATTCAGCCTTGTGAAATCGCAGCCATACGGTATAAGCAAACACAAACGCCCGATAGCAATATAGAGTGGATGCGCAAGGGCCAGCCCCAGAGACCCTGTATAATCAGCAGTCAAAATGCGCAGCTGGCGCGCACCGCTGTCCTGCCACACAACACCGTGCTGAACAGTCCATCCATAAAGGAGTAATCCCGAGCACAACACACCCGCCCACATCATCCAAAGTGCTGCCTGGCTATAGCGATCATGCTGGCCCGTATGCTGGTCGGCCATAATGACATCCTTCAGCGTCACTGCCTTGTAAATATTCTACCTCAAAAGGCTTTAGTTCGTCGCTCTTTCACAGCCTGCAAAAGCTCATCCGGCACATATAGCGATCCCCGGCCGGTGCCGATTTCAAGACCGTTCACGTTTGTGCCGTGAAAATCGCTGCCGCCGGTTTCAACCAGATCAAAGCGGCGTGCGAGGCTTTTATACAGCTTCTGCTGAGCGCTTGAGTGCTCGGGATAATACACCTCGATTCCCTGCAATCCAAAGCCTTTGAGTTCCGCGACCAGTCCCTGCAGCACAGCACTGCTGTGCGGCCCGATAATGGCCGGATGCGCCAGCACGGCAACGCCCCCGGCATCGCGGATGCAACTGATCGCCGCATCTGCCGGAAAGCGGTATTTATCAACATAGGCGCAGGCGCCCTTTTTCAGATAACGATCGAAGGCTTCGCGCACTGTACGGACACAACCCTGACGCACCATAACCTTGGCGAAATGCGGCCGGCCAACCTGGCCGGTTTCAGCCTCCTGCTCGACCTGCTTAAGTGTTATGGCGACACCCAGTTCGCGCAGCCGTTCAATAATCCGCGGATTGCGCTCATTGCGCGCCTGCTGCAGCACGGCAACGCGATCACGCAGGCGCTGATCATCATGGCGGATATAGTAGCCGAGCACATGCAGGGTGCCCAG
>VGSH01000063.1 GCA_016875025.1 Deltaproteobacteria bacterium
CTCTTTTCTTGTTTTTAACCATCTGGGGAGCCTCCTGTATTGGTGATTGACGGTTTCGCAACCCCATTAATACAGTGCTTCCCGATGGTTTTCTATCTGTTTTTTAGGTCACCGTGCAATATTCAGGTACTAACCGGTACATTTTCGCCAACACCGCCCTGGTGAACCAGTATTTCGGTCCCGGCACCTACTGGATCGACTGGATGACCGATGGCAGCCTTACCAGCAGCCCCTGGGCGCCGCCGGTCACCATACTCGGCCAGACAACAACCGGAAACGCCCTGCACTACACTGGGTCATGGGCTCCGGCAAATGACACCGACCTCCTGACACAGCAGGACATGCCCTTTATCATCATGGGCCCGCGCTGCGAAACCGACGAGGACTGCGACGACGAACTTTTCTGCACGGGCATTGAGAACTGCGATAACGGCACCTGCATCGCAACCGGCGATCCCTGCGGCAACGGGACCCCGCTCTGCGATGAGGACAACGATGTGTGCGTTGAGTGCCTGAACGATGACAACTGCACCGAAAGCCAGTTCTGCGATGAGGGCATCTGCGGTTTCCCGTGCGAGCTGTTTATTAAATACAAGGAAATCCGCGCAGAGAAGCTGACCAGGGACCGCACATGGGTATTCACCGTTACCGGTGAGGAAGACTTTGACCTGTTCGGCCTGATCGATCTCGGGCCCATCACCTGGCGCACGGTAAAATTCAACGCCAGGAAGGACCGCCTGAAAATTATCGCCACCGTGCCGGCCGGGCTTGCGCCGGGCGTGTATCCGGTCAGCGTCGGTGAGTGCTCGGGCGAAATTGTCGTCACCGGCACCTTCTAACAACAGCAATTTATCATTCGCCTATTCGCAGGGCCCGTATACGGCCCTGTTTTTTTATCCGGTGACTCAGCATCACTGTGATACGCCTGATAAAACAAAAAGGCACCTGCAAAGCAGATCCCGTGTGTTCCTTTTATAGTTCGTGTGAGATTTATTATTGACAGCCGCACAAAGCGGCCCTATATTTTAAGTGTGCAATAAAACAAGTCCTAAAAACAATTATTATGTAAAAACGAATCCGATCTTTGAAAGATAGAAAACGTGACTCGATAAAAAACAAAAACTGCTTGTGTTTATATTCGTTTCCATGCTATCACTTTCACAAAACTACTGAAGCATGATAGTTGAGACCATTGGTTGTAATACAAAAAATTCTGCGCGGCGCGTCAGGCTGCCAAAAAAAAACGCGGTGAGGAGGAACAATGCCGAGGACAATAAAAATCAGCACTCTATATAAGGCGTCTTTCGTAATGACGGCACTGTTGCTCTTTGCCGTCACCCTGCCGGCGGAAGAGAAGAAGGACCCCTGGTGGTGGCAGGAGGAGATCGGCCCGCCGCCAGAGGGCCAGATCATAAACCCTGATTACATCGATAAAAGGGATGAGCTTGAACGGTTCTGGTCTCAGACCAGCCGGGACCGCGGATTAACGAGACAGTATTGGCAGTGGACCAATCGAGTGAATGTAAAAAGCAATAGTACCCAAAGAGCAGCAGTTACTGCCGCCAGGCTTGAGCGTGAGCTGTCTGAGATACCTGTCTACGTCCCCGCCGAAACCACTGATGCGGGCAGTGAGCCTGCAGTTCCCGCGCAGCCCTGAAAATATCTAACCACAGGATTGCCGGCAAACATTTCACAGGCCTGCCTTGCTTGAAACCTTGTAAAATCTGTAAAGCACCCCAAAAAGCACCTGCAGCCCGAAAGCCGCAGGTGCTTTTCCCCCTGGCGGGCTGCCGGAGACTCGAACTCCGAACCTGCTGATTAAGAACCTCTGAGATTCCAACATCCACAAATATTATAAGCCACTGAAATTACAGTTCCTTTATTCGCGTATGTTTTATGTGTTGACACACAATGCCCCCTTGTTTATACTTTGCAGGAATCCTCCCATAATTATCCGCTTCGCAAGGAACACGTTTAACTGCATATTTTATGCTCATGAGGCTGCACTCGTAACCTTTTAGCAAATAGTACGGAACATGGACGCCGGAAACCGTAAGGGATTTGCTGAGAAGGGTCGTCAAGAATACCGCAATTGTCTGCGATTCCCGCTATCGCTTCAGGCGAAGTGCCATTACAAAGTCGGAGAGCCAGTCGAGCGTTGCAGGATTGTGGACATAAGCAGTGAGGGCCTGGGCCTTGAGCTTGATACCCCTGTTAAGATGCAAACCGGTCAGCTCGTGTTTCTGGATATCGATGTTGCCACCCAGAAAAAACCGGTGAGCGCCATTACCAAGCTTGCCTGGGTGCGAAGTCAGGAAGATGGCTTCACGACCCAGCGCGTGGGAAGTTATCTGCTGTATGTGGACCCAGGGGGAAAAGAACAGCTGATGGAACATGCGTATGCCGGACTGCTTTTAGACATCTCCAAAAGCGACATGAACTCTCCGGGCTGATGCGACAGGCATGCGCCCGCCATTCACGGCCCCGAGGCCGGCCAGATGATACCCGCTACATCCCAAATTGAGATAGTCGATTGTTTCGGCCGGACAACATCATACAAATTCGTGAGGACGTGACCGATGCTGGGGAACCAGCACCCGAAATGCTCCGGGCGGTTCTGGCTGAGATATGGACCGAATCCCCCCCCTTTTCCCCATTCCATAGCCCTAAAGGGCGGGACTATAGCGGGATTTTTTGCAAAAAATAAAAAAGCACTCACAGCCCGAAAGCTGCAAGTGCCTGTTTTTTCTGGTGGGTTGCCGGAGACTCGAACTCCGAACCTACTGATTAAGAGTCAGTTGCTCTACCTGCTGAGCTAGCAACCCGTTGTTTAAAAAAGAATTAACATAACAAAAAGCGCCGTCTAAATCAATTGTTTTTTCCCGTTCCGGAAAAATCTGAAGCGTCGATAGAGCATTTTCCTGTTTTCTGTAACCCTGGCGGCGAGAAAACCCGTTCGTGGTGAGCTTGTCGAACCATGAACGGGTATGTCGTGCCATATATAATCCGTTCGTCCCTTCGACAGGCTCAGGGCGAACGGTCGATGCGCTTGAGGCTATGGTATTTAGAAAAATGCTCTAAAAGCCGGTCTGTATCAAAGCAGCCGGCTCAGTCACTCGTGTGATCATAGAAAAAACGCCGGCCCGGATGCCGGGTCGGCGTGGTTCTGCCTGCACTTCCGCGCGGCTCAAAGCTCAGCCGAGCTCTTTTTCAACCAGCGCGATCACATCGTTGAAGGTGGAAACTTCATCGGTGTCGTCTTCGCTCAGCATCAGGTCCCATTCGTCCTCGATCATGGAGAACAGCTCGAGGCGGCCGGATGAGTTCAGCCCCATGTCAATAAGCTTGGCATCCTGATCGATCTCGAGGTCCGGCTTGGCGGTTGCCTTGCGCAGAAATCCCGATACCTTTTCGATTATTTCCTGTTTGTCCATTGAAGTGCCTCCTTGTTCAATAGCGTTAGAAGACTGTTGAAAAACGCCCATCTGCTGCGTTGCGCTCATCATTTTTCACTGCGGCGTACGCAAAGTACGCCTCATTCCTCATGATTGCCTGCAAGCAGGTGTCACAGACCGCGCACGCCTTGCATCTGCGCATTTTTGAACAGCCCGTATAAAAATACTTTTTAAACATCCTGTTAATGCCGCCGCTTATTTGCCGTGGGCATTCCAGAAGGCACCGAAGAGCTTTTCCTCATCGGGCTTGTTTTCCGGAATCGGGCTTGATACCCAGGTGTAGTTAACCCAGTTGCGCCAGGTTATATTGTCGCTGGAACTGTTGTTGCCCCAGGTGCCGCAGGCAAGGGTCATGGTATAGGGCATGCCGTTGGTGAAGGCGCCGCTGTTGGCAAGACACTGCGGCTGGTTGACCATCAGACGGCTGACCTGCGCCTGCTCGGCAAGCTCCCTGACGCGCTCTTCACTGGCGGTATGAATGCCGGCGCAGTGCCCGCGGCCCCTGACGGCATGGATGCGCTTGACATACTCAATGGCGTCAGAGAACTCCCTGTATTTCCAGACGGTCATGACCGGCGAGAGCTTCTCATCGGCGAATTTATCGCTTTCGACCGGGTCATCACCGAGCACCATGATGAACTTCGTATCCTCGGGAACGTTCAATCCGGCTATTTTGTTGGCGATACGCGCGGCCGGGCGGGCGACCACTTTGGCCTCGATATGTACTCCGTCAGGCCACATGGCGGCCTTGAGCTTTGCCTTCTCCTCAGCGCTGCACAGGTAGCCGCCCTTTTCCTTAAGCGCGGCAAGGCATGTGTCATAGACTGATTCCTGGATGACAACATTGTTCTCGGCCGAGCAGGACGTGGCATTGTCAAAGGTTTTACTGGCAACGATCTTGGTCGCGGCCACGACCGGATCAGCGGTTTCATCCACGATCATAACCGAGTTGCCGGCGCCCACGCCCAGAGCGGGTTTGCCGCTGGAGTAGGCGGCGATCACCGACTGGGTTCCGCCGGTGGAAACCACCAGGTCGCACAGGGACATCATCTTCTGGATGTCTTCTATATAGGGTTTGTCCATGATCTGGATCAGGTCTTCGGGCGCGCCCACTTTTTTGAGACCGGTGCGGGCGAACTCGACCGTTTTACCGCTGCAGCGGCGGGCAAGCATGTGGGGCGCGAAAATAATGGCATTGCGCGATTTCAGCGCAAAGATGCTTTTAACCGCCGGGGTCGCCGTCGGGTTCGTGCACGGCGTTGGGGCAAAGATGACGCCGATGGGCTTGATAACCTTGAAGATGCCCTTTGCTTTGTTTTCCTCAACGATGCCGGTTGACTGCTCGCCTTCCATGTCCCGCAGGGCACCCAGCACTTTGTTGCGGTGCTTGGCGTACTTGTCTTCATAGACGCCCATCTTGGTTTCCTGCGCAGCCAGCTTCGCGCATTCTTCGGCGTGCTCAGGCTTGATCATTTCCCAGGCAGCGGCTTTCACCATCTCATCGACCTTGTCCTGCGGCCAGTGCTCTACGATTGCCTGTGCTTTTCTGGCCTTATCAAGCATTTCCTGTAATTCGTCGCTCATGATTCCTCCAATCGGGGTTGTGTTAATATCTGCGAGGCCATCTTCCATTTAAAACTTTGGGGGCCTTCAAGGATACATGTATGCAGAGCTTTTACTTCGCAAACGAATAATTACTATACCAGTTTTCAGGCTTTGATGCAATGCTTTCCGAAAAAGCGGATATACGGGCGCTTATGAGCTCCAGGCCCGGATAAACGCCCGGCGTGAGCGGTCATAGGTTCGCTCGGCCGCGGTCGGAAAAAAACAGCCGGGGATCTCATTGCGGGACTGATGATACGCAACGCAGGCGCAGCAGTTGCCCCGCCTGGAACAGTCATAGGTGCAGGTGCAGTTGTTTTTATTCTCTGCGGCTTTGCATTCCATGGGCTGTCCATCCTGTCTGGAAGGTTATGGAATCATGCTGCTCACGCGTTTGGCTGAGTCTCAGGGATACAGGGGCGCCATGTCCAGTGCGGTTGTCTCCGGCATGCCGAGCATGATGTTCATGTTCTGCACAGCCTGGCCCGAGGCGCCTTTGACAAGGTTGTCGATACAGGAAATCAGCACGAGCTGTTTGTCCTGCAGCCTGAACCCGATATCGCAGAAATTCGTGCCGCGCACGCCGGCTGTGTGGGGCAGTGAGCCCTGGGGGTGGATACGCACAAAAGGCTCTTTTTTAAAGAAATTATCCAGAACATCCTGAATATCCTGCGGCCGGGCGTTTGTTTTGAGCCGGGCGTAGATGGTGCTGAGCATGCCCCTGCTCATGGGCAGAAGATGGGGCGAGAAGGCGATCTTTACCTGGCTGCCGGACAGGGCCGAGAGCTGTTCCTCAATTTCGGGCTGGTGGCGGTGTTCAAACACGCCGTAGGCCTTGAAGGTTTCGCTGACCTCGCAGAACAGCGAGGCGGTCTTTGCGCTGCGGCCCGCTCCGCTGACCCCGGACTTGGAGTCGGCGATGATGGATGACAGGGTAATCATATTCTTGCGCAGCAGGGGCGCAAGCGGCAGGACAATACTGGTCGGGTAGCAGCCCGGATTGGCAACCAGTTTTGCCTTTTTGATTGCAGCGCGATACAGCTCGGGCAGCCCGTACACCGCCCTGCCGAGCAGGGATGGCGCGCTGTGCTCCTGATACCAGCGCTCGTAGGTTTTCTGGCTTTTAAAGCGGAAATCAGCGCTTAAGTCGATAACGCGGCTGCCGTGTTTGAGCAGCGCAGGCACGACCCGCATGGCTTCCTTATGCGGCAGGGCCGTGAAAACGATATCGGCCTTCGCGGCGATTTTTTCCGGCACGAGCGGCTCAAGACGCGGAAGCTCGCGCTTGAGATAGCCGGGATAGACATGCGCGAATTCCCGTCCGGCGTAGGTCTCGGAGGTCAGGGCGCTGATCGTGATGTGCGGATGAGCGCTCAGTATCCGCATCAGCTCCAGCCCGGTATACCCGGTTGCACCCGCAATGGCTACTCGCATGGTAGTAAGCTCCTAAAAAAAAGGGAAGGACATGGTCCTTCCCGTACGATGCGCTGCAGTATATTCGAAGCGTAACCGGATCAGCGTTTTGAGAACTGGAAACGCCTACGGGCTTTTTTGAGACCGTATTTTTTACGCTCTACTTTGCGCGGATCGCGGGTGAGCAGAAAGGCTTTTTTGAGCGTTGCGCGCATTTCTTCATCAATGATGGTGAGCGTACGGGCGATGCCGTGCCGAATCGCCTGGGCCTGGCCCGTGATGCCGCCGCCCTGAACATTGATATGCACATTGTATTTATCGGCAATCCCGCACAGTTCCAGCGGCTGCCGTACAGTGGCCTTTTTGAATTCCAGTCCGCCGAAAAAATCGTCCATGGTTCGTTTATTGATGGTGATGGCGCCGTTTCCCGGTTCCATCCAGACGCGTGCTACCGACGTCTTCCTGCGGCCTGTGGCGAAGTATTTTTTTCCTTCCATTGTCTGCTTACACGCCTTTCAATTCCAGGGTTTGGGGGTTCTGGGCCTGATGCGGATGCGCGCTTCCGGCGTATATTTTCAGCTTTGACAGCATCTTGCGGCCCAGACTGTTTTTCGGAAGCATGCCGCGCACGGCGCCGGTGATGATGTCGGTCGGCTTGGTGGCGAGCAGATCCGCGGCATTGATCTCACGGATGCCTCCGGGATAGCCGGTATGCCGGTAGTATTTTTTGTCGTCGAGCTTCTTGCCGGTCAGCTTTACCTTGTCGGCGTTGATCACGACGATAAAATCACCGGTATCAACGTGCGGGGTAAAAGCGGGCTTATGCTTGCCGCGCAGGCGGTGGGCTATCTGGACGGCAAGCCGTCCCAGGGTTTTGCCCTCGGCGTCAACGAGCAGCCAGTCCTGCGGAACTTCATTCGGTTTGGCACTATAGGTTTTCACGCTGTACTCCTTTTTTGCAAAATTAAGTCGCAAACTATAGTATGGCTGCACGGGTTTGTCAAGTTTAAAAAAACAGACCCCCGCAGGACTGCTTCCCCGTGCTCTGAGGGCTACAGGGCTTGTCCGCCCCAGGAGGTCAGCCGCTGCCTGATGAAGTCGACCACCTGCTCATGCTCAGGCTTTCCGGATCCTGATACGGACAGCGGCTCTCCGAATGCAATATGGATGGTACGGCCGGTATTAATCGGGCCGAAATCCTTCATGATGGCGCCGGTGCCCCAGAAATCAGTTTTCAGGGCGATCGGCACAACCGGCACGCCTGCGCGCCGGGCGAGCTTGATGCCGAGCGTGTTGAACTTTTCGGGATTTAAAACCGCACTGCGGGTTGCCTGCGGGAAAATAATAACGCTGTAGCCCCGCGCGATTTTTTCAGACCCGAGCGTCATGACCTGCTTGAAATCATCGGCGGGGTTTTTCCGGGTGACCGCGATACAGTCCTGCACATAGAGCCCGAACAGAGGCAGATCGCGCAATTGCTGCTTGACGACAAAAATGGCGTTTTTCCCCGGGAAAACCAGGGCCGGCAGTATCATCGTTTCCATGGTGCTCATATGGTTGGCGATAAAAACAACCGGTCCGTCAACCGTGCGCGGCCTGTCAAGGCCGGTGATGTCGAACCGTCCTCCGCAGGACTCCATCAGGTCGAAAAAATCCATGGCCGCACGCGCCCAGGTGCCCTTGTCGAATTGGCCGCTCATGGTCTGCGGCCGGTAGCGCAGCACTATTTTTATAAGCGCACTCATGTAATAGATACGGGATCTGAGCAGCACCCGGTGCAGCAGACGTTCACGCCCCGGCGGGGTGGTGTAGGCAGTGACCGGGAAATACGGCTGCGTGGACGGGCTTTGAGACGAAGTGCTGAGCATGGATAATTCCGTTGTGTGCCGGTTGCTGCGTGTGCGGTATATGAGAAAGCACGGCAGCCCCGGGCGTAACGGGCTGCCGTGTTGTGTCGCCATTAGCTGCGGCTGTGTTCAGTCATCAAAATTGCCGGCCGGGCCTTTATCTCCGCCAAGCGTTGCCGCCCGGGCCTTGATTTTTTCCGCGGTCCACTCGGCCGGGTTTTCAATGCGTTTGGTTTTGGGCCCTAAATCATAGGAGCCGGCCTTGACAATAGCATCAATTGCCAGCGGCGCGGTGTCTTTAGCGTTAAAGACGTCGACAAGCATGGTGTACACAAAATCGGCTACCCGTTTGGCCATGCGTTCGCGGATCTGCGCGCTCTGGCTGACAATTTTATTTTCAAACGGCAGGTTCAGCTTCTTATAATCACCCGCCTTCAGGCCTTTGCCGTTTGCATAGGCAACCATCTCTGCCCAGAGTTCCTCAGTGACACCGGCATCCCTGACCTTGGTGAAGTTTTTATCAGCATCCATACTGGCATTGCCGTAATCATTGACTTCCAGCCCCCAGGAGATCATCTGCAGGGCGGTTGCTACATTGGCCTTGGTCGTGCGGGTCTTGGAAGCAATGGCCCTCAGTCTCTCGGAGCTGTTGCCCGAAGTGCCGTGCTGCGCGCCGGACACATTGTACTGTTTAAGGGCCGCGTGAATTTCGGCGGTCAGCTCCACCTGGATGCCGGCATCACTGGCTTCGATGCCGTGGGTTGTGCCGTTGTTGAGCGCGATCCAGTCGGCAAAGATGCCGTGCGCGTTCATGCCCTGTATCAGGAAGAGCGCCTCGGCCGGGGTTGAAAGGCCTTCCTTGCCCTTGATTTCGCCGACCTCGGTTTCAAGCCCGGCCCAGCCCGGAACATACGGCGCGAGCTCAATGTTTGCCAGCAGATTCTGGTCGTCAGGCAGGTGTGAAGCGTCAATGGCGATCGAGGTGATGCCGGCTTCAAACATGCTGGGTATTTCGGTCTTAGCGGCCAGAATATCCTTTGCGCCCTTGATGCCGTAATGGTCGGCATGAATGGCAACCGGAACCGTAATACCCAGTTCATTGCAGATCTGATCAACCTGGGCGGCCATGTTCCAGAACGTAGTCGCGCAATAAGAGCTGGCTCCGCCTTCTGATTTTGCGATTTCGATGATAATGGCGGCATTGGCCCGCTGGGCCGCCTGCAGGGCGCCGCGGATTACAATGGATGAGCGTCCGTTCGCCGCGATGGTCATGGCCTTGCCTTTGGCGAGCATGGCCCGGTCGATGACCTTGCCGCTGACGATCAGGGCCTTTGAGTGCGGAAACAGCTTTACGATGTTTGGCGGACGCCCGACGGCGAGCGCTTTTTCAAAATCGGGTGCGTAGGCAGTCATACGGTACTCCTTGCGTAAAAGGTGTTCGGTGTCTGCGCCGGCTGCCGGGCATTACCGCAGTCCGTCAGGGCCGGCGCTTAATTAAAAAATAATATAGGAACCGGGCTGAAATGTGAATTAAAAAAACGCGAAACCCGTTATCCGCCGCTGTGCAGAAGCGAATACATTTTTTCAAGCAGCTGATCGAGGCCGGTACGCTGCAGGGCCGAGATTGCCATCACCCGTGCGGCATCATCAGTGCCAAGGCTGTCAATCAGGCTTTGAAGTCCGGCGCCGTCCGGGTCCATATCCGTCTTGTTCGCGGCAATGAGGCAGGGCTTGTGCGCCAGCCCGTGACCGAAGGCCTCGATTTCATGGCGCAGTGTTGTCATGGCCTGCGCAGCGCTCTGATCGGCGAATGGTGAAATATCGAGCACGAACAGGAGCATTTTAGTGCGTTCGACATGCTTTAAGAATTGAATACCCAGCCCCTTGCCCCCGGCAGCTCCTTCGATAATGCCGGGAATGTCTGCAATCATCATTGTGCGGAAGCCGGACAGCTCTACGACGCCGACCTGCGGCGCAAGCGTGGTAAAAGGATAGCTGGCGATTTTCGGCCGGGCGTGTGAAACCGCCTGGATAAAGGATGATTTACCTGCATTGGGCAGGCCCACCAGGCCGATGTCAGCCATGACTTTCAGCTCAAGCACAGCCTTGAACTCAACTCCCGGGAGCCCAGGCTGCGCATAGCGCGGAACCTGCCTGGTGGAGGTGGCGAAGTGCTGGTTGCCAAGACCGCCTTTGCCGCCCTTGGCTATGAGTACGGGCACACCGGGCTCAATGATTTCGCAAATAATTTCTTCTGTTTCCGGATCGCGCAGAATCGTGCCGCAGGGCACATGCGCCAGCAAATCTGCTCCCCGCTTCCCGCTTCTATTGTTTCCGCTGCCGGGGCTGCCGTTTTTGGCAAACATGCGGGGAGTATAGCGGTATTTTACCAGGCTGTTAAGGGAGGCATCACCGATGAGTATGACATCGCCTCCGTCGCCGCCGTCACCGCCGTTGGGTCCGCCTTTCGGGATGTATTTTTCACGCCGGAAGGATACACAGCCGCGGCCGCCATGGCCGGAGCCGATAATGACATTGGCATAATCAACAAACATGACGGCAAGACCTCGTGCACAGACGCGGCCTTATACAGGACGGGTCAGGACGTATTCGGCGACAGGTATTCAGGCCTGCGTCAGGAACGCAAGCTCGCTTTGGATAAGTTCGATAACCGGGTCAACAGGGCCGTCCTCAAATACCGGCGCGCACTCGGCCCGGCACAGGCGATAGCCTTCAAAGGCGACGGCCTCGGGGTGGCGCTCCAGGAATCTTTGCACCGTTTCCGCATTCCATTGTGCGTTCACGCCGTACCAGAGCGGAAAATTGCTGCGGGACCACAGCTCATACCACGCGCCGCAATAAAAAAAAGGAGTTCCGTCTGTCTGTGTAAAAAGCAGAGCGCGTTCCCCGGGGCACTGGTGCAGGCGCAGGGTAAAGCGCCCGGCAAGCCCGGATTCAAGTGCCGCGATGATGTCATAGAGACGTGAAATGATTTTTGGCGTATCTGCACTGAACATGGTCTCAAACTGTAGCCTAAAGCCCGCGGCCGTGCAACACTTTTGTCAGGCTGCTGAAAAACATTCGCCTGCGGCGTTGC
This sequence comes from Deltaproteobacteria bacterium, assembly GCA_016875025.1. Classification (GTDB taxonomy): domain Bacteria; phylum Desulfobacterota; class WTBG01; order CAIYCZ01; family CAIRTM01; genus CAIRTM01. The sequence continues at coordinate 11,415 of VGSH01000063.1, forward strand.
GCTCATCATTCGTCACTGCGGCGTACTCAGAAGTACGCCTCATTCCTCATGATATCGCCGCCTTGCATTCGAACATTTTTGAGCAGCCTGAGAAAAAATATTTTTGCACTATCAAACAATACATAATAACAGATTTGTCCAAAATAAATTATTCGATCGCTGCTGAAGGCCCTCTGGCCGGGGCCGTGCCGTCCCATCCGGAAAAGAAGACCTCATTTCATTATCGGCCCGTGTGCCGCAATATTTCAAACGGGCCAGGCACGCCCCCGCGATTGTTGTATACAGCAGTGCACCCGGGCCGTGTATACAATGAATTTTACAGGACGTGCCGTTGCATCGGCAGTGCACAAACTTCCGGATGGGACGGCACGGCCCCGGCCGGAGGGCCTGTTCTAAATTATTTTGGACACTACTGAAATAATAAGTAATATTGTTGACCTTTTTGCGCGAAGGCTTTAAGCTTAATGGTAATCGATGCGAATCGCATATGCGGGCAGGAAAAAACGAATTACGGAACCAGCATGGCTGCAGGCAGGCTCTATATCATCGCCACCCCGATAGGTAATCTGGAAGATATTACCCTGCGGGCACTGCGGGTGCTGGGTGAGGTCGACCTGGTGGCGGCCGAGGATACGCGCACGACCGGGCGGCTGCTGAGTCATTACGATATAAAGAAGCCGCTGACGAGTTATTTTGAGCATAATGAACAGCACAAAACACCGCAGCTGCTGGACCGGCTTGAACAGGGCCTGACACTGGCGCTTGTCACTGACGGGGGCACGCCCTGCATATCCGATCCGGGCTACCGCCTTGTTGCCGGCGCGATTGAACGGAGTATTCCGGTTGAGGCGCTCCCCGGGGCCTGTGCCGCCGTGAATGCGCTGTGTGTTGCCGGGCTGCCGGTGCACCGCTTCGCCTTTGAGGGATTTTTGCCGCCCAAAACAAACCGGCGCAGAAAAACCCTGGAGGGGCTGGCAGGAGATGATCGAACGCTCATTTTTTACGAATCTCCGCACCGCATAGGCAAATCCCTTGAAGACATGCTGGCGGTCCTGGGCGACCGGCGCGCGGTTCTGGCCCGGGAGCAGACGAAAATGCACGAGGAAGTTATCCGGGGCCGCCTTGCGGATATTGTGCGCGCTGTGGCGGGGCGGACGCTGAAAGGTGAAATAACGATTGTGATTGAGGGCTGCCGCGCGCACGACTGAGGGTGAGCGCCGGCCATGGTCATATCCAACAGACGGGAGCTATACCTGCGATGGAAGAAAACATACTGCTGACCGGCATCGGCGCATCTCCGGGCATTATTATCGGCAAGGCAATGCTTGTGGACCGGGGGCAGCCTGATTTTTCACATGTCCGCCTCTCAAGCGAGCAGGATGTCGAGCAGCAGATCGAATTTTTTTACGGGGCCATTGAAGAATCAAAAGCCCAGCTGGAACGCGCCAAGCAGGAGGTCCGCAAGAGAAATGTACCCGAAGGCGAATATATTATCGACACCCACCTGCTGATCCTGCAGGACAAGGTGCTGCTCAACAGCGTGGTTACCCGCATACGCGATGAAAAGATTGACGCTGCCTGGGCGGTCGGCCTGGTGATGGCCGAGTTCAAGAAAAATATCGGCGAAATCAGCGATGAGTACATGCAGGAACGCACCAGCGATATTGACTATATTGAGAAGAGGATTCTGCGCAATCTTGCCGGTGCAACCGTCGAGGTCGTTGCCCGCCCCGGTGAAAATACAATTATTGTCGCCAATGATCTGTCGCCGGCCGACACGGCCAGCCTTGATGTTAAAACCGTGCTGGGCTTTGTTACCGACTGCGGCGGTAAGACATCGCATACCGCCATTATGGCGCGCGCGCTGAAGATACCGGCCGTGGTCGCGCTCAATGACGCCTCTCTCAGGATCAATAACGGCGAAGCTATCATTGTTGATGGCACTAACGGTGCCGTTATCGTCAACCCCGACGGCCAGACCCTGCTCAAATACCGCCGGCAGAAGGAAAAGTACGAGGAGTTCGAGCGCAGCCTGCTGCGCTACAGGAACCTGCCTTCGCTGTCGGTTGACGGCTTCCGGGTAAATTTGCTGGCCAATATTGAAATTATCGAGGAACTCGATTCTGTAAAGCATTACGGCGCCGACGGCATCGGGCTGTTCAGGACGGAATTTCTCTACCTCAACAAGCAGACGCTGCCGAGCGAAGATGAGCTCTTTGAAATATTCCGGCGGGCCGCCGAGCAGCTTGCACCCCGGCCGGTCACGGTGCGCACGATCGATATCGGCGGCGATAAGTTCATGTCGCAGATTGATGTGGCCGAAGAGATGAACCCGGCCATGGGCCTGCGCGCGATCCGTTTCTGCCTGAAGGAGATACCCATTTTCAAAACGCAGCTGCGGGCGATACTGCGCGCCAGCGCATACGGCAAAGTCAAGATCATGTTTCCCATGATTTCATGCGTGAAAGAAATATGGCAGGTGAAGGAGATTCTGTCCGATGTCATGGCCGAACTGTCCCGGGAAAAACAGCCCTTTGACCCGCATATTGAAATCGGCAGCATGATCGAGGTGCCCTCCTCGGGAACCATCGCGGATCTGCTGGCGCGTGAGGTAGACTTCTTTTCCATTGGAACCAATGACCTGATACAGTATCTGCTGGCGATCGACAGGGTCAATGAGCAGGTTTCCTACCTGTATGAGCCGCTGCACCCGGCCGTGCTGCGCCTGCTGCGCCGCATTATTGACGCCGCGCATGCACAGGGCATTCCGGTCGCGATGTGCGGCGAGATGGCCGGGGAACCCCTGTACCTGCCGATTTTGCTCGGTCTGGGGATCGATGAGCTCAGCATGACCCCGATCGCCATTCTGGAGGTAAAAAAAATCCTGCGGTCAATGGACTACCGCCAGTGCCGGCAGATTGTCCATAAGCTTTTCACGTTCAGCACCGCTGATGAAATCCGCGCCTATGTCAGCCGCGAGACAGCCGGCTTGCTGTCTGCCTGAAAAATACCCTTGACAATCCTGGTTTTGGGGCTATAATAAAATGTTTATATATGTGTAGTTATTTTAAGTAGTTATGTTTTTTGTTTCAGTCAGCCGGGAAAGGGGTGGGTCCAATTTTCTGCAGCATTGAGAGGTATGCAAAACCCGCTTTGCCTGTAGGGGTAATCCACAGGGAAAGGGGTGAAAGATATGCCGGACATAGTCGTTCGCGAAAAAGAGCCGCTTGAAGTCGCGCTGCGGCGTTTCAAAAAACAGTGTGAAAAGGCCGGGATTTTAAGCGAAGTCCGCAAGCGGCAGTGCTTTGAAAAGCCGAGCCTTCGCAGAAAAAAAAAGGCCGTGGCCGCCCGCAAGCGGTCAGTAAAGTCACGGCGCTCGTTCCAGTAGCGAGCGCATGACCCTGGTGGCTGCTCAGGCGCACGCAGCATGATATCCCGGCAGAACGGCCGCACACGACAGCGGGCCGTACGCCGCACTACAGGCATTCCGCGGTTGTGCTGCATTGCACTGCTGTTCGGTATCCGTCGAGGAATAAGCGTTAATCAGACAATGCCGGAAATCAGAGCAAACCTCATCCCCGAAGACGCCGTCAGATCCATCCGGGAATCATGCAGTATAGTCGATGTTATCTCCGATTATGTCAGCCTGAAAAAAACAGGGAGTAATCACCGGGGTCTGTGTCCGTTTCACGGCGAAAAAACCCCGTCGTTCTTTGTCAATGAAAACCGCCGCTCCTTTTACTGCTTTGGCTGCGGTGAGCACGGCGATGTTTTCTCCTTTCTGATGAAGCGGGAAAACATGTCGTTTATCGAGGCGGTTCGCCATCTCGCGCAGCGCTGCGGCATAGCACTGCCGGAGCGCCGGATGAGCCCGCAGGATGCAGCCCGGCTTGAAGCGCGCGAAGAATGTTTCGCGATCAACGCCGAAGCCGCCCGGATATATCATGAGCTGCTGCTCAATGACTCCCGCGCCGAAAAAGCCCGGCAGTACCTGGCAGGACGCGGCCTGAGCGCGGAAACACTCGAGGCCTTTGAGATCGGTTTCGCGCCGGATGCCTGGGATACGCTTACCGCCCGTCTGCGCGCGAAGGGTTTTTCGATAGAAAGAGCGCTGGAAATCGGGCTGCTGTCCTCCCGACAGGCCGGGGGGTTTTATGACCGCTTCAGAAACAGAATCATGTTTCCGATCCGCAACAGCGCCCGACAGGTCATCGGATTCGGCGGACGCATTATAGATCAGGGTGAGCCGAAATACCTGAATTCGCCCGAATCTTCGATATACAGCAAGCGCGGCAGTCTCTACGGCCTGCATCTGGCTTCGCAGCACATATCGCGCGAAGACCGCTCTGTGGTGGTGGAAGGCTATCTTGACGCCATCACCCTGCACCAGGCAGGCATACAGAATGCGGTTGCCGCTCTGGGAACGGCCCTGAGCGAACAGCATATCGGGTTGCTCAGGCGCTATTCGCGAACTGTTATTATGGTATTTGACGCTGACACGGCCGGTGAAAACGCGATGATGCGCAGCCTTGAGCCGTTTCTGGCCGCGCAGCTGGCCCCGCGCTTCATT
>VGSH01000064.1 GCA_016875025.1 Deltaproteobacteria bacterium
TACGCGAGCCTGTGCCCTGAGCATGCCCGCGCCAGCAGCACGGCCGACCGGGTGTTCACCGGAGCATTCGCGCCCGCAATGCTTAAAGAGATGGGATTTCCCCCGCGCACATCAGCTTCTGACGATTTTGCCATGCCGGACTGCAGCCTGCTTGCCACCTTCAGCAGCATACCGGTGCTGACTTCACGCGGATGCCCGAACCGATGCCCCTACTGCGCCTCGCACCTCTTATATGGCGGCTTTGAGCAGTGTGACCCCGATGCTGTCGTCCGGGCCGCGCACGACCTGTACACGCGCACGGGCGCGCGAGACTTCGCCCTGTATGACGATGCCCTGCTGATCAACGCTGATGAACATTTTATCCCGCTTGCGCGCGGCCTTATCCGGCTTGCTCTGCCCCTCCGGCTGCATGTGCCCAACGGTCTGCATGTGCGCCACATAACCGCTGAGATCGCGCAGCTCTTGAAAGCAGCCGGCTGCGCAACCATCCGTCTTGGTTTCGAAAGCGCTGATGAAAGCCTGCAGGTAAAAACCGGCGGGAAGGTCAGCAACGATGACTATCTTCGCGCAGCCCGGGCTCTGCTGGATGCCGGTTTCACGCGCGAGCAGGTCGGGGTCTATATCCTGGCCGGGCTGCCCGGACAGAGGGCCGAACAGATTGCACGCAGCATCCGTTTCGTGCACGATTCGGGCCTGCGCCCCTTCGTCTCCGAGTATTCACCCATACCCGGCACCGCCATGTGGGATGAAGCAGTCAAAGCCTCACTTTTCCCAATCGCGGGTGAACCTCTCCTGCACAACAACAGCCTGCTGCCCTGCCGCTCAGAACACTGTACGACTGAAGATGTTCATCTCCTGAAGCGCTTCGCGCGCAGGCCCGATGCCCCGTACCTGTGCTGAGGTAACGACAGCGGTTACACCGTTTACTCTTCAGGGCTCAGCACCGAAAACCTTGCGATGAACAGCATCGCTCCATTCCTGCGAGCCCGGATCCGGGCCGTGCCCCTGTCCATCATACACGCCAAGCTTCAGGGCCACAGCCTGCATCCACGCAGCTGAACCGATGTCCGGTCCACATCCGTGTGCATCACGCACACCCGCCCTTCGGTCAACCTCCTCCATCCAGGCCCTGCTGCCCGGTTCAGGGGGCTCTACGGAGGGCTTTTCCACTCCGGCATCATCCTCGGCCTGTATGCTCCAGCTCACGTTTGAACGCAGCGCATACACGTGCGTGTGCGGCCGCAGATCACGCGTCAGCCCGCGTTGCATGGAAAAGACAATCTGCTCCGGGAGCGACTCGGCCACGGCGTAGCTCAGCCTGTCGCGTCCTGATCCCCGCCATGCAAAAACCAGGATAAACTGCTGTTCGAAATCAACCTGCCCGAGCGTTTCCAGCGCCCCGCTGCCAAAATGTCCGGCAGCTTCCTGCATGGACGTAATAACGATCGGTTTGTTCCAGGCCGAAGCCTGCACTGCGCTTTGTTCCGGCCTCACATCAAGCGCAACAATCGGCTCCCGGGCCCAGGCTCCGCCGGCAGTTATACAGATGACTGCGATAGACATAATCAAACGGGTCATGGTTCCTCTCCTCCACATGCAATGCATCGCAACCGCACCCCGGTTATGACAGAATATGCCCTGAGTATATACCATGCGTATGGTAAAAAAAAAGCCTGAAAAGCTGTTATGCCAGCTTTTCAGGCTTATGAGAGCATTTTTCAAAATGGTATATCCTGAAAAAACCCTCCGTTCGCCCTGAGCCTGTCGAAGGGCAGAACGGATCAGGCACACCACTGCGGCCCGTTCATGGTTCGACAGGCTCACCACGAACGGGGAATCATTATTATTTTTGAAAAGCGGCAGTAAAAAAAATATGCTCAGATTGAACCGATCGGCGATGCACTCAACGGCAAATAATTTTGCAGCCAGCCGGCTACAGCAGCCGGCGTGAGATATAAATCAGAACAAGTCCGGCCGCGACTGCTGCCATGCCGAAAATGCGCATGAGCGGCGTGGGCAGCAGCGGTATCTTTGCCAGAACCTGCTTCATCTTTTCAGGAAAGGCAAAGTATGGAATGCCCTCGATGACAAGCACAAGCCCGACAGCACACAGCAGCAGATCCATGGCGCGCTCACCCTGGGTAACTATACCGACTGAACGGATTTGACTTCCGGCACTTCTTCCTTCAGGATTCTTTCAACGCCCATCTTCAGTGTCATCTGCGCGCCCGGGCAGCCGTGACAGGCACCCTTCAGCCGCACGCTCACGACACCGTCCACGACATCAACCAGTTCAATGCCGCCGCCGTCTGCCTCGAGGGCCGGCCTGATTTTCTTCAAAGCTTCTTCAACGCGTTCTTTCATGGTGTAGTCTCCTGTTTGGTATGTCCGCACACAGAGCGCTTGCAGGCATGCTGGCGCTGCAAGCGCGTATCGTCAGGGCCGTGCTTCAGCCCAGGTACTCGAACTTCGAGAACTTCATCGTAAATGTCGCCCGGCCCTGGGTTGCCGAGCGCAGGGCCGTTGAATAGCCGAACATGTTTTTGAGCGGCACATTGGCAGACACGATGCGCGCCGGGCCCTTGTCGGCAATATGCTCGATTTTGCCCTTGCGCGTGTTGATATCGGCGATGACGTCGCCGATGCACTCATTGGGCGTGACAACCTCGACATCCATGATCGGCTCAAGCAGCAGGGGCTCGGCCCGGGTAATGCCGTCCTTCACGGCCGCAGCCGTTGCCATGATGTACCCCAGCTCGGTTGAAGCGCCTTCGCGGCAGGAGCCGCCAGTAAGGGTGGCTTTGACGTCGACAATCGGATAGCCCGACATCATGCCCGCCAGGGTCGCGTCGCGGAAGGCCTGCTCGATTGCCGCAACAAACTGCGGCGCAACCGCCTCGGGCGGCGCTGTACAGGCAAACTCAAGCCCCTGACCGCGCGCCAAAGGCTCCAGCCGCATCACAACATGGCCGTGCTGGCGGGCATCGTTGATTTCGCGGTCGAAAACGCCCTCGCTCTCAACCGTTTTCCGAATGGTTTCACGGTACACAACCTGCGGCTTACCGGTTCTGATCGGCACGCGGAATTCGCGCTGAATGCGATCGGTGATTATTTCAAGGTGCAGCTCGCCCATGCCGGAAATAACCGTCTGGCCGGAATCCTCGTCAACCCGGGCGTGAAAGGTCGGGTCCTCCTCGGAGAGTTTCGACAGGGCCGCGTTCATGCGCTCTTCATCTCCGATGGCCTTGGGCTCGATGGCCACGGAAATGACCGGCTTATAGAATTCCATCGACTCGAGCAAAAGCGGCGCCTCGGGCGAGCACAGCGTATCGCCGGTCGTGGTCTGTTTCAGGCCCATGACTGAAATCAGCTCACCGGCGTGCGCCTTCTCAACCCGCTCCTTGCGGTTGGCATGCATCCTGAAAATGCGCGCTATTTTTTCGCGGGATTTCTTGCCCGGGTTGAACAGCTCCTCGCCCACGGTAATGGTGCCGGAATAAATGCGCAGATAGGTCAGCTTGCGGCCCTCGTCCATGACGACCTTGAATGCCAGGGCGGCAAGAGGCTCCTTGTCGCTGCAGCGGCGCTCGGCCGTCTCGCCGGTTGCGGGAACCGTGCCGTGTACCGGAGGCGCATCCAGCGGCGAGGGGAAGTAATCAATGACAGCATCGAGGATGGGCTGAATCCCCTTGTTCTTCAGGGCGCTGCCGCACATGACCGGTATGATCGCGCGCGTGAGCACCGCGGCACGCAATGCGGCCTTGATCTCTCGCACGCTGATCTCTTCACCGGAGAGGTATTTTTCCATCAGGCCGTCATCCTGCTCGGCCACAGCCTCGACCAGCCGTTCGCGCCACTGCGCGGCCGATTCAAGCAGGTCCTCAGCAATCTCCTGCTCATCCCAGGCATCGCCGAACGCCTCCTCATGCCAGAGCATCATTTTCATCTCAATCAGGTCGACCACGCCGCGGAACGTGTCCTCGGAGCCGACCGGCAGCTGGACGGGCAGTGCGTTGGCCCCCAGCTTTTCGTGCAGCTGTTCGACAACGCTGAAAAAATCAGCGCCGACGCGGTCCATTTTATTCACGAACGCCAGGCGCGGAACCTGGTACTTGTCGGCCTGATGCCAGACGGTTTCCGACTGCGGCTCCACCCCGCCCACAGCGCAGAAAACCGCCACGCAGCCGTCCAGCACGCGCAGGCTGCGCTCGACTTCGATCGTGAAATCAACGTGTCCGGGCGTATCGATCAGGTGAATGCCGCAGCCCTTCCATACGAAATCGGTCACCGCCGAGGTGATGGTGATGCCCCGCTCCTGCTCCTGCTCCATCCAGTCCATGACCGCCTGGCCGTTGTGTACCTCGCCGATCCTGTGCGACTTGCCGGAATAATACAGAATGCGCTCGGTGACCGTGGTCTTGCCGGCGTCAATATGGGCCATGATGCCCATGTTGCGGATTTTTTCGAGTTTAATCGTCGGTGCCATAAATACTGTACGCCTTCATACCTGGTGCGACCGGTATCCGGATAATCCAGTGGATTATACCAGATATCGCGCTCAGCGAAATACCTATTTTATAATTTTTATGCTGGGTTCAAACGGCTGGCGGCAGTCAACATGCCCGGCGATGGTATCAGCAGGGCGGCCTTCGATAAGAATCTGCACCTTCTTGATGGCATCGATATTGAGCGCAAGCGTGTTGACGATTGAATACACGGTCAGCACCTCTGAAGAACTGCCGCCGGGATGCGCGCCTGAAAGCTGGGCGCTGAAGTCGGCCTGTGCCGTGCCGTCGGATGCAATTGAAACCGAGCGCAGCAGTGCGGTTTCAGGCGTTGTGCGCACCGCCGCGCCTGAGGGGCCCCGCAGCAGCTCACGCAGAAGCGCCGCAGCCCGCTTTTCAGGATCCCTGTCCCAGGCCAGCGTGCGTTTTTCGGCAATCAAAAGGTCTGAGTCCATATCGCTGAAAAAAATATCGGCCTCCCAGGAGCGCTGCTGCTCAACGGGTGTTTCAAGACGCAAAGCCGGAGGCAGCACGCGGTCCAGCACCTTGAGAGAACCGCCCGAGCGCACGTAGAAAACAACCGCGGCCGCGCCTGCCAGCAGCACGAGCAGCACAAACGTCTTAAATCCGAACAGGCCGCCTCTCTTGTTCCTGCGCGGGTTTCGCACTCCGGAGCCTGTTTTTTTCTGTGAGCGTGCCATGCCGTGCCTGCGGTCTACATGATATCGATAAGCTGCACATCACCGAGCGATTCGCCCAGAAACAGTGAGCCGGTCGCGGCGAACCGATGCGGTATGTCGGTCACAAAATACTGCGGCGCGCTGCCGCGCTCTGAACGCAGCAGATCGGCTTCGCGCAGCGCGGCCTCAACCGCGCGCGCAGTCTGCTCGGCCGAATCGATCAGTGTAATTGCGTCGCCCAGAAACTGCGCAATAGCCTGCTTGAGCAGCGGGTAATGCGTGCAGCCGAGCACCAGGGCATCGATCTGAAAATCAAGAAACGGCTCAAGATAGCGCCGCACGATCATCTGCACGACCGGATCTCCCGCATCAATCCAGTTCTGCTCGACAAGCGGCACGAACAGGGGGCAGGCCTGCGCAAAAATAACCGCACCGTCACGAAGAGCACTGATCTCGCGCTGATAGGCGCCGCTTGAGATGGTGCCTTCCGTGCCGATGATGCCCACGCGGCCGCTGCTGGTCGCCTCGACCGCAGCCCGCGCGCCCGGACCGACCACGTCGATGACCGGCAGGCTGTAAGCCCCGCGCAGCTGTTCGGTCGCCACGGCCGAAGCGGTATTGCAGGCGATCACCAGCAGCTTGATGTCCTGCCCGTTCAGAAATTCCGTATTGGCGCGCGCATACTTCTGCACGGTCTGCGCCGAGCGCGTGCCGTACGGCACCCGTGCGGTGTCTCCCAGATACTTGATCGTTTCAAGGGGCAGCCGCTGCCGGATCTCGCGCAGAACCGTAAGCCCGCCGATGCCGGAGTCGAAGATGCCGATTGCCTGTTGAGAATGCGCTGCCATGGTGTGCGCTGCCGCGACGAGAAGAGTGTACCTGTCAGATGTGAAACGAATCAGCAGTGTAGGCAATAGAGGCAATAAAGTCAAGCGTTTGAAATGTGCCGCCCTCGCCGGAAGTCCGGATATTGCGTTGTACTCATTGTTCGTCACTGCGGCGACCGGAACCGTGAAGCGGCCCGGCACAAACAAACCCCTCAGCGCTCCTGCGCCCGTATATGCTAATATAATCTGGCAAAACAGGGTTATTTATGGTATATGAAATTCTTTTTTAAAAGCCGTACCGCTGCTGTTTCCCCTGTGCAGCATCAGGAAAACCGCCGCGCCCGGATTCGCGATCATATCCGCCAAGGAGGAACACACGTTGAACTTTCAGCAGCTTATCCTGTCCCTGCAGAATTACTGGGCTGAAAAAAACTGTATCATTCAGCAGCCCTACGATATGGAGGTCGGCGCAGGGACCTTTCATCAGGCCACCTTTCTGCGCTGCCTCGGGCCTGAGCCCTGGAACGTTGCCTATGTGCAGCCCTCGCGCCGCCCCAAGGACGGCCGCTACGGCGAAAACCCCAACCGCCTGCAGCACTACTATCAGTTCCAGGTGATCTTGAAGCCCTCGCCCATGGACATTCAGGACCTCTACCTTGACAGCCTGCGCGCGATCGGCATCAACCATCTTGAGCACGATATCCGCTTTGTTGAGGATGACTGGGAATCGCCCACGCTCGGAGCCTGGGGCCTGGGCTGGGAAGTGTGGCTTGACGGCATGGAAATCACCCAGTTCACCTACTTTCAGCAGGCCGGCGGCATTGACCTGAAGCCCGTGACCGGAGAGATCACCTACGGCATCGAGCGCATCGCCATGTACCTGCAGCAGAAAAACAGCGTCTATGACATCGAGTGGGCGCCCGGCGTCACTTACGGCGATGTATTCCACCAGAACGAGGTCGATTACTCGAAATACAATTTCGAGACCTCGAACACCACGATGCTGTTCAGCCTGTTCAACATGTACGAGCAGGAATTCAAAGACACGATCGCCAGGGGGCTGGTCATGCCTGCCTATGATTACTGCCTGAAGTGCTCGCACGTATTCAACCTGCTCGATGCCCGGGGCGCCATCAGCGTGACCGAGAGAACGGGCTACATCGCGCGCGTGCGCAACCTTGCCCGGGCCGCGGCCGAGGCCTATGTGGCCCAGCGCGAAGCCCTGGGATTCCCGATGCTGAAAAAAGCGAATTGATTGATTATGTTGTCAAAACGGCCCGAAGAAAATTGCGCCCCGGGGCGCGCATCGTAGGGGCAGGCCCCTGTGCCTGCCCGAAAAAAGGATTATTTAATGAGCGACGAACTCCTTCTTGAAATCGGCACCGAAGAAATACCCGCGGCATTTATGCCGGACGCGCTTGCCGCGCTGCAACAACTCATGGAAAACGAGCTGGCAGCCCGCCGCATCGGCGTTTCAGCGGTTGAAACCTTCGGCACGCCGCGACGCCTTGTGCTTGCGGCCACAGGACTTGCTGCCGCGCAGACCGACTTAAGCGTTGAAAAAATGGGGCCTGCGAAGTCGATCGCCTTTGACGCCGACGGCAACCCCACGAAGGCCGCCCTTGGTTTCGCCAAGGGACAGGGTATCGACATCAGCCAGGTCACCATCGTATCAACCGACAAGGGCGAGTACATCTGCGCCAAAAAGCATGAAACGGGCGCAGCCACCGGCAGCCTGCTTCCCGACATCCTCTCTAAAGTCATCAGCCAGCTGCCGTTTCCCAAATCCATGCGCTGGAAGGACATGGATGTGCGCTTTGCGCGTCCCATTCACTGGATCGTGGCCCTGTTCGGGGGAGCTGTCGTGCCCTTCACCTACGGCAATGTCACCTCGGGCGACACCACCCGCGGGCACCGCTTCATGGCGCCCGGTCCCGTGAAGGTGAGCGGCATTGCCTCCTATCGCGCGGCCATGGATAAGTCCTGCGTGGTCATTGACCAGCAAGAACGCAAGGCAATGATCGCCGCAAAGCTGAACGAGCTTGCCGCGCAGGCCGGCGGCACGGCCGATATAGATGAAAAGCTCCTGCAGGAGGTGATGTTTCTGATCGAAGCGCCCTACCCTGTGCTGTGCAGCTTTGAAAAAGAATACCTTGAGCTTCCCAAGGAGGTGCTGGTCACCACCATGAAGAAGCACCAGAAATATTTTCCCGTGCTGGATGCCCAGGGCAAACCGCTCAATCACTTCATCGCCGTCAACAATACCGCAGTCAAAGACCCGTCGGTCGTGATCAACGGCCATGAGCGCGTTTTGCGCGCGCGTCTTTCCGATGCGCGTTTCTTTTACGCCGAAGACCAGAAAAAATCCCTGCCGACGCTGACCGAATCGCTCAAAAACGTGCTGTACCAGAAACAGCTCGGCACCTCCTTTGAAAAAATGGAGCGCTTCCGCGCTCTTGCCGTGCACATTGCATCGGTGTTTAATCCCGGCCTCAAAGACAGCGTCGAGCGCGCAGCCTATCTGTGCAAAGCCGACCTTGTGAGCGAAATGGTGGGAGAGTTCCCTGAACTGCAGGGCATCATGGGCCGCGAGTATGCCCGCCTTGCCGCTGAGCCTGAAGCAGTGTATCAGGCCATCTTCGAGCACTACCTGCCGCGCTTTGCCGGCGATGAACTCCCGGCAGGCGACACGGGCGCGATCGTGAGCATTGCCGACAAGCTCGACACCATTGCGGGCTGCTTCAGCATCGGCCTTGTGCCCACGGGCACGGCTGACCCCTACGCGCTGCGCAGGCAGTGTTTGGGCATTATCAACATCATCGTGAACAAAAATTACAACCTGTCGCTGTCAGATCTGGTGGAGACAGCCGCCGGCCTGCTCGAGGGCAAAAGCACCCGGCCGATGGATGAAGTCTGCGCTGATGTGCTTTCCTTTTTCAGCGGCAGGCTCTCGAACATGCTCACCTCGCAGGGTTTTTCCTATGACGTGGTTGACGCGGTGCTGGCGCTGGGCATTGACAATATCCCCGACAGCGCCAGCCGCATCGAGGCCCTGCAGCAGATGAAAAAAGACCCTGACTTCGAAGCCCTTTCCATTGCCTTCAAGCGCGTGGTCAATATTTTAAAAGCCGGTACGCCTGAAGCAGTCGTTGAGACGGGCCTGTTCGAACATGACGCTGAGCGCGCCCTGTTTGACAAATATCTTGAAATCCGCGACACGGTGATCACGCTCATGAAACAGAGGCGCTATGTTGATGCGCTCAAGCTGGTCGCAACCATTCGGGCAGCCGTTGACGGCTTTTTTGACAGTGTGCTTGTCATGGCCGATGACGCAGGAGTGCGGCAGAACAGGTGCGCGCTGCTGGGCGCAATTGCATCGCTGTTCACCGGTTTTGCGGACTTTTCAAAAATAGCAGCTGAGTAATACACACCTTTCAGGGAGGATGCTATGGCAAAGAAGTATGTATACTATTTCGGGTCGGGCAAGGCCGAAGGCAAAGCCCAGATGAAAGAGCTGCTCGGCGGTAAAGGTGCCAACCTTGCCGAGATGTGCCTGATCGGGCTGCCGGTACCCGCGGGCTTCACCGTCACAACCGAGTGCTGCGTGGACTATTTCAAGGCCGGCGGCAAATACCCCGCGAGCCTCGCAGGAGAAGTGAAAGCCGCGCTGAAAAAAGTCGAAAAAGACATGGGCATGCTGTTCGGCGATCCGAAGAATCCGCTGCTGATCTCCTGCCGCTCAGGCGCCCGCTCCTCCATGCCCGGCATGATGGAAACGGTACTCAATGTCGGCCTGTCATCAAAGACCATCCCCGGCATGATAAAAAAAACCGGCAATGCGCGCTTTGTCTACGACGCCTATCGGCGCCTGATCATGATGTATGCCGACGTTGTCATGGAAAAGGCCGAAGGCATCGAGCCTGAAGAAGGCAAGGGCATCCGCAGGCAGCTGGACGAGATGCTTGACGAGTACAAAAAGAAAAAGGGCTGCAAGCTTGATACTGACCTGAGCGCCGAGGATCTCCAGAAACTGGTTGAATCCTTCAAGAAAAAAGTAAAGCAGGTTCTCAAAAAAGACTTCCCCGATGATCCCTGGCAGCAGCTCTGGGGCGGCATCGGCGCGGTGTTCAAAAGCTGGAACGGCAAGCGCGCCATCTCCTACCGCCGCATCGAGGGCATTCCGGACGACTGGGGCACGGCCGTCAATGTGCAGTCAATGGTGTTCGGCAATATGGGCGACTCATCCGCTACCGGCGTTGCCTTCACGCGCAACCCGGCAACCGGCGACAACAAGTTCTACGGCGAATGGCTCGTGAACGCCCAGGGTGAAGACGTGGTCGCGGGCATCCGCACACCCAACCCCCTGAACAAAGAAACCAAAAACGACCAGAACAAGCACCTGCCCTCGCTGCAGGAGGCCATGCCCTCAATTTACAAGCAGCTCATGGGCTTCCGCGCGCGTCTTGAAAAGCATTACAGCGACATGCAGGACATCGAGTTCACCATCCAGGAAGGCCGGCTCTACATGCTGCAGTGCCGGGGCGGCAAGCGCACCGGCACCGCGGCACTGAACATGGCCATGGACATGCTGGCCGAAAAGCTGATTAACGAGAAAACCGCCATCGGCCGCGTCGAGCCGGCCCACCTTGACCAGCTGCTGCATCCCTTTGTGGATCCGGCGGCAGAGAAAAAGGCCCCGGTCATCACGCGCGGCCTGCCTGCAGGCCCGGGCGGCGCAACCGGCATGATCGTGTTCACGTCCGAAGAGGCCGTGAAGCAGAACAGGCTGGGTAAAAAAGTGATCCTGGTGCGCGAAGAGACCAACCCCGAGGATATCGAAGGCATGCGCGCGGCCCAGGGCATTTTGACCGCGCGCGGCGGCATGACCAGCCATGCAGCGCTTGTTGCCCGCGGCTGGGGCAAATGCTGCATTGTGGGCGCCGGCGAAATCCATGTAACCGTTTCAGCGAAGAAGATGACCGTCAAGGGAGCGACCTTCAAAGAAGGCGACTGGGTTACCCTGAACGGCACGCTGGGCGTGGTGTACAAGGGCCAGCTGCCCATGGTTGATGCATCTGAAAATCCCCGTTTCAAAAAATTCATGCAGATCGTCGACAAATACCGCACCCTGGGCGTACGCACCAATGCCGACACGCCGGCTGACGCGAAAATTGCCCGCGCCTTCGGTGCCGAAGGTATCGGTCTTTTCCGCACCGAGCACATGTTCTACGGCACGGGCGCTGAAAAGCCCCTGTTCGTGCTGCGGAAAATGATCCTCTCATCAACGGCGGCCGAGCGCAACAAAGCGGTCAACGAGCTGTTCGCGTTCGTCAAGCGCGACATCAAAAATACCCTTGATGCCATGGCAGGCCTGCCCGTGACTATCCGGCTGCTTGATCCGCCCCTGCACGAATTCGTGCCTCAGGGTAAAGACAAGCAGGCTGAAGTCGCCAAAGCCCTCAAGATCACGGTTGACGAGGTGCGCAGGCGCGGCGAAGCCCTGCATGAGTCCAACCCCATGATGGGACATCGCGGCGTGCGCCTGGGTGTCACCTTCCCCGAGATAACTGCCATGCAGGCCCGCGCTATTTTTGAAGCAGCCGCCGAGCTCAACAAGGCCGGCAAAAAATGCGCGCCCGAAATCATGGTGCCCGTGACCTGCGATGCGAGTGAAATCAAAAACCAGAAAGCCATCATTGCCGCTGAATACGCCGCCACTTGCAAAAAGATGGGCGTCAGGCAGATCCCGCACTTGGTCGGCACCATGATCGAGATTCCGCGCGCAGCGCTTATGGCCGACCGCCTGGCAGTCGAGTCCGAATTCTTCTCCTTCGGCACCAATGATCTCACGCAGATGAGCTTCGGATTCAGCCGCGATGATATCGGCGGTTTCCTGCCCGACTATCTCGACAAGAAGCTGCTCGCGGCCGATCCGTTCCAGACCATCGACCAGGACGGCGTGGGCCAGCTCATCACCATGGCGGTTGAAAAGGGCCGCTCGACCCGCAAGGGCCTGAAAGTCGGCATCTGCGGCGAGCAGGGCGGCGAGCCCGCATCCGTTGCCTTCTGCAACGCGGTCGGCCTGAACTATGTCAGCTGCTCGCCGTTCCGCGTGCCGATTGCGCGCCTGGCTGCTGCCCAGGCC
Source organism: Deltaproteobacteria bacterium (assembly GCA_016875025.1). Lineage (GTDB taxonomy): Bacteria > Desulfobacterota > WTBG01 > CAIYCZ01 > CAIRTM01 > CAIRTM01. The sequence goes on from VGSH01000064.1 coordinate 12,158, forward strand.
GCCATCAAGGCCGGTGCTGCAAAAGCAAAAAAGAAAAAATAAGTAGCTGATAAAATTTATTCCAGCTTTAACAAAGCGCCCCTGCCGGATTTTCCCCGGCAGGGGCTTTTTTTTAGGGCATTTTCCATTTTGGCATAACCCAGATATGTGGCTTTTTATTTCGCCCCCATCGAGTGCGCATAGCGCAAAGCCGGTCATTTCGGCCGAAGGGAGAAATCTTGTTTTTAAGATTTCTCATTCGCTTGTTTACCCTACGTAGCAAGCTACTGCGAAGGACGGGCGCTTCTTCGAAATGACGATAAGGCTACGGTATTTAGAAAAATACTTTTAAAAAATGCAAATCACATCTAAGGGCATATCCCCTCGTACCCTGTCGCAGTAGGTCGTAGACCGGACTAATTCGCCTTGGCGGAGTGTCCGGCGTTTTTATTGTCACATTCTGCCGGACACGCTTCACTCTGTCCGGCCTACATTGGCGGAGTTGCGTGTATAGAAACCTTTCCATGGGACAGGCGAAGCGTCCTATACCACCAACCCCTTCACCGCCTGCCAGGCCCATTCCACAAGCTTTATGCCCATAGCGCAGGCAAGCGTCCAGTAGCCGTTGCTCACAAGCACGCTGCCGTAAAAGATGCCCCGGTCGCGGCCGGTCATACCGTTGAATGTGCCGCCGGTGAAAACTCAATGCTAAAAAAAACTTGTGTCAAACTGCAATATGTACTAATGTATATACATAACTACATTCCAGGAGAATGCCATCATGCAGGTAGGGCTAAGGGAAGCAAACATGCATTTTTCAAAATACATCAAACTCGTAAAAAAGGGCCGTGAGGTCATACTGACCGAGCGCGGCGTGCCGATTGCGGCAATACGACCCGTCGCTCAGCACAGTGATTGTGTGGAAGACCGGCTGAGCGCGCTGGAAGACAGGGGTATTCTCAGGCGCGGCAGCGGGGAGCTGAAATTGCCCCCGACGGTTACCCTGCAGGGCGCGGCCCTTTCCAGCCTTGTTATCGATGAACGCACGGAAAGGCTGTAATGGCGCAAACCTGGGCATATTTTGATACAAGCACGTATCTGAAAAATTTCGTAAAGGAATCCGGCTCAGCGCAGGCCCGGAAGTTTACTGCAAAGCACCGGATTCTTTCTTCGGCCCTGCTGTCGGTGGAATGTTTCTCGGCACTGAAAAGAAAAAGGCTTGCAGGTGAATTGAAAAGTCGGGAACTTGATACGCTCACAAAAAAAATCCGTACCAGCCTCACACATATTGAAATCATACGGCTTACCGATGAGGTTATTGCGAGGGCCGAGCTGATCGTCGCGAGTTCACCCGTGAGATCACTTGATGCCCTGCACATCGCCTCGGCACTGATATTTCAGCAAGCCGTGCAGATTTCCCTCCTTTTTGTGACCTCCGACATCAGACAACTGGAAGCAGCTCATGCACATGGGTTTGCGACGGTGTTTGTTGAATAATACCGTTTTTTGCTAACCTAAACCCGGCTATATGACGATTGCATGCCGGGCATAACAAGGCGTGTAAGGGCGACCGGCCGGTCGCCCCTACGCCACCAGCCCCTTTATTCCCTGCCAGGCCCATTCCACAAGCGTTATGCCCATGAAACAGGCAAGGGTCCAGTAGCCGTTGCAGAGGATAAGGCTACCATAAAAAATCAGCCAGTCACGGCCGGTCATGCCGTTGAATTTGCCTTTGCGCAGATAGGCGGCGGTAATAAAGGGGTCGTACCAGAAGGTCAGAAACAAAAACACAACCGGATCGCTTTTCCGCAGAAACCAGCCTGACATTTGTAACGCCTTTTTATTCCCCGTGTATGTCTTAAGACTCTTGATCGCCTCAATGCCCAGCCAGTCGCGCTTTGACCAGTCGTAAAATTTCAGTGTCAGCAGACAGGCGAGCAGCGAAAACAGGGTCATTAAAAACCCGCCGTACAGTATGCCGTAGGTGTAAATAACAAATGGATAAAGCACGTAATTGAACGGCCAATCCATGAGCTTGTTAGCCGTATGACCAACAGCAAGCTCGGCTGCCCGAACGCGGTGGGGCATGATTTTTTGTATTAAGTGTGATTTGCCAACAAGTTGATTCATGGAAGGGTATTAGTCTATCTTGTTTTGTAGATAATCATCAAGGCTATGCAGAAGTCGATGAAAATTTTCTTGATTCCAAATATGCCTCTTTCCGTTACGTATTTCCTCAAAAAAACCAAGCTTTTCCAGACGACGAATTATTCGTTGTCCAGTATCTTGCAATAATAGATTTCCTTTTTTTGTAGCAGGACACATTTGGTTAGAAACAACAGATAAATATATGCTACTCTGCTTTCGGTTTTTAAGACGGATAACATCAAATGGCCACAAAAGGCAATCCAATGGCCTTTTTTCATAAATGCTACATTTGTGAGAGACTTCTTCGAGAAACGCGCAGATCCTTACACCCTTTTTGACTTTTGATGTTATGGATTCGGCCTGAAAAAGACCTTCTGAAGTTTTATGAAGTTTTTTTTGTTCCTCAGTATCAAGCGAGTTTATTTCTTGCTGCCCAAAAAATGGCAATAGATGTTCTTCGCCTATAGAAAACCAGCAGCACCCTCTGCAGTTCAAACAATCGACGCTGTTTACTATATCAGTTATGATTTCCTCTAAATCACCCATAAAGTTCCCAGCCACAACGGTATAATTTGTTTGCTCTTGGCAGTTAGCCTGTAGGCCGGACTAATCCGCCGTGGCGGAGTGTCCGGCACTTTCTGCAATAATCGAATTTGCCGGACACGCGGAGTTTATCCCGCTTTGCGGGACCCTTCGCCTACGCTCAGGGCAGGCTTTGTCCGGCCTACGTTCTTTCTTTTTAACCCTTGACGGCCCTGCCTGCCGATGCTAATTTTTAAATACATTCCAGTGCCTTGATGTGCTTATACAGGGAGATGCATCATGCCCACCAATGCCGGTAAAGTATTTGATGAAGCGCTTGCCTTGCCTGCAGACGCCCGGATCGGCCTGATTGAAAAGCTCCTGACCAGCCTGAACCTTCCCATCCAGCCGGAGATTGATCGCCTGTGGGCTGAAGAGGCCGAGCAGCGCTTTGCGCAGATTACCCATGGTGAAACAGAGCTCATTCCCGCCGACCTCGTCTTCCACGAAATCCGCTCAAAATATCAAAAATAATGAACATACTTTTTCATCCGAAAGCGGTTGAGGAGCTTAACGAGGCTGTGCATTATTATGAGCAAAGCCGGACGGGGCTCGGGCTTGAATTTGCCGAAGAAATGTATGCAACCATAGCCCGTATCGTCGAATATCCTCATGCCTGGACTGCGCTGTCCTCAAACACAAGGCGCTGTCTGGCTAACCGCTTTCCCTTCGGCATTATATTTCACAGCACGCCGCAGCACGCCGGACACGATCTATATCATAGCCATTGCCAATCTGCACAGGCGTCCCGGATATTGGACACAACGGACGTAAACTCAATCCTGCCACCCGCATGATAGATATCACGATTTGAGCCTGTCTATTTTTTCCTGCAAAAACCATGAAAAATATCCGTTATAGCGTTGTTGAAGCTCCGGAAGTTTCCAGTCATTATCGGTTACCCGGCCACGGCACTCCGGACTGCCGCAGCAGCATTCAAACCCATAAGGCTGCCCCCCCCCCCGGCACTTTCATGAATAAACATTACGTAAAC
>VGSH01000065.1 GCA_016875025.1 Deltaproteobacteria bacterium
ATGCCGTCTGTTGTTGCCCTGCACTATGGAGGAAGCCTCGTATGGGAAAACCGGGTGGACGGTTTTACCGGCTGCTGCCCTGAAGGCGGCCGGGTCACAATCGAGGTCAAACGGCAGGAAAATACCGGCGGTGAACTGCTCAAAGAAGACTTCCCCTTCCGCGACATTACCGGCAAAGGCTACCCGGCGCTTGATGCTTTCCGCGTGTTTGTCGAGGTCGAGCACATCGAAGGCAATTGCATGTGGGGCCACCGCATCGGCGACCGTATCGAAATCGACCCCTTCAACGCAAACGGCATGTGCTGCCTGCTCTACAATCAGCTCTACCCCTACCTGCATGTGCTGCTCTCAGGCCAAACCCCGCCCTGGGCAACCAGAGAGCACAGCATTGCCGGCGAATGCCCCGACACCTTCAACCGCCTGTCCTTCCGCCTGAGCATCGAGCCGCGAGAGCCCGAATAGCCATCACCTCGCACACGTCAGACCGCATAGCAATCTCGAATCACAGTCTTTCTGTTTGTAACCCTTGTATTTTACTTTTTTTGCATGGTATAGTTTTAACTCATTTTTAAAAAAACATACCCTTTCAACAAACCATTAACCGGAAAAATATGACGCTTGCCATCAATAAAACCAGTCTCGATAATCTCGCGATCGAAATCTGGAAATCAGCCGAGCGGTTGCGGGGGAAGTTCAAGGCCTACGAATATCAGAACGTGGTGCTGTCCATCATCGTCATCCGTCGGCTTGTAAAAGAGAGGGCAAGGATGCTGGAGGGGATGGCACGATGAAAAAGTCACAGGAACTATCCATCGTATCGCCTGAGTACCGTAGATTCATTGAAGACTTGAAATCACGGGTTACAAGCGCACGCATCTCGGCGGCACGGGCTGTGAACCGCGATGTCATTCTGCTTTACTGGGACATCGGGCGCGGTATCATAGAGAAGCAGAAGACGCTGGGCTGGGGCGATGCTGTCGTGCAAATGGTAGCGACCGACTTGCGACGCGCATTTCCGGAAATGCGTGGATTCTCTCCGGCTAATGTCTGGCGGATGCGCCAGCTTTACATGGTTTATTCCAGTGAGGCGATTCTCGCACAAACTGCGCGAAAATTTGAAAACAACACTACCCGGCAAGGGGTTCAATCATTTACAGGACATGTTGTTCCGGAAAGCAAGTCCGCCCAGAAGGCATCTTCGGCGAATAATAAGGCAAGGGGCTAACAATGGTTTAACATCTCCGCTGATCGGCTTCTGCCCATGCTGATGAACGGCCAGGTCTCGGTGGCGCAACTGGAGTTAATAATGAGCTTAAAATCACAAATTAATGTTTACTGTGATGAAAGCAGGCATACAAATAAAAAAGATCCCTTTATGGTTATCGGCGGGATTTGGTGCCCACGGGATCTGCATGCCGAGATTTCCCGGAAAATAACTCTTATAAGAAAGAAGCATGCTCTTTGGCGTGAGTTCGGGTGGAAAACACTTTCCCCGAACCGTAAAGATTTTTACTGGGAACTATTGAACCTGTTTCAATCCGAGCCGGCGCTTTCTTTTCGTGCTTTGGTTGTTGATCGGACCGAGCTTGACCATGGGCAGTATAATAAGGGGGATGCCGAGCTTGGTTTTTACAAATTGTATTATCAAATGCTTGTGCATCGTCTTAAAAAAGATTTTGAATATTTTATTTATCTCGACTGGCAGCAGAATAAAGAACAAGGGCGCTTTGTTTTATTGCGCGATATTCTCAGGAGAAAGCTTACAGGCAAGGCAAAGATTGCATGTCTGGAGCCGGTCAACTCCAGAAGCATGCAAATTATTCAACTGGCTGATCTCCTTATTGGGGCTGTCGGTTACGCCTGGAATGCAAGGAACGAAAGCGAAATTAAGCTTGGTTTTTGCGCTGATCTTGCCGCTAAAAACGGATTGCCCCGTTTGAATGTTGGAACTTCGCAGTGTGCGGAAAAATTCAACGTTTTTCATTTTACGGGGCGTTGGAATGCCTGATCACCTTTGGCCTCTTTTGCGCCTGAAAGCGGAGGATGAAGAAGCGCTTAAGGAAGCATACCGGCAGGTATACCTGGAAACGTATGTGCAGGCACGAGACGGCAGCAGGATTGAAATGTATGATTGGGTGGGCAACAGGGTGTTTTTTCATGCCGGGACCTTCGAGCATGCCTTCTCAGAGAGCGAAAACTATCGATTCAGCTCTGGCGTACACACTCGGTTTTCTGCAAGGCGGGCACGTTGTGTTCTTTGGATAAAGGAAGTCTTATCGGCCACGAAGGGAACAATTGAGCGCAGACATCAAATTCGCAAAGATAGTCGATGGTCGGACTAAGAAGCGGAGATCCCTGCTTGTAATTGAAGAGCGGTATGTTGTGGTGCTTGAGGAAAGAGTACAATCAGGCGAGTTTGACTTTGTAACGGCCTTCCCTGCGGATGCAGCCTATATTGAGAAATTGCGGCGGGCGAGCGCCTTTATGGAAATAAAAAAGCCCCAGTCTTAACGGCGACTGAGGCGCTGCCACGGTCCTGAGCCTTAGGCAAAGGGCCACCAGCCTTACGGCTTACTTAATAGTATATATTATTATTTGTTGAATTCAAGCAAAAAAATTTATGCGTTATACTGTGCTGAAACCGCACTGTGTGGGGACCGTGTGGGGACCGGGACGCCCCTAAATAAGTAAATAAGTTTTTTGCGAGCAAGATGGCAGCTGCTTGATGCGGCTCTTACTATGCACCACGATAAGGCAACCTAAGAAGAACTACTTTTATTGGTTTTAAATATTTCAACATATTTTAATTATATTTTTTTAACAAATAACGCACCTTGGACGGTGGCCGATAAGGCATATTTCGCGATAAGTGCTTTTTCTCTGCCCTTGGCAGCTTGGAAGGAGCGTGGCGGTCTTAAATAATTATCCAAGCCCGAGTGCCGAGCTTTTTCAAAACCGGGGGTTTGTTTTGGACAGGTCTAAAGATGACAAAAAATTACGACTGTGCTGAAACAAAACAAACAGACATCGAACAGCTGCGGGCAGAAAACCACCGACTCAAAGCCTTGCTCGATACGCACGGCATCAACTGGCGGCAAGAGACCGTACAATACCCATCAAAGCCCGACAACCCGCAGCTCGCCGCTTACGAAACCACTTCATCTCTTGATTCCGCCGCAAAAATCGCCATTTTCCAAAGTCTTTTCCGGGGGAGGTCCGATGTCTATCCCCTACGCTGGGAATCGGCAAAAGGGAAATCCGGCTATTCCCCCGCCTGCGGCAATGAGTGGAAGTCGGGCGTGTGCGGCAAGCCTCGTATAAAATGCGGGGATTGCGAAAACAGACTGCTGCTTCCCGTTACCGATCAGGTCATCTATGATCATCTGAGCGGCAAACAGACCATTGGCGTATATCCGCTGCTGACCGACGATACCTGCTGGTTTCTGGCAGTTGATTTCGATGAGGCTGAATGGCGCGAGGATGCCGGGGCTTTTATGCAATCTTGCCGGGAGCTTGGTGTGCCTGCAGCGCTTGAAATATCGCGCTCGGGACAGGGTGCTCATGTCTGGCTGTTTTTTACTGAAGCTGTGCCCGCGCGCGAGGCACGCAGGCTTGGCGCCGCAATCATCAGTCATACCTGCACCCGAACACGGCAATTAAGCCTTGCAAGTTATGACCGGTTTTTCCCCAATCAGGACAGCCTGCCGAAAGGCGGTTTCGGCAACCTGATAGCCTTACCACTTCAAAAAAATATTCGTGAGCAGGGTCGAAGTGTCTTTGTCGATGAACAGTTTATGCCGTGGTCTGATCAGTGGGCTTTTCTGGCGTCAATTGCAAGAATGCGTTTATCGGATACTGATACCGCAATCTTGAAGGCAACCGGCGGAGGTCAGCCCATTGATGTGGCATTTGTCACGGAAGAGGATGAACGGGAACCATGGAAGCGTCCAACCCCTGAATTTCAAAGCATCCCCGGGCCGCTGCCCTCGTCACTTAGAATTGTTTTTGCAAATCAGCTGTTCTTTGAAAAGTCCGAATTGCCGCAGCCCCTTGCCAACCGGTTGATTCGCCTTGCCGCATTTCAGAACCCGGAATTTTACAAAGCGCAGGCAATGCGTTTTCCCGTCTGGGATAAGCCCCGGGTAATCGGCTGTGCGGAAAACTACTCCCACCATATCGGCCTTCCCCGAGGCTGCCTTGAAGCAGTGCTTGATTTGCTGAAACAACATAAAATACAGCCGACAATAATTGATGAACGTGTTTCGGGTAAACCTGTAATCACTGCTTTTATTGGCCGCTTGCGGGAAGATCAGTCCGATGCAGTCGAAGCAATGCTTAACTACGAAACAGGTATTCTGTGCGCGCCAACGGCATTCGGCAAAACCGTTACCGCTGCCGCGCTGATTGCCCGGCGTCAGGTAAGTACGCTTATTCTTGTACACCGCAACGAACTTTTAAAACAGTGGCAGGAGCGGCTTGCGACGTTTCTTGAAGTTCCAAAAGGAAGTATCGGTGTAATTGGCGGCGGCAAAAAGAAGCCCTCGGGCTGTATCGACATTGCCGTTATGCAGACATTGTCTCGTTATGAAAATCTTGCGGACCTGCTCGATCAGTATGGCCAGATTATCGTTGATGAATGTCATCACATTTCGGCTTTTTCATTTGAATCAATTCTGAAAAAGGCCAATGCGCTTTATGTGGTAGGGCTGACGGCCACACCGGTTCGCCGTGATGGCCATCAGCCTATCATTTTTATGCAGTGCGGTCCGATTCGCCATAATGCCGCAAAGCCTGATTCAGCCCCGGCGCAGTTAAAAGTATGGCCGCGCATGCTTACATCTCCGACACTTGAGAAAGATGCGGCAATCCAAGATGTATTCCGCATTCTCACAACCGATGCACAACGCAATCATCATATAGCGCAGGACATTATTGCTGCTTTTCGTGAAGGACGAAAAATCATTGCGCTGACAGAGAGGACTGAACATCTGGAACTATTGCAAGAGTTTCTCAAAGATGAAATACACCCCTGCTTTGTGCTTCATGGCAGAATGTCAAAAAAACAGCGTGCGGTAGTAATGCAGGCAGTTGCAGAAATTGAGGGCTCAAAACCAAGGGTAATTCTTGCCACTGGCCGATTAATAGGCGAAGGTTTTGACCATCCACCTCTTGACACTTTAGTTCTCTGCCTGCCTATTTCCTGGAAAGGAACTCTTCAGCAGTATGCGGGCCGCCTGCACCGTGAGCATGCCACAAAGCAGGATGTGCGCATCTATGACTATGTTGAATATGATAACCCGCAGCTTGCCCGCATGTGGGATAAACGTCTCAGAGGCTACCGCAGCATGGGGTATGTCGTGCATACGGATCAATCAAAATAACCTGATTTCTCCCGGAGCCTGTCCTGAGCACAGCGAATGGAGTCGAAAGGACAAAACAGTCTACTTCAAACTCTTACGACTTCATCAACGGCTATCTCACTGTAATGCTATCTCACTGTAATTGCTCAATCAAATATAATGCTGTATAATGACAAAAAACACGACAAGGGAGCCTGCCATGAATGAAATAATTTTTATGATTGAAGAAGACCCTGAAGGCGGATTTAACGCCCAGGCGCTGGGGCATTCCATCTTTACCGAGGGTGATACCGTGGAAGAGCTGAAGCACAATATCCTCGATTCGGTTAAATGCCATTTCGAGGAAGCGGACGCTCCTGCGCTTGTGAGGCTGCATTTTGTCAGAGAAGAAGTAATGGCCGTCCATGCATAAAATACCCCGGGATATTACAGGCAACGAGCTGTGCAAACTTCTGGGGCGCTTCGGTTACGCAGTTACCCGCCAGACAGGAAGCCATATACGGCTTACCGCTCAACAGCCGGCACAGGTTCATCATATAACCATTCCCGATCACGATCCGATTAAAATCGGCACCCTCAATAAAATTCTGCACGACATTGCAGCATTTCAAAAAATATCAAAAGAACAATTGGTTCAACAATTGTGGGGCTGAAATAATACTGCCGTATTCAGCAAACTGGAGTGTATATGAAAAAAATAAGACTGGGCAAAACTGAACTCATGGTGACCCGCATCGGCTTCGGCGGCATTCCCATCCAGACGCCGTCGGAGGAAGAGGCCATCCGTATCGTGCGCGACAGCCTTGACCGCGGGGTTAATTACATCGACACCTCGCGCGTGTACACCACCAGCGAGGAGCGCATCGGCAAAGCCATTACCGGACGCAGATCGGAGGTGATACTTGCGACCAAAAGCGTTTCGCGCACCCCGGACGCGATCCTTGGCGATCTTGACCAGAGCCTGAAAAACCTGCAGACCGATTACATCGATATCTTCCAGTTTCACAATGTCAGCACTGAACAGGATTTGAAAGCCGTGCTTGAGCCCGGCGGGCCGCTTGACGCTGTGCGCAAAGCGCGCGACGAGGGCCGCATCCGCCACATCGGCGTGACCTCGCACCGCTTAACCGTGGCGCGCGACGCTGTGATGAGCGGTGCCTTTGAAACCGTCATGATCGGCCTGAACTTCGTCAATACCGAAGCGGCCGATGAACTGATCCCGCTTGCCCGCGAACGCGACATCGGCATTATCGTCATGAAGCCCATGGCCGGAGGCATGCTGGAAAATCCGGCTCTGGCGTTCAAGTACCTGAACGGATTCCCGGATCTCCTGGTGCTGGTTGGCATTGCCGAAATGGGCGAGATGGAACAAAACATCGGCCTGCTTGAATTCAAGGGCGAGCTGACGATTGAAGAAAAACGCGAAATGGAGCGCATCCGCGAGGAGCTCGGCAACGGGTTTTGCCGCATGTGCAATTACTGCCAGCCCTGCCCGCAGAAAATCATGATTTCAGCAATCATGTATACCGAGGTTGCCCTGAAGCGTTTTGATCCCAAGCGGATTTTTGAGGGTGACTGGGATACATTCATGAACAAAATCCCGGACTGCATCGACTGCGGGGATTGCGAGAAGCGCTGCCCGTATGAACTGCCGATCCGGGCGCGCATCAGGGCAGCCTTCGAGCGCTACAATACAGCCAAGGGCAATTACCAACAGGGCAACCCGGTCAACCCGTGAGCGTTCTCTCGGGTTACACTGCGCTAACCAGACCACACTGTCATTGCAAACAAAAGCGCCTGTTCGCCGAAATTATTTTTTCAACGAAGATAGAAAGCAACCTCTGTTTTTGTATATTTCGCTTTTTTTGTGGTTACATCTTACCCTGAGCGTTTATCAACGCCCGAAAAATTCTTGATCGCGCATGCGTTCGCGGTCAACTACGAAACGAAGGTGCCTGCCGGTTGCGCTGTCAGGGCGGATGCCTTTCAAAAGAGCTATTTCAGGCGCCGCGCAGCTGTAGGCCTTGCCCTGCAGCTTAAAACTGCCGCCGGTTTCTATGATGTCGTCCAGGGAATCCATGATCGCGGTCTGCACGGCAAATATGTCGGCATTGCGGTGCTCTGCGTGCCAAACCGCGCTGCTGGTCTGAGGGCTGTCGGGCACAAGTTTGCTTGAAACCATCCGTACATTTTTGACGCCGGGGGCCGCCCCTATAACAGCCCCAAAAATTGAGACAACCTTGTGGTCGGTGCCGCCATCAAGCGTGATAATCAGCGGGCTGTCGGGGCCCTGCACCTGACGCCCCGCACAGGCGCTCCAGAGAAAGGCCATCAGACACAACAGAACAATAGTGCATGCTCTGCGGACATTTTTATTCAGGAGATTTTTGCTTGTCATTGTTTGTGGTCCTCATTATTCTAAATACACCGGCATGCTGATACACAAGGCCTGCTGACTCTATGCAGCAGGCCTTGCGGTTGTACCTGTTATTCAAAACCGTCGCGTGAGGACTGTTCTGTAAACTCTTTAGTACGGGCCCTGTCGCGGTCGATCACGAAATGCACCGAGCGAGTAGACGTGTCGCCGGTGCGGATACCTTTAAGCATGACCAGTTCATCGGGTGTATAACGGTAGGGCACGCCCTTGATCGTGGTTGATCCGCCGGCAGCCAGCACATCGTCGATCATCTTGATGATATTGGTCTGGAGGCGGAAGGGCTCGGTATCCTGAATTTTTACCCGCCAAATGACAACCGACTCCTGCGGGCTGGTTGATTTTATTTTTGAGCGGAACAGCTTGGCCTCTTCAACGCCGCGCACCGTGTTAACCACCTTGCCGAAGACTTCTACCTCTTCCTGTGCGATTGCGCCATCGAGACGGACCTCGATATATTCCGGGAATCGATTAATTTCCTCTGAGAGCTTGCCTTTTGTGGTTTCAGAGCCTGCAGCAACAGGCGGCGCAGGCGGCAGGGAAGGCTGCAGCCGTATTGTACTGACAGTCAGGGTGCGTCCGACAACGTCGCCGACTTCCTTTTCTGCCTCGGCCATTGCATCGCTGCAATGCTCCCGGGTAACGTCAAAGGTTTTTGATAGCGCCACACCGAGGCTGCGGGAAGCGCTGTCGTAGCCCTGTCCGTCAAGCCGTATGCGCACCTTGCACATGCCGTCGCCCGTGCGCTTGCGCAGCAGTTCCATCCACACTACGTAGGCTGCGTCGGTCGCGTAGCGCTTGCACATCTCCCGGCATGCCAGCGCGGAATCTGATCGTGAACGCTCCATAAGGTTGTTATATTCCATTTCTTTCATGTCGGCAGCGAAGGGGTCAATAACCTCGTAGTTATGCCGGACAAGCTGGTTTTGGATAAAACCGATTAAGCGCCGATAATGTTTCGAGAACTCCGGCAGTGCCTTGGCGTCATAGCCGTCCTCAACGTAATACGGCAACACCACGATACGTATCGGATCGGCCTGCGCGCAGGGGTTGCCCACGCAAACGCTGCCGGCAACGATCGCCAGCAGCAGGACCGCCCGGGCAACCAGCACGGCCGCACCTGTTTCAGCACATTTTCTTCCTGCATGTTCCATGGCTTCCTCCTGTACAAAACAATTCAGTGCATCATGCGCCCGTAACAATGGCGCATCATAAAATATTGCATGCCCGCCCAGGCGGACCCTGCCCCTTTAAGACGCCTTATTTCACCAAGTATTACAGCATTCAATTTCTTGCGCCGATATTTTTATCCAGCCTGCCATTTTTTTTGTAATACGTGTTCAAAAAAGCCGTCATCTGCTGATAAAAGAAGGCACCGGGAGTTATTGGCCCAACTATACCATAAAAACACAGAAAGGGATGAAATGATTTTTATAAGAATTGCAGGACTGCTGGCAGGGATAGCCCTGGTCGTTGCCGTTGCACTTCTGCCCGGGAAAGAGCGGGTTACATCATTATTCAAGCAGGCCTCACCCCGCGTGGCGGCATTTCTAAGCCTCCAGGCTGACGCGGTCCCGGAATCCGCAGCGCATGCTGCTGCCCAGGCTCCTGACACCGATCGTACGGCCTCTCCCGATACAGCCCCACCCCCGGAGTGTCAGCCACTGACCGCTGAGCATGGCATCGGCACTGAAACAGGCAGTGAACCCGATAATGCAACCGGTGCGGCACCTGAGAGGCCTGCTCTCATGATGGCTGCATCATCTGGTAGCGGCTGTGATAATGCAACCGATGCAGAGCCTTCTCTATCCTGGATTAAGAATGAGTCAGAAGCGCCGTCCGGGCATAAATGTTATATTTGGGAATCTTTTAATACACGTTCACGGGCCGAGGGGTTTGCACGGCACATGGGCGCCCTGTGCGATGTAGCCTGCATGGTAGAGCGTCAGGGTGCAGGCTACCATATATATTTTACGTACCATGAAGCCCCGGAGCGGGACCGTGTCATAGCCTGCATGCAGGAGCGCTCCGGGATTATTATGAACGCTGCGGGCGGTGACAGGGGGTACGCTGACTGAAACACTCTTTATTAATTTCTTACATGGAGGAAAACATCGTGAAAACAAGACGAACAGGATGCATCATCAGTGGTATTGTCGGAGCAGTAGTGCTGCTGGCGTTCCACATGCCGGCGAATGCGCAAACAGGAGCGCCGCAGCTGAAGCTGTTTCCCCGGGATGTGACAGAAATGCTCAAAGAAACCGGCGAAACCGCACGGGCGATGGAAAACAGCCTGCGGGGTGTGATCGCGAGCTTTGAGAACCAGACCACGCTGTTCAGCCAGAGCGGCTGCGATGCAGGGTCTGACGACCCGGGCTGTGTGCAGATTGCCGAGCAGATTGCGCAGAACTACCAGAAGATGCTTGATATCATGCAGGAGAACCTGCCCCGGATGAAGCGCACAATTGACGCCACCAGCACGGGTCTTGCCTCGCGCCTTCGCTCGCAACTTGGCAAAAATGCAACGCCCGCGCAGCTGCAGGAGATTCTGGGTCCTGAATCACAGCCCGATGTGACTAAGGGTCGTTTTTCGCTCAGCAAGCGTTTTGCGCAGTACTATCGCCTGATCAGCTCACAGCAGCAGCCCCTGCCCACGCTTGCGGCTGAAATCTACCTGGACACTTCATCAGTCTCCCAGTGGATCGACCTCATGGAGGCCGAGATCGGACGGCAGCAGACAATCATCGAGCTCGGCCGCATGTACGGCTCGGTCACGCCGGAGATGGTCAAGATGGTTGATAATGTCAAAAGCATCATTTTCGGCGAGGACGAAGTCCGGGGCACGGTACCCGCCGGACCGGCCGCGGAGTTCAATACATTTGAGAGTAATCTCGAATATTAACCACCCTGTTTAATGGAGGCTACCGCCATGTTCAGACACATACATATAAAAAACGTTCTGCCGGTGACGCTCATTGCCCTGTGCATGCTGAGTACGGCCTGCGCGCAGACATCGATCGTCAGGTCGAACTGCGACCTGCCCTCGTCAAATCGCCTCAATGCGGCCATCGCTGAAGCGCAGGCAACGCTTGCACAGCGCGACTGCGCCGCGCGTTTCGATGATATATTCGACCGGCTCATATATATCGCTCAAAACGATACCGACACGAACAACCGCAGAGAGTTCAGCGATTTTTTAAACTGGTCCCGTGACCAGAACCTTATCAACACGCGCCAGGCCAAGGATCTCTATACCCGTTATTTTTCGCACAAATTCGTTTCCCTGCCGCGCGATTACCAGACATGCACGCATTGCCGTGAGATCGGCACAATTACCCGCGCAATGAAGGCTGAGCTTGTCAGCAAGCAGACCGGCCTCCTGAAAATATGCGGGGAGCGCGACCTGTATGCGCGTGCTGCCGCGGAATACGAAGACCTGCAGATTATACTCGAGGCAACCTGTAAAGCATGCCAGAATGGGGAGTGAAAGCCATGTTCCTTATGAAGACCGCTTTGTGGCGTTTCGTGCAGGGGTTTGCCGCCGGGGGGATCGCTACCCTGCTGGTGCTGTATCTGATGAGCGTATACGGGCTGCCCGGCCGCGATACTGTCGCTGTATCCGGGGCACTGCTGCTGCACTGGTGCCGTGAAAACCTGGGGTTTTCCGTCATTGCGTTCGGGCTGTGCGCCATTTTGTTCTGTATGTATCTTGCGCGGCTGGCAGCAGTTTTGCGGCAGGAGCGGCCTCTGCTTAACCGGGTTGAATCCCTTGAGGCAAAGCTCGACCTGATTATCAACCTTTTTTTCGGCATCGGCGTGATCTGGACCGCGATCGGAATGCGCAATGCCCTGCTGGTTTCGCTGTCCGGACTTGATGCGGCATCAGCGGCACGGCTGGGCGCGTTCGCCATACTGCAGCGTCTCATTGAAGGCGGCATGCTTGTGGCCCTTTCCACCACCATTGTGGGGGGGCTTGGCGGCTACCTGCTGCGCCTGATTAAAATGTGGGCGGTCGGGGCCGGCCTGGCACAAGTCTATGCGCATCAGGAGCATCAGGCCGCACATGCCATTACCGAACGGCTTGACACAATCACGGTACTCCTGAGCAAGCGGCGTGAAGCAGGCGCGGGATCCTTGTCATGACAGGTGTACGCAGTGCGCGCAAAGTCAGAGGCCTTCCCGATGATGTCGAGATGCTGCAGACAGACATCATGCGGTTCCTGGCCATTATCTGTATGTGTCTGATGATCCTGTTTGCCCTGGTGCAGAGCCTGCCGCTGACCGGCGACAATGTCCGTCCCCGCCTGCAAAGCGAGGCTCTGTACCGGCAGCATCTGCAGGCCATGCGTATGGCCGTTGAACATCTGCAGGACGAGCTTGCCGGCATCACTGCTGAGATAGCACAGCGCGAGCGGTATCTCGAGCGCCTCCGGCAATCAGCGGAAACCCGTGCACAGGAGCTGGAAAAAATTAAAGCAGCATCCGAGCGCATGGCCCACATCACCGGACAGGCCCGGCAGCGCACCGCTGATGCCGAACTCAGGCTGCAGCGGGTGGAACAGCGGCTGCACACGGCTGAAGCTCAACTTGCGCAGCGGATGGAGTCGCTTGCCGTGATTGAAGACACGCTGCGCAGCGCGCAGACACGGCTTGATGAAGCCCGCATCGAGGTCAGCGAAGCACGCGAGCTGCTTCAACCGATGCCGGAAGAGCCTACCGCTGTCGCACAGCAGCCACCGAAACCCGAACCGGCGCCTGTGGCCGCACCGCAGGAGCCGCCTCCTGTCGAGGAGGAAGGCTTTTCGCTTTCTTTTGCGAATGAAGAGGCGCTGCGCAGTCTGATTGCCCGAAGCGGTCAGGTCTCATTGTATCTTATCTCCGGCGGCAGGAGCTGGTGCCTGCAAACCGAGGCCGGTGCCTGGGTATTTAAACCGGAGGCTGCTCCGGGAAGTCTGTATGAAATGGAGATCAGCTCAGTTCCCTACGGGATCACTGCTGCTGCCAGGAAAGTATTCGGCGCAGCCGGAAGAAGCGGGGCGTTCTACGGTGTAAGCCTGCCTGAAGCAATGAACGCTGAGATCAGAACCCTGATGAGCAGCCGCCAGGGCGGCAGCATCGTCATCGGGCCGGCCGGGGAGGTGCATATACAATGAAAACCGCAGTCTTCACGGCGCTTGTGCTGGTCATTGCGTTCTCCGCACCGGCCCGGGCACGCATGCAAGTCGATCCGATTGACTACAACCGTGCCTGGCAGACGTACCGGTCACGGGACGCCGGGATGGTTCCGCTGCGCAAGTTTCCACACCATGCATGCTTTGAACAGGCGGCGAGCGAATACAACCTGCCGATCAGCCTGCTGCTGGCTGTGGCGCGGGGCGAATCCGACTTCAACGAGCGTGCTGTTTCCAAGGCTTCCTGCTACGGTGTCATGCAGATTCAGTGGCCCGGCACAGCGCGTGACCTTGACATTACCCGGCTGACTGATCTATATGATCCATGTATAAACATCCGGGCCGGCGCACGCTACCTGCGCTTTTTGATCGACCGCTACAACGGTAATGTGCACCTTGCCCTGGCCGCCTACAATTACGGGCCCGGCCGCATCGGGTCAAACCCGCTGCCGTCCGATATTCCGCGGGGGGCTAACTGGTACAGCGGCTACATTTATCACCACCTGCAGAAGGTGCTCGCATACAGCGGACCGGCAGATCCAAGCCGGGCACCTGTAACGGCGGACTACATACGCGAGGGGAAACAACCGCTCATACTGTTTCACTCACCGGAAAAGGCACGCAATTTTATGGAGCATATCACCAGCCGGGACGCATCCCTGCGGCTTGACTGGTTCAGAAACACGCTTGGCGAAAGTTTCGTCGTACTCTTGTTTGCCGACGCGGACGAACAGGCACGCGGGGTGAAACGCCTGAGGGAACTGGGGTTCACCGTTGATCCTCGCAGAACGTTTTAACACCACAGGGAGGACATATCATGATACGCACAACAGTTTACCGGGCTGCGCTGATCGCTGCACTTATCGCCTGCACTGCATGCTCGTCAACCGGCAGGGGCCTGTTTTCCGGAAGCGGCAGCTCCGGATCCCTTGACACATGGCTTGAAAAGAGCGCAGGGCCGGAACTGGCAAAGCTCATGGGAGAGCACCCCATGTTCAAAAATCAGGCGTTCCTGATCGCCGCGCTGGACAAAGAGGAAATCACGCCCCTGCGCGACGATGTCACCCGCCAGGTGCGCGACCGCCTGACCGCCTCTTTGCTGGGCAAACCGGGCGTGGCCCTTGCCTGGCGTCCCGATGCCGAACGGCCCGTAGCCTTCGAGGACCTCTCGGATCCGGGCAGCCGCCAGCTGCCGAAAATTTATTTTTATGTCGGCATCGAAACCGCGATCAATTCGCTCGACGGAATGATGAGCGTGAACGTGCGGGTGCTTGACGTTGATGAAAAACGCTGGGTGCCGGGCGTGCATTTAAGCTGGCGCGGCAGGCCCACCGAGGCACAGGAACAGGCGCTCGCGCGGGCTGAAAAAGCACCTCGGCCGGCGCTGAAACAGCTTGATAAGCCTGTTATTGAACCACTAACCGCAACGCCGTCGGTGCCGTCACAGACTAAGCCGCAGCCCAAGCCGGGACCTGCTCAAAAACCCGTAGCTTCACCGGCCTACACCCATGAAGACGATAAGGGATTTGATTGAGCGCTCGCCCCGCGGTGCCGTGTCCATACCCCTCTTTTCTAAAGAGGGGTATGGGAGATTTGCATATAACATCTACTACTGCATCAATTTTGCCGCCACGCGCTTGGTCATCCCGATCAACTCCTCCTCAGTGCATTGGCACTCTTCAGATGCGCGTTTAATAACGCCGAGATTTTCGCCCTTGGTCTGGATCAACATCAGTGACAGCATATATGTATTGCCAAGCTTTGAAATATTGCCCGTAACGACCTGTGCTATATCCATGGCCCCGGCAACCTCGATAATGCACTTCGTATCATCGCAGCCTGCTTTTAGTTTCTCCTCGACAAGTGAATTAACGGCAGCAAGGGCGTCCATAGACTGGACAGCGCAGAAGTTAGAAAGAGTGTTTTTTATAATTTCAGAAAGGACGCTTGCGGTCTGCTGGTCAACTCCCTTTTGGGGATCGAGATTTTTTACAACCAGTGAGTTTGTAACATTAACATTCGTTCGTGCAAAATGACGCGAGCTTCTTATTCTATCCTTTTCTTCGGCTTTCCAGTTTTCCCGTGGCGGGTTAACCCCCTCCAGGAAATAGACACAACCAGACAGAGAAACTGCTGTAGCAAAAACCAAAAAAAACCCCCCAATCTTTGGATATAGATATGAAATCAATGCTCTCATGCTTGTAACACCTTCATTCTATAAGCAGGACTCGATTTTCATTTTTATATTTCCGATTCACCGCATAAGAAAATAATTTTATCTTCTCAACCATAGTCTATGCTTGCAGCATTTCATGCAAGTAACCCAAAATCGCAACCTTTGTCACTAAATGGTATGCCATTTTCTGCAGTAACACCACATACAAATCTTGCCTTATTTTACTTTCATCATGTGCTAATTGGCTGAATTAAGGCATAGGAACTTATATTATGGGGGAGGCATTTGGCGCCCAGCAACCCCTTGGACGCCAAAGCCACCATGCTTCGCTTTTTATTGCTTTTGATTTAGAATTTGTATAACGCTTGTTTTTTACATTATATCCACCACCAGTTCAATCATAGACTTACTGTCCAAGAGTTCACTATGGCAAAAAAATATATTATCTACTATAGGCCATATAATTTTGAGCTTTTGCAAGATGTTGATTCCTGAATTTTGCACGCAACTGCAGATTTCAAGCAGCTGAAATTGATTTTTCCCGCCTGTTGAATCTTCGATTTGTCGCCCGGCACTCTCTTTAATCAAACATCTCAGCTCATTTTCGCTG
>VGSH01000066.1 GCA_016875025.1 Deltaproteobacteria bacterium
TGCGGCATGACACTTAAAATTGATGGTTCCCTAAAAGATTTCTTATGTGGTCATTGCGAGCGAAGCGAAGCAATCTCAGGTTTTTACATATTCAAATAAACGAGATTGCCGCGTCGTCCCGCCTGCGCAGGACTGCCCGCAATGACACCGAAAAGACTCTTTACTGCTTCATCAACATTGCAGAGTAATCCTCTGCAGAAATGGCTGTAATCGCGATGGCTACGACTTAGTCTCGCATCTACGGTTACATGAACAGGTGACAATTTGAAATGTCATCGTCCACTACTGTGCTTTATTGGAAAAATTCAAGCTGCCGTTGTGTTCCACGGCTGGGCCTTACATAGCCGAGTTCGAAGAGGAATTTCTCAAAGGCGCTCACTTTTTCGCGGTCTATTGCCGGTATAAACTGCATATGCTCGATTGCCTGCTCAAGCACGGCGCGCGGCATGCCGGTGTAGCGCTCCGCTATGCTCAGGGCTTCTGCCGGGAAGTCGGCAATAAAGCGGCAGGCCCGCTCATGGGCGCGCAGAATTTTACGGGCATTGTCAGGCCGGCTGCGGCTGAAGGGGCCGTGCGCGATCAGCACGCAGCAGGTATGCTGCGGCCACAGTCCGGAGGAGCGTTCCACAATTTCTCCGTGCCCTTCGACGAAGGCCTGGCTGGGGTAGGGTTCCCATGCAATAAAGCAGTCAATGGTGCCGGCCCTGAGCGATTGCAGCATCTCCGGGGGTTTGAGCACCATCAGGCGCAGCATGCCGGGCGTGAGCCCCGCGCTGCGCAGCCCCTTTTGTATGAGGCAGTCCTGCATGGTGGCGTGTCCGGGTATGGCCACGGTTTTATCCCGCAGGTGCGCAAGCGTTGAACAGCAACCGGAACGGCAGACCACGGCTGAGCCTTCGATATTGACCTGCGCCAGGATGCTGATGTCGGCCACACCGTTCAGGGCGGCTGTCGCGGCCGGCGCCAGTCCCACGTAGCCGACATCAAGCTCGCCTGCGGCAAACGCGCTCAGCATTTCGGGGCCGGCCCGAAAAATGCCGCTGACAGCAACTTTCAGTCCCTCATCAGCGAAGAACCCCTTTTCCAGGGCGATAAACGCGGGAAGGTGATGCAGATCGCTTTGAAGATAGGCCAGGCGAATCGTGTCCGTATCGCTGCGGCCGCAGCCGGCCGCGCAGGCCAGCACGGCAAGCAGCAGTGCGGCCGCGCGTATGAAATATGCTGTTTGCATGGTGGCTCCTTGTGTGGAGAATTTCAAGCATGCTGTCTGGCCCCTGCCATTTATTGTTGCAAAAAAAATCGTTGAATGCAATTACTTAAGCGTTCCTTAAGCGTTCCGGGCAACCAAGCCGTGATTACGGTTGTGCCGGTTTTTGCACCACTAACTGTCTCCAGGCAATATGTATGGAAAACAATCTGCTGCTCATTTGCGTGATGCTGACCGGCGCGGCGGCGATACCTTTTATATCCCGCAGGCTGAGGATTCCCGCGCCAGCCTGCGAAATTGCCTTCGGCATGCTGCTGTTCAATACGGTTATCGGCTCTCAGCCGGACTGGTTTACACTGCTCAGGGATCTGGGGCTTATTTACCTGATGTTCATTGCCGGCCTGGAGCTCGACATCGGTCGCATGCTGAACAATCTGCGCGCATCTCTGTGGATGCTGGCGCTGTCTCTGCTGCCGTTTCTGGTCATGCCCCCGGCCGTGCATCTATTGGGTCTGCCATGGTATCTGGGCGTGGCGCTTTCAGTGGTATCGGTTGGAATCATGCTGCCGGTCCTTCGGGAAAGCGATCTGATAAAAACTCCGGCAGGCACTGTCATGATCGATGCGGCCCATATCGGCGAGCTGCTCTCTATTGCCGTGCTGACTGCTCTGGTTGTGTATCATGATTACGGCTTCTCGGTGATGTCGCTTGTGGCGGCCCTGAAGCTCGTGGTGCTCATGGCTGCGGCAGTCATGTTTCTGTTGTTTATGCATGCCGTAAGCCGCCGGCGGCCGGACTGGGTCAGCCGTGTGCTGGAAAGCAATGATCCTTTTGAAGAGGGCATTCGGGCCGTTATAGCAGTCGCGTTTGTCGGTGCGCTGCTGGCCCAGTATGCCGGCGTTAAGGCTGTGCTCGGCCCGTTTATGGCCGGCGCGGTATTGAACAGCGTATTCAGGAACAGAGGCATCTTCGAGCAGAAAATACACGCTGTCGGGTTCGGCTTTTTCACCCCGTTTTTTTTCATCGGCATCGGGGCCGCGTTCGAGCTGCGCATGCTCACCTCTCCCGGAGCGCTGGTTACAGCGCTCGGGTTGACCGGGCTGCTTTTTGCCGGCCGGCTGACGTTTGTGCTTTTCAGAAGCAGGCTGGGGCTGGATGCGCGCCAGGGGTTCGGCACGGCACTGCTTATGGCTGCCCCCTTGAGCATGCTTGTCGTCACCGGCACGCTCGGCGAAAGAATGGGCATGCTCAGCCCGGAGATGAACAGCACCCTTGTACTGACAGCGCTGGTCTCAAGCCTTTTGTATCCAGCCCTGTTTCGTGTTTTTGTGCGGGAACGCTAAAGTCGGGAGTGCGACAAAAGAGCGCTCTTGTCAATGATTTTAACCCATTACGATTAAGATCACTGGTGCCGTGGAGCGTCAGCGGAACGGTATCCTGCTGGATGGGAGCGGCTGATGTGTGAGAGCTCTTGGGGAATAATCTCCTGCGTCTCAGCGGGATAAAATGTTGATGACAGCTCGCGCAGAGGCGCAGAGCCGCTGAGAGTGAAAAATATGAATGGTTTTTTGTTTTACCCTGCGCCCCAGCGACTCTGCGGGATAAAAAATGTTGATGACAGCTCGCGCAGAGGCGCAGAGCCGCTGAGAGTGAAAAATATGAATGGTTTTTTATTTTACCCTGCGCCCCAGCGACTCAGCGGGAGAAAAAAACCTTGCTGTTTACGGCTTTAGCTGCTGCCATTTGCGCAGCAGTTCAACGAGCAGGCGCACGCCGACTCCGGTTGCGCCCTTGGGAGCGTAGGGTTTGGGCTGCTGGGCCCAGGCCGTACCGGCAATGTCGAGATGCGCCCAGGGAGCGGTGCCCGCGAATTTTTTAAGGAAGCACCCCGCCGTTATGCTGCCGGCGCCTTTGCCGCCCACGTTCTTCACATCGGCGATATCGCTTTTGATCTGCTCATCGTACTCGGCATACAGGGGCAGAGGCCAGATTTTCTCACCGGTCTGCTCAGCGGCCGCGCGCAGGCGCTCAATCAGGGGCTCGCTTGTGCCCATGACGGCGGATACATCGTTGCCGAGGGCGATGATGCAGGCCCCGGTCAGGGTCGCAAGGTCAATGACTGCCTGGGGCTTGTAGCGCTGCGCATACTGCAGCGCATCGGCCAGGATCAGCCGGCCTTCGGCATCGGTCGTGATGATTTCAATGGTTTTGCCCGCCATGGAGGTAACGATGTCGCCCGGCTTGAGCGCGCTGCCGCCGGGCAGGTTCTCCGTTGCCGGGATCAGGCCGATAACACGCAGGGGCAGCTTCAGCTGCGCGCAGGCCTGCAGGGCGCCAAGGACTGCGGCTCCGCCGGACATGTCGGTTTTCATCTCCTCCATGTTGGCCGCGGGTTTTATGGAAATGCCGCCGCTGTCAAAGGTAATTGCCTTGCCGATTAGCACTACAGGCGCGTTGTGTGCGGTCTTCGGGGTTGTATGCTCAAGCACGATAAAGCGCGCGGGCTCGTGCGACCCTTTTGCAACGGCCAGAAGACCTCCCATAGCGAGGCGCTTGATTTTTTGTTCGTCAAAAACGCTGCAGGCAAGCCCGCATGTTTTCGCAATTCTGCGGGCAGTGTCGGCAAGATAGGTCGGCGTTGCAGTGTTGCCCGGATGGTTCACGAGGTCGCGGGCGAGACAGACGCCGTCACACACTGTTTCAGCGTCCCTGACAGCCGCGGCCACGGACGGGGAATGCTCCCTGCCGGCGCAGATTGTAATCTGCTTGAACTCCGCAGCCTCACCGTTATCAGGCGCGGTTTTGTACTGGCGGAATGTGTACAGGCCCAGCAGCGCGCCTTCGCACAGAACAGCCGCACGAAGGGCAGGCTCACAAGAGGATCCCGGTATCAGCTGCAGGGGCAGGGCAGCGCTGGTGAGGCCGGCCTCGCGCGCGCATTTAACAGCCCGGGCTGCGATACCGCGGATCCGGTCAAGGGTAAGGTCCTTTTCCCTGCCCAGGCCGATCACCAGAACCCGCTTTGATGCCAGCCCTTTTGAGGCATAGAGCATGCAAGTCTGGTTAAGCCTGCCTGTGATATCGGCGCGTGCGGCGCTGATCAAGCCGGAGGTTGCGCGGTCGATTTCTGCGGCAGCGCCGGCAAGTTTTTTTTGACCTTCGAAGATTCCGGCAACAATGACATCTTCCTTCAGCTTGTCCAGTGCTGTGTTAACAGTTCTGACTTTCAAGGCTTTCCTCCTGATAGGTAGTTGCAGTTGGCATATGCCTGTCTAACAGGCTGTTGAAAAACGTCCATCCTCCGTAGCAGGTCTACTGCGGAGGACGGGCTCATCTGCTGCGTTGTGCTCATCATTCGTCACTGCGGCGTACCGCAAAGTACGCCTCATTCCTCATGATTTCGCACGCCTTGCATCTGCGCATTTTTGAACAGCCTGTATAAAAAGACTTTTTCAACACCCTGTCTAATGCATTGCGCTCATGTGCTTTTGTGCGGGGTAGCCGGGGCGCTCAGGAAAATCCAAGGCGTTTGAGCGCCCTGGGGTCATCGCGCCATTTTTTTTCAACCTTGACGAACAGCTCCAGAAAAACTTTATAGCCCATGAAGGATTCGATCTCGCGGCGCGCATCCGTGCCGATTTTTTTGATCATGCTGCCGCGGCTGCCCAGCACAATGGCTTTCTGGGAGTCTTTCTCGACAATGACGCTGGCGCGGATATAGGCACCGCCGTTTGGACGTTCCTGCATCTCGTCAATCACAACCGCGCTGCTGTAAGGGATTTCCTCGCGGGTGTTTTTAAATACCTGCTCGCGGATGAATTCAGCGATAAAGTCGCGCTCGATCTGGTCGGACATGATGTCTTCGGGGTAATACGGCGGGCTCTTCGGCAAACAGCGCACGGTCAGCTCAACCAGTTCATCCACGTTATCGCCCTGCAGGGCCGAAACCGGCACGATTTCGGTGAAATCCATCAGCGTGGTGAAATGCCCGATCAGGGGCAGCAGCGTGTCCTTGCGCACGAGATCGACCTTGTTGATGATCAGAAAAGTCGGCTTGCCAAGCTCGCGCACCTGAGCAGTCAGTTCTATCTGTTCGGGCTTTGGCTCGCAGGCCTCAGTGAGCAGGTAGATGATATCAGCGTCGCGAAACGTGGCCCGGGCCGATTCCACCATGCACTCGCCCAGCCGGTCATGCGGGCGGTGAATGCCGGCAGTGTCGAAAAAAATCATCTGGGCTTTGTCAGTGGTCAGAATGCCGCGCACAACGCCGCGTGTTGTCTGCGGCTTGGGCGTGACGATGGAAAGCTTTGAGCCCACAATACGGTTCATCAGGGTTGACTTGCCCACATTGGGCAGGCCTGCCAGCGATATATAGCCGGCTTTGAAATCAGCTGGTGCCATGGCGGTTTTTGTCATCGCGTCTTCAATCCGTCCCTTTCTGCTGAATGCGTGCCCAGGCATCGCGCAGCCCGACAGTGCGGTTGAACACCGGGCGATCAGCGGTGCTGTCGGGATCAGCGCAGAAGTAGCCCATGCGCTCGAACTGGCAGCATTGCCCGGAATCAAGAAAGCCAAGCGCGGGCTCGCAAAAACACGGGTACAGGGTTTCCAGCGAATCGGGATTGAGCCGGTCGAGAAAACTCTCGCCCGCGCCGTCGCGGTCCGGGTCTTCAACGCTGAACAGGCGGTCATACAGGCGCACTTCAGCCGCAAGAGCATGCGCGGCCGAGACCCAGTGCAGGGTGGCCTTCACCTTCCGGCCGT
This sequence comes from Deltaproteobacteria bacterium, assembly GCA_016875025.1. Classification (GTDB taxonomy): domain Bacteria; phylum Desulfobacterota; class WTBG01; order CAIYCZ01; family CAIRTM01; genus CAIRTM01. Next base: position 5,972 of record VGSH01000066.1, read on the forward strand.
CCGGGGCATCTCCGCCGCGTGTTGCCGGATCATAGGTGCAGCGCAGTTCCACCACCTCGCCGGACTCGTTTTTGATAACCCCGGTGCAGGTGATGAAATAGGCGTATCTCAGGCGCACTTCACGGCCCGGTGCGAGCCGGAAGAATTTTTTGGGCGGATCTTCCATGAAATCCTCGCGCTCGATGTATATCTCGCGCGAGAAGGGCACCTGCCGGGTGCCTGAGGCAGCATCTTCGGGATTGTTGACAGCCTGCATGTGCTCGACCTGGTCTGCGGGGTAGTTCTCGATGACGACTTTCAGCGGCCGCAGCACGGCCATGTAGCGCGAAGCTGTTTTGTTCAATTTTTCGCGCACGCAGTGCTCAAGCAGGGCCACATCGACCGTGCTGTCTTTTTTTGCAACGCCGATGCGGTCGCAAAACGCCCTGATAGCAGCGGGCGGACAGCCGCGCCTGCGCAGTCCTGAAATGGTCGGCATGCGCGGATCATCCCATCCATGCACATGCCCCTCGCGCACGAGCTGCAGCAGCTTGCGCTTGCTCATGACCGTGTAGGTCAGGTTCAGCCGGGCGAATTCGATCTGCTGCGGCCGTGTCGGCAGGTTTTCAGCGTTCTCAAGGGCCCAGTCATACAGGGGCCGGTGGTCCTCGAATTCAAGCGTACAGATCGAATGCGTGATAGCCTCAAAGGCGTCCGAGAGCGGATGCGTGAAATCATACATGGGATAGATGCACCAAACTTCACCGGTGCGGTGATGGCTCTCGTGCAGGATGCGGTACAGAACGGGATCGCGCATGTTCAGGTTGGCAGATGCCATGTCGATTTTGGCGCGCAGCACGTGCGCCCCATTGGGAAACTCGCCCTTGCGCATGCGCTCGAACAGGTCAAGGTTCTCCGCTACGCTGCGCTCCCGGTACGGGCTGTTTGTGCCGGGTTCGGTGAAGGTGCCGCGATAGCGCCTGATCTCGTCCGGGGAGAGGCTGCACACGTAGGCCTTGCCGGCCCTGATCAAACCCAGGGCACACTCGTAGAGGCGCTCGAAATAGTCGGATGCGTAGAACATGCGCTCCTGCCAGTCATAGCCCAGCCAGCGTACGTCCCTGATGATGGATTCCACATACTCGACTTCTTCCTTCGACGGGTTAGTGTCATCAAAGCGCAGGTTGCACAGGCCGCCGAACTGTGCGGCGATGTTGAAATTCAGGCAGATCGACTTGGCATGCCCGATATGCAGGTATCCGTTGGGTTCAGGCGGAAACCGGGTATGCACGGCCTGCGGGGTGTACTTCCCGGAGTCCAGGTCGGCTTTAATAATGTCGCGGATAAAATCACTGCCTGCTGGTTCATCCTGTACTGCCATATTCTGCAATCCTCTCGGGTACCATGTTCATGAAAGGCCGTTGTGCGGCCTGAAAAAATAAGGTTGAAAAAAAATAAAATAGTAGCATAGTACTGCATGGTATGCACTGCAAAATTTTCCGGCTGCTGCGGCCGGTACGCTCGATCATGCGCAACGAGCCCGGCAGCACCGCAATGGCACGCCCCGTGCATATGTGGAAATTTCTTTTGCGTGCTTTATTCTTGTCGGGGTATGTGTTTTAGTATATATTCCCCGTGCGTAAAAATTGGGCCGGCTATAAGGGACACACGTGGATAAAAAACCGGATGACCCGCGACGGCAGCAGATCATTGACCTGCTGCAGGAGAATATGAATGCCGAGTTCAGGGCAACCCTGCAGTACATCTGCCACCGCATCTCGGTCTACAGCCGCGACAGCGTGCTGGGCGAATCATTCAAGTCGGCCGCGCTCGATGAAATGGCCCATATTCTCTATTTCTCCGATATGATCGACAAGCTGGGCGGAGCGCCCGTTTTTACAGACTGGCCGGTTCATTCCGGCTCCTCGATCACTGAGATGCTTGAGTCCGACATTGCCCTTGAGCAGGAGGCACGCGATCGCTACAGTGCGCAGCTCGAGACCCTGAAGGATCATCCTCAGCTGCACACGCTGATTGAGTCCGTGCTCTCTGATGAAGAAGATCATCACAATGAATTCAGCCGCTACCTTTCGAGTTACGCCGGCGATACAATAAAACAATGAAGCGGCGCGTTTGCGACGCGCCGCAGGGGGGTTGTTGAGCATCCTCATCTCGGAGTTTGTATTCACATGACACGCGAAACTGTTTTATGCAAGGCCCGCAGCATGCCGCGGCATATTCCGCTGGAGATATGCGTTCCCAATCCGGCACATCCGGCATGCAAGCAGTGCGATTCAGCCAGGATCAATGAGCTGAAACCGGAAGATCAGGTGCGCCTCAGAAGTCAGGACGAATCCGAGGCCGGCGACGATGAAGACCTCTTCGAGGAACCCGCTGGGGAAGAGCCCGGTGAAGAGGATTTTGAAGAGTTTGAAGAGGACTGACCAAATCCTGCGTCCGTATCCTCGCCGTGCACGAACCCCGCAGTGTATGCATTCACACACCTGCACCGGCATCGGCCCGCTGCGGTGTTTATGACGCATACCGTGAAAGAGAGTTCCGGGATGCCCGATACGTTTTTTGTTGCCGATGTTCACCTCGGCCTTGACAGCAGCCGGCGGCAGAAGACCTTTATCGCCTTTCTGGCGCATGTGCGATCCTGCGGCGGCAACCTTTACCTGCTGGGTGATTTTTTCGACTTCTGGGCAAACAACCGCGCTATGTACAGGCGCATGCTGCCGGTGCTGGAGGGCCTGCGGGAACTCAGCGCATCAGGCGCAACAGTCGGGTTCATCTACGGCAACCGTGATTTTCTGGTGCGCTCCTCCATGCTTGAGTCGTTCGGCATAACCCTGCTCGGCGAGCAGGCCGATATTGAACTCGGCAGCCAGCGGGCGCATATCACGCACGGCTACACTCTGTGCCTGAACGACACCCCGTTTCTGATCTATAAAAAAAATGTCTGGCCTGTATTCCGGCTGCTTGACCGACTGCTGCCCGGCATGCTCTCCAATTATGTCGTTCGCACCTTTATCCTGAGAAGCAAAGACCCCGGAGCTCAGAGACAGACGCCTGGGCCGCGCTTTCAATTTACCCGCGACGCGATAGAGGCGTATTTCCATCGTGGCGTCGATGCTGTTATCTGCGGCCATACCCATGTGGAAGAGTCGTTCAGCAGCGGGCAGAAACGTTTTTTCGCTATCGGTTCATGGGACGACACACACGGTCCGTACCTTGTCTGCCGTGACGGCACGTTCATCCGTGAAACCTTTGCCGTTTCCTGATTGTTACAGTGTTTATCTGAATATGTATAGCCTGCGATAGAACACCTCCGTTCGCCCTGAGCCTGTCGAAGGGTGAGCTGACAACGTATTTGATACTGAAACCCGATCATGGTTCGACAAGCTCACCACGAACGGGTGAACATCTTTTCTGTATAAAGGCTCCAGAAAAAAGAAAAAAGCTCTAAAATCAGGCGGGTACTGTAAACAGTCGTCACACGGGATTGCCGCGGCGGGCCGGAATGACAAAATCAGCATTTTTTGACTTTTTAGGGCTTCATTAAATATTGCCACGCTCGTAAAAATTCTGAATCAGGCTGTTTTGTCATTTTGAGTGAAACGAAGAATCTCGTCTTTTTAGTATGTTAGGAGACCCTTCGCTTCGCTCAGGGTGACAGTGGGGACTTTTTACGGCTTCAGTAAATCTTGATGGCGTCGTAAAAAGTCAGAAAATGGTTTTTTTGTCATTTCGACCGAAGGGAGAAATCTTGAATTTTTATACAGTTACAAGACCTCTCACTTCGTTCGAGGTGACAGTTTGGGCCTTTTTACGGGATTATCAATCTTAATTTACTCCCGGTTGTGCGTCATGCAGCGTGAGATAAACGGCAATCTGAGCCTGATGTATTTTGAGCAGCTGCGCGGCTGCAGCGCTCTTGCGCACGCGGTTTCCGTGCGGACCGATCCGGCTGATGATGGCGCAGAGTTTGATCTCGGCTGGAGTCCCGGCCATGATCCGGCCCGGGTGCGGCGCAGGGCAGCGTCCGTGGCTGATGCGCTGGGCCTTGATGGAGGGCTTGTGTGCGGCTGCACGCAGGTGCACGGCAGCAGCATTGCCTGCATTGATGAACCTCCACCGGATGATCCGGGTGTTCCCTGGCGCATGTGCGGTGAGTGTGACGCGCTCGTCACGAACCTGCCCGGTATAACCCTGCTCGTGCGGGTTGCCGACTGCGTGCCGATTCTGCTCTACGATCCGGTGCACCGTGTCGTTGCGCTGGTGCATGCAGGCTGGAAGGGAACACTGGCCGGCATCGCCGCAGCGGCCGTGGAGCGCATGCGCACCCGTTACGGCTGCCGGCCGTTCGATCTGCTGGCCGGGGTCGGGCCGTCGATCGGACCGTGCTGTTGTGAGGTGGGCGAGGATGTCGCCGGGCGGTTCCGCTCCGGCTTCGAAGGGGCAGGGCGCTGCATGATGATGAACTGCCGCGCGATCACCATTGATCTGCCGGAGGCAAACCGGCTGCAGCTTCTCGGCAGCGGGGTGCTGCCCGGCAATATCGAGGTCGCGGGGCTCTGCACACGCTGCCGCTCAGATGTCTTCTTTTCGCACCGTGGTGAACAGGGAAAAACCGGACGCTTCGGCCTGTTTGCCGGTTTGCGCCCCTGAGTTCCTGCCGCGGGATCGGGGCTGTATCTGCAGGATGGTGTCGCGCTTCTCAAAGCGTTTTTCGCTCTGCGGGTAGTCAAGCGTGTAGTGCAGGCCGCGGCTTTCCCTGCGCCGCAGGGCGCATGTTACGATCAGCTCGGCAACGGTCGCGATGTTGCGCAGCTCAATCAGGTCCGCGGTAATGATAAAATTCCAGTAATACTCCGTAATTTCTTTCTGCAGCATGTGGATCCGGCGGCGGGCGCGCTCCAGGCGACGGGTCGTGCGGACGATGCCGACATAATTCCACATAAGACGCCTGATCTCATCCCAGTTATGCGCTATGACGACCGCCTCGTCGATGTTGTGCGCATTGCCCGAATCCCAGGGCGGGATTGCACGGTTCGGGCGCGCACGTGAAGCAGCGCGTACTCCTGATGCCAGCGCAGCCCGGTGCGCGAACACGATGGCTTCAAGCAGGGAGTTGCTCGCGAGCCGGTTTGCGCCGTGCAGGCCAGTGCAGGCCACTTCGCCCACAGCGTAGAGTCCGGCCAGGGTGCTTTGGGCCGAGGTGTCGGTCAATACACCGCCGCAGATATAGTGCGCGGCCGGCACGACCGGGATAGGGTCAACGGCGATGTCGATGCCGTACTGTGCGCACGTGGCGTAGATGTTGGGAAAGCGCTTTTTCAGGAAGTCACTGCGCCGCTGCGTAATGTCGAGATACACGCAGTCGTCGCCGCTGCGCTTGAGCTCGGCGTCAATGGCTCGGGCCACGATATCGCGCGGGGCAAGGTCTTTGAGCGGGTGATAGCCTGCCATGAAAGCTTTGCCGCTTTTCAGTCGCAGGATGCCGCCTTCACCCCGCAGGGCCTCCGATATCAGGAAGTTTTTTGCCTGGGCGTGATACATGCAGGTCGGATGAAACTGGATGAACTCAAGATTTGCAACGCAGGCTCCGGCGCGATAGGCCAGCGCAATGCCGTCGCCGGTTGAGATATCGGGATTGCTGGTATACAAATAGGTCTTGCCGGCCCCGCCGGTTGCCAGCATGGTCACGGGCGCTATGAAGGTGTGAATCTGCTGTTTTTTGCAGTCAAGCACGTAGGCGCCCAGGCATTGATTGGGGCCGTCAGCATGGTTGTCGAGTTTTTTTGAGGTAATGAGCTCGACCGCGATGTGGTTTTCATACATCGTTATGTGCGGGCATCTGGCAATTTTTTTGAGCAGCACCCGCTCGATTTCCCGGCCGGTCAAATCGGCTGCGTGCAGGATGCGGCGGCGCGAATGTCCGCCCTCGCGACCCAGATCAAATTCGGCGTTCTTTCCTTTGGCACGGCGCGAAAACGGCACACCCCATTCCACCAGATCCTGAATGCGCTGCATGCCTTCGCGCACGACAATATCGACGATATCCGGGCGGCATAGGCCGGCCCCGGCCGTAAGCGTGTCGGCGATATGCAGCTCCGGTGTGTCCTCGGGATCGACCACGGCCGCGATGCCGCCCTGGGCATAGTTGGTGTTGGACTCACGTTTGTCTTTTTTTGTGACGATCGCGACGCTGCCGTAGCGGCTCACTTTGAGCGCGTAGGTCAGCCCGGCGATACCGCTGCCCAGAATAAGAAAGTCGGCTTTGATGTCCATGGCGGTCCTGCTGAAAATCCTGCATTGTGCTGACGGGGAAAATACGCTACACTGTGCCGTCACACAGTGGATGAGCTTTAATAAGAGGTTGTATATACTCCTGCGGGTTATAAAAAACAAGGTAAAAAGATACCGGTGATTATCCTCGGCATTGAAACTTCCTGTGATGATACTGCAGCGGCCGTGCTGCGCGGCGGCACCGAGATTGTGTCCAATGTCATTTCCTCGCAGGAGGCCTATCACGCTAAATACGGCGGCATTGTTCCGGAAATAGCATCGCGCCGCCATCAGGAAAATATTATCCCGGTCATCACCGAGGCGCTCGATCGCGCCGGTATTACGCTGGATGCTGTCGACGGCATAGCGGTCACGCGCGGACCCGGCCTGATCGGCTCGCTTCTGGTCGGCATCAACGTTGCCAAGGCCATCGCCTGGAGCCGCGGCCTGCCGCTTGTCGGGATCAACCACCTTGAAGGCCATGTGCTGGCCCCCCATCTGGCAGGACCGGTCCCTGTTCCCAACGTAACCCTTGTGGTTTCCGGCGGCCACACCAGCCTGTATCATGTGACTGCGATCGGAAGCTATGCACTGCTTGGCTGCACCCGTGATGATGCCGCGGGCGAGGCCTTTGACAAGGTCGCCAAAATGCTCGGCCTGGGCTATCCCGGCGGAGTTGTCATCGACCGGCTTGCCGCTCAGGGCGATACTGAAGCGATCCGCTTTCCGCGCCCCATGCTCAATGAAGATTCGCATGAGTTCAGCTTCAGCGGACTCAAGACAGCCGTGCGCACCTATATTGCCGGGTGCGGCGCCGAGGCCCTCACGGGTGAGAGCCTGCACAATCTGGCCGCCTCGTTTCAGGAAGCGGTTGTCGATATTCTGGTTGAAAAAACCATCCGGGCGGCACATCAGGCCGGTGTTGAGGCTGTGGCTGTTTCAGGCGGTGTTGCCTGCAATTCCAGGCTGCGGCTGCGCATCACGGAGCGCTCGGCCCGCGAAGGTCTTGACGTGTTTTTGCCGCCGCCGGTTCTGTGCACGGACAATGCGGCCATGATTGCGCTGGCCGGGTTTCATCGCATCGCGCGCGGCGTTCCGTTTCCGTATGATCTTAATGCGACCTCGCGATTGCCCCTGTAGCGGCTGAATTGTCTTGTATTGCCCATGCAAACACGGTATGAATGTTGGCAGTCGGCAGTATTGATACTATTTTTTTCAACGGGTTGAACCATGGCATCCGACGTACAGGAACTCACCATCAGCTACAGCGAAGAAGGCATTGAGCTCGTCCGTGAGCTCGACAAAGAAGTTCTCACCAAAGGCGCGTGGTCGACCATCATGTTCCGCTACCAGGACTGGGACAAGGCCAAGAGCGTCTACGGGCCGGAGAAGTACAGCATCCGCCGCTACCGCAAGATCAACAACGAGTACCGCCAGCAGAGCAAGTTCAATATTTCAAGCAGGGATCAGGCCCGCCAGATCATCGGCGCGCTTTCCCGCTGGGTTGAGCTGCCTGAGCAGTAAGGCTGACCGGCCGCGGTCTGCACCGCGTGCAAAGCGGCAGACAAGGCGCTGCGTCGACGCGATGTTTTCAAAGGGAGGCATCCATGGTAACGCGCCCGGCAAACGCAACCAGAGAACAGCTGCAGGAAGAAATTCAGGCCTTGCGCCGCAGGATCGACGAGCTTGAGAATCAGCTCGATGCCTGTATGGATATCGCCATACAGGAGCGCATGCCGCGCTATCCCCTGAACGCCAGGATAGAGTGCGTCGGTGATTTCGATATCGTTAATGCCTTGGGCGTCAATATATCAGATGGCGGTATCTGCCTGAAGCTTTCCGGCGATCTCCCTTTTGAAATGCAGTTTGAGCATGAAGGCCGACGGGTGCGGCGCAGAGCGCATCTTGTCTGGCTGAAGCGGCATGAATCCGAAGGCTACCATTCCGGGTTCAAATTTGTTGACGATGAGACGTTCCCCGAGTTTTGAGTCCGCTCGCCCGGGTTTTCTTCCCGCGCACCCACCCCCTTTTGTTCATCGGATGCATATGATGGCAGGGCAGCAGCGCTGTTTCTGACATATTCGCGCATGCCTTCAATCGATCGCTCGTGAGCCCCCTGTGTTGCAACCTTCCGGATTATCCCTGTCTGAACATCTTTCTTTTTACAACAAAATACAACGAGATACTATTTAATCTATAGTTTTTGAAAATTATTTTTTTAATATAATTAAATACTACAATTTAATATCTTAAGTTTTAAGATATCGTTTCGATAACTATTATGAATTTTAAACCAATGAGATCAAATTAAATATAGCTGGTTAGTGTTTGAAATGACCTGAGGCATAGATATATTGTACTATGAGCCGCTCACAGGAGACCGACATGGCATATGCAGATCATTATTGCTGTACTGTGAATGAAGCTGAGCTGACCATTCTGGAGCTGGGTGCACGCATGCGTCAGCGGATGGAGGAGGTCAGCAGAATTGACGCCGAGTTTAAAAACGGTCTGGGTGCTCTGCCGGTGAAGGCCAAAATCCCTTACGAAGTTGAGGTGCTACGCTCGCGCTGCTGTGATTTAATCGCGCGCAAACGCCGCGACATGGCCTCTTTGCAGTACATGATCGACAGTATAACGATAGATTCGGTTCCATCGCGCCAGGTGGTGAGCCATCTTGAATCGCTTGTCATGTAATTGCGCGGTGCCCCGACTGGAGCTGTGTCTGGCAGGAGTGTTATAACAGTATGCTGGCAGGCATCAAAAATCTGCGGCTGTCTTCAGGACATGTATGATGGAACTCTACAGCGTAAAAGAGGCCTGTGTTTATCTCAAGGTAAGTGTGCATACCCTCAACAAGTGGCGCAGTGAAAAGAAGGGGCCGCCCTATATCAAGATGGGACGCTATGTGAAGTACAACCGCGAATCTCTTGAACGCTTTCTGAAAAACCACGAGATCGACCCCTCAGAGCACGTCTGAAAAATACAGCCTGCCAGGCATGAACCGGCACAAGATCAGGCGCTGATCTTCAACGCAGGTAATCCCAGCCGGCATGCATCAGTTTCTTCATACGCGATATCGACGCACGCAATTTTCTAACAGGCTGTTAAAAAACGCCCATCTGCTGCGTTGTGCTCATCATTCGTCACTGCGGCGTACGGCAAAGTACGCCTCATTCCTCATAATTTCGCACGCCTTGCATGTGTGCGTTTTTGAACAGCCTGTATAACAAGACTTTTTCAACACC
>VGSH01000067.1 GCA_016875025.1 Deltaproteobacteria bacterium
ATTTTGAGCCTCACGGTTTTGCATAGAATGCCTGTTTTACAGGCCTTTTCGCATCTTGACTTTATAGCAACATCTAACCGTCCGGCTAACCAGCTGACTTTATTTGACATTTAACCGGACACTACTGTGTGTAAATATTCGATGGAGTCGTAAAAAGTCCGAAAATGCCCTTTTTCAGGACGCGCTCGTAAAAAGACCGCAGGCAAGGCGCGCAAAGCCGAAGGAATGAGGCGTACTTGCCGTACGCCGCAATGACTGAGGATGCAGCGCAACGCAGCATCCGGACTTTTTACGAGTGTGTCAATATTTCAGTGTGTCAATATTTCATTGACATTTTTTTATCCGGGGCTATAACTAGATGTAGATAACAGCCCTGGAGATAGCATCTCCAGCCTGATGCCTTTCCTAAATTCGGAAAGGCATTTCTTTTTAATGGTGGGTTGTACCACCCTGCCCCTGAGACGGTGGTCTCTGTGCCTTTGTGAACCGGTCGCAAATTGCGACCGCATTGGTACGTTTGAGAGGGTAAACCGTGATTTCAATATCTCCCATTCCTGCCCGTTTATTTTAAACATAAAATCGCATGGAAACCTTTTTTTGTTCCTTTTGATCTGCTCATTCAATCTCTTTGTGGGCACGCCATACATTTCAGCCAGATCTGTAGATGTATGCGTGCCCGTCAATGGTGGGTTGCACCCACCCTGCCGCGTTTCTATTAAAATCTCTGTAGGGTGGGTGCAGCGAAGCGAAACCCACGGATATATCTATATTCGTTAATGGTGGGTTGCACCCACCCTACATAGAAACTGCATGCCAATGAAAACACCCCGCTACCCGTAGCGGCGCCGGTCGAGGCTGCGGAACTGGATAGCTTCGGATACATGGCTGGCCGAGATGGATTCCTGCGCCTCGAGGTCGGCGATGGTGCGCGAAACCTTGAGAATGCGCGTGTAGGCCCGGGCCGAGAGGCCCAGCTTGTTGATGGCGCGCTCGAGCAGTGCGTGCGAATCAGGCTCGATCCTGCAGTGGGCGCGCAGCTGGCGCGTGTCCATCTGCGCGTTGCAGAAAATTTTCGATCGAAAGAAGCGCGCCTGCTGCAGGTCGCGCGCCCGGTTGACTCGTTCGCGAATCTGGGCAGACTGCTCGGCCGGTCGACGGTCGGTCAGCTCCTGATAGCTCAGCGGCGGCACCTCGATGTGAATATCGATGCGGTCCAGCAGGGGCCCGGATATCTTTGCCATGTAGCGCTGGATCTGCACGGAAGAGCAGGTGCACTCATGCTTGGGGTCGGTCAGATATCCGCACGGACAGGGATTAAGCGCTGCCACGAGCATAAAACGGGACGGGTAGGTCAGCGAGGTCAGGGCCCGTGAAATCGTGACCATGCCGTCCTCGAGCGGCTGGCGCATGACCTCGAGTGCGTTTTTTTTGAACTCCGGCAGCTCGTCCAGAAACAGAACGCCGTTGTGCGAAAGGCTCACTTCGCCCGGCCGGGGAATGGTGCCGCCGCCGATCAGTCCGGCATCCGATATGGTGTGATGCGGCGAGCGAAACGGCCGATACACCACCAGAGCGCCACCCGGGCCCAGCACCCCGGCCACGCTGTGAATTTTGGTTGTTTCAATCGCTTCGCCGAACGTCATTTTCGGCAACACCGTGGGCAGGCGCTTGGCGAGCATGGTCTTGCCCGAGCCCGGCGGTCCCATCATCAGCAGGTTATGCCCGCCTGCGGCCGCGATCTCGATTGCGCGCTTGGCATGCTCCTGCCCCTTGACATCGGCAAAATCAAACGGCAGCTCCTCGCATGCCTCAAAGAGACGCTCAACATCCACTACGGTCGGATCGATGCGTTTTTCGTTGTTCAGGAATGCGACCGCCTCAGCCAGGGTTTCAACCGCGATCACGCGCAGGCCCTTGACCATGGCCGCCTCGGTCGCATTCTCGCGCGGAAGAATTATTCCGTGGCGGTTGCAGCGCAAACAGCTGTCGGCGATCGGCAGGGCACCGCGCACCGGTTTCACGCGACCGTCAAGGGAGAGCTCGCCCAGCACAACATAGCCGTCCAGCACGCCGGGATCGGTTATGGTGCCATTGGCGGAAAGAATACCCAGTGCGATCGGCAGATCGAACCCCGAGCCCTCCTTCTTGATGTCGGCCGGGGCCAGGTTCACGGTGATGCGGGCGTTGGGGAATGTGTAGCCCATGTTCTTGATGGCTGATTTGACGCGGTCCTTGCTTTCCTTGACCGCGCCGTCAGGCAGGCCCACGGTTGCAAAATACGGCAGGCCTTGGATGATATCGACCTCAACCTCGATCAGGCAGGCGTCAATGCCCGTGATGGCGCTGCTGTAGGTTCGTGCAAGCATATGCCCCCCAGGCAGGCTGTTCAAAAACGCACATCTGCTGCGTTGCGCTCATCATTCGTCACTGCGGCGTACACAAAAGTACGCCTCATTCCTCATGATTTCGCACGCCTTGCATCTGTACTTTTTTGAACAGCCTGACACATATTGTTGTTAAAGTCCTTGGGCGCACAGCAGATACAGCACGCTGCAATCGCCTGCGCACGTGATACGCTGCCGCCTGATTCCTCCGCTTTCCACGCACACACCTTGGGGAATGTATTCTGGAAAGTGTTTTGTAAGTACGGTATTTATGCCAACGTGTCAATATGTTTTTGTCTGAATGCCGCCGGCGAAACTTTGCAGTTGACTCAGCGGGACAGCTGCGCTATACAGGGAGGCGTTCAGGTGCTCGCAAGAGCTTGATAGGGAACCCCGTGAAAATCGGGGACGGGCCCGCCGCTGTAATCGGGGACGAAAGCCGCAGAAGAGTCACTGTTCCGACAATTCAGAACGGGAAGACGCGGCAAGTAGGCGCAGACGCACCGAGTCTGCAGATCCGAAAGTCAGAAGACCTGCCTGGACACGAGAGCTTTCTTCGCGGTGAAGAAGGCACCACTAAAACTTTGGGATAAAAAAGGGAAATCCCGGGTCGACATCGTCGCCCCGGGATTTTTTTTTGGCATCCCGGAAAAGGAGAGGAAACGGTTTATGAAAGATGTAACGATCAGGTTTGTTGTGGCAGTTGTCGTAGCAGCGTGTATGGTAACCCGGGGCTTTGCCGATGACACCGAGCCGGTTGAGATGCAAGAGGTCGTTGTGACCGGCACGCGCAATGAGCAGAAGATCAAGAAAATCCCGGCCAATGTAACCGTCATCGATCAGCAGGATATCAAGAACTCGACCGCGCGGACCGTGGTTGAGCTGCTGCGCGGGCTGCAGGGCCTTATCGTGCGCGATCTGAGCGGCAACGGCAAGAACGCCAGCGTTGACATGCGCGGGTTCGGCGAGAACGCGGCCGCTAATTCCCTGATTATGATCGACGGGCGCAGGGTCAACGAGATCGATCTGAGCGGGGTGGACTGGCTGCAGATTCCGCTTGACCAGGTCGAACGCCTTGAGATCGTGCGCGGCACGGGCAGCGTGCTGTGGGGCGATAATGCCGTCGGCGGCGTGATCAATATCATCACGAAACTGCCCTCGGAAAAAATAAGCGCGCAGGCGGGCACGTTCTTCGGGAGCTACGGCCACCAGAAACAGCAGGCTTCCCTGAGCGGTTCGCAGGGGCCGATCGGCGCCGCTCTGTTTGCAAGCTATGATTCAACCAACGGTTACCGGGAGAATTCCGGCCTGCGCGCCAGGGACATCGGTGGCAAAATCTTCTACGACATGACCGACATTGTAACCTTCCGGCTGAACGGCTCCTATCATACCGATACCTATGGCATGCCGGGCGCTCTGACCGAAGCAGAAAAAAGAGACAATCGCAGAGACAGCACCAGGCCCCGGGATGACGCTCAGACCCGCGACGGCTATCTCAGCCTGGGCATGGATACCGACTTTCAACAGCGCGGCAGGTTCAGCTCGGAAATATCCTATCGCAGCCGCAGCACTGACGCACAGTTCCCAGATTGGGCGTTTAAAACCGACAGCGAGATCGACACCTGGGGCTTTACGCCCCGCTATACGCTGGATAGTGAACTCGCCGGTCATGCCAACACCCTGATCATCGGAACCGACCTTTACTGGGCAGATCAGGATTCGGCCGCTTTTTCCTTCGGGCCTTCAAGCCGCGCCGGTGTTGATCGAAATTCTCTGGGCGTCTATGTCAGCAATGAATTTTCGCTGCTGGAAAATGTGATACTGTCAACCGGCGCGCGGCGCGAGCGGGTGCGCTATGATCTGAAAGCCCGCGACCTGACCGGATGGCTGGCACCGCTCAACGATGATGTGAGCGAAACCGAGAATGCCTACAGCCTCGGGCTGACCTGGCTGTATTCCGGTAATTCCTCGCTGTTTGCACGGGCCAACCGCAGTTTCCGTTTTCCGCTGACTGATGAGTTTGTTCTGTATGATTTTTCCAGCGGCACCCAGTTCGTCAATCCCAATCTCAAGCCCCAGACCGGCCGGCATTACGAAATCGGCGCGCGCCATTATTTTACCGACTTCATTCAGGGCAGCCTTACGCTGTTTCGCGCTGAAATCAATAATGAACTCTTTTACAACCCCGAAACGTTTGAAAACGCAAATTATCCCAAAACGCATCGTCAGGGCATCGAGCTGGGTCTGAAGGCCGACTTTTTTGATGCGCTCACCCTGACCGGCAATTATACCTTCCAGAAGTCCGAGTTCAGGAAGGGAATATACAAAAACAATGATATTCCGGCAGCCCCGGAACACGCGGCCTCGCTCGGCGTGCAGGTGCGTAATGTTGTGCCGGGTTATGTATTCTCAGCGTTCTACAATTATGTGGGCAGCAGCTATCTGATCAGCGATCAGGCCAACAGCCTCAGAAAACTTGATGACTACGGCACCCTTGATGCGAAAGTTTCGTACACGTTCAGGGGAATCGAAGCATTCTTCTGCCTCAACAACCTGACGAATGAAAAGTATTCGGAATACGCGGTAGCCAGCAGGGACTTTTTGGGCAACCCGATTCGCAATTTCTATCCTGCGCCCGAGCGCAACTGGTGGATGGGCATCAGCTACAAGCTGTAGAGCATTTTTCCAAATATCGGAGCCATACTGTCATTTCGGAGGAGCGCCCGTCCTCCGCAGTAGCTTGCTACGGAGGGCGGACAGCGACTGAGAAATCTTAAAACCAGGATTTCTCCCTTCGGCCGAAATGACATTCTACATGTATGTGGTTAAACTAGAGCAAATTAATGTTGTGATGTCCGCTAATGGATAGCAAAGCTACGAGATTGCCGCGGCCTTACGGCCTCGCAATGACCCTTATAAACCTGCAATAAGGGAGTGTCATTGCGAACGAAGTGAAGCAATCTAAACCTTAAAATGCATTAAAATGGAAAAGACTATAGTCTGACAATGCGCAGGCAGCCTGCACACAATCGCCTTGCAAGTTTAACCTGATGGCATATAGTAGAGCAAAACAATCCCTGAGGCAGTGCATGTATAAATGGTCCATCATCATTGCAGCCTGCGCGCTGGTGCTTGCCCGGCCCGCGGCCTGCCCGGCCGCGACGTTTCAGGATGCGCTCGGGCGGCAGGTCGTGCTGGCGAAGGACCCGGTGCGCATCATCGCGCTGGCGCCCAGCCTGACTGAAATACTCTTCTTTCTGGGACTGGATGAACGGATTGCGGGCGTTGCCGACTACAGCAACTATCCGGAGGCAGCCCGCGACAAACCCCGGGTGGGTTCCTATGTCAATGTGAACATTGAAAAAATCATCAGCTTGGCACCGGACCTGGCTATCGGCACCAAAGACGGCAACAGCCGCGCCGACATAGAGCTGCTTGAACAGGCCGGAGTCCCGGTGTTTATCGTCAACCCCCGGGATGTTGCAAGCGCAATCGAAAGCATTGCCCTGATCGGGGCGGTATGCGGCATACCGGAAAAAGCCGCGCGTGCAGCCGATGAACTGAAGCAGCGCTTTGATGCGGTTAGCGCCGCGATCCAATATCAGAAAAAACCCCTGGTCTTTCTGCAGATCAACAATGTGCCCGTTATGACGGCCAATAAAAACACGGTGCACGATGATGTGATCACTCTCGCAGGCGGCGTGAACATGGCCTCCGATGACCCGGTCACGTATCCGCGCATCAGCGTTGAGGAAGTGATTCGCAGAGGGCCTGAGGTGATCATTATCTCGTCGATGGAGCGCGGTGCACGCTTTGATGAGGCCCGGAAGGCCTGGATGCAGTGGACATCGATCCCGGCGGTAAAGAACAACCGTGTGTACGTCATTGATTCAGACCTGATTGACCGGCCTTCGCCGCGGATCATCGACGGACTGGAGGCCATGGCGCGGATGCTGCATCCCGAAGTTGCATGGAAGGGCGGCACGCAGCCTGCGTCCGGAAAATAGCGGTTGAATGGAAAGGTCATTGTAATGGTTTCCAGGCACGCACAGGCGATTATTACACCCGGCAGGGTGGTTGTGGTCTGCCTGATCATGGTCGTTGTTCTGATCATTACCATGGCCGTTGCGCTTGTTGCCGGCACGGCGGATGTGTCCTTCAGCCACATCGCCGGCATTATCACGGGCTCGCTGCCCCCTGATGACCCGCTGCGCCTGATCGTGCTGAAAATCCGCCTGCCGCGCATCATTCTGGCCGGGCTTGCGGGCTTCTCGCTTGCTCTTGGCGGCGTGGTGTTCCAGGCCATTTTGCGAAATCCGCTGGCTGATCCTTTTATCCTTGGTGTTTCCAGCGGCTCGGCCTTCGGCGCGGTGCTGGCGATTTTCTGCGGCCTCGGGTTCAGCTTCGGGGTTCCGGTCTTCTCGTTTGCCGGAGCGCTGCTGACCATCTATCTCGTGATGAGCCTGGGTGCGAAGCGCATGGGCATGGAGTCTTCCACGATTTTGCTCACCGGCGTGATCATCAACGCTTTTTTCACGGCCGTGATCATGTTTTTCATCTCCGTCTCCGCCAACGAGCGCCTTCACAGCATGCTGTTCTGGCTGTACGGCGATCTGTCCCGCTCCAGGATCGGGCAGCTTGGGTTCATTGCCCCGATCGTGCTTGCGGTCTTCTGCTGGCTGTACAGCCTGTCCAAAGAGCTCAACATCATTACAACCGGCGATGATATCGCCGCGCAGCTGGGCGTGAATGTCGGGTCTGCAAAAAAAACGTGCCTGGTGCTTGTTTCGCTGCTGATGGGCCTGGTGGTTGCCTTCTCAGGCCTGATCGGCTTTGTGGGCCTGATCGTTCCGCACCTGGCGCGCATGGCCTTCAGGGCCGATCACCGGATGCTGATGCCCGTGGCGTCCCTGGGCGGAGCCATTTTTCTGATCGCGGCTGATACCCTGGCGCGCACGCTTGTTTCTCCGGGTGAGCTGCCGGTCGGAGTGGTTACGGCCTTTATGGGCGCGCCGTTTTTTATCCTGCTGCTGAGAAAGAAGGGTGGCCAGTGGAGCCGGTCCTGAGCCTTCACACTATCGGCTTTTGTTACGGGCAGCAGCCGGCGCTCACGGGGGTTGATCTGCGCCTGATGGACGCTGAGATCCTGGGTATCATCGGCCCGAACGGATCAGGCAAAAGCACGCTGCTGAAAATTATGGGCGGTTTGCTGACGCCCACTGATGGTGCAATCCTCCTGCATGGACGGCCGCTTCGCGGGCTGAACCGCCCTGAACTGGCCCGCGAGATAGCCATGGTTGCCCAGGAAAACTATTTCCGCTTCGCGTTCACCGCACTCGAAGTTGTGCTGATGGGCCGCTATCCCCACCTGAAGCGCCTGCAGTTTGAAGGCCAAAAGGACATTGACGCGGCCCTGCATGCCCTTGAAGCCACGCAGGCCGCAGAACTTGCAGACAGGCCGATTCATGAGCTCTCAGGCGGAGAGCGCCAGCGGGTGCTCATTGCCCGGGCACTGGCCCAGGAGCCGCGCATCATGCTGCTGGATGAGCCCACCTCGTTTCTGGACCTGAAATTCAAGCGCGAAATTTTCCGGCTGATTGCCGAACTCAGCCGGGATACGGGTCTCACGGTCGCCCTGGTTTCACATGATATTGATCTGGCCGCCATGTACTGCAGCAGGCTTGTTATGCTCAAGCAGGGCGCGGTCTACACAACCGGCGCGCCTGAGGATGTTGTTACGACTGCAAACATCAAGGCGGTCTATGACTGCCCGGTGCTGGTAGATACAAACCCCGCAACCGGCCGGCCGCGCACGTCGATAGTGTAGCAGGCTATTGAAAAAGTATTTTTTATACAGGCTGTTCAAAAATGCACAGATGCAAGGCGCGCGAAATTGTGAGGAATGAGGCGTACTTTTTGTACGCCGCAGTGACGAACAACGAGCGCAACGCCGCAGATGGGCGTTTTTCAACAGCCTGCGATAAGGAGGCGCTATGATAGAGATGTTTATCAAAGGCGGACCGGTAATGTATCCGCTGCTGCTGTGTTCTGTGATATCCCTGAGTGTCATCATCGAACGGTTTATTTTCTGGATCGGCGTTGACCGGGCGCGCAGCCGGGCCCTGCTGGAC
Organism: Deltaproteobacteria bacterium; assembly: GCA_016875025.1. Taxonomy (GTDB): domain Bacteria; phylum Desulfobacterota; class WTBG01; order CAIYCZ01; family CAIRTM01; genus CAIRTM01. The sequence goes on from VGSH01000067.1 coordinate 8,516, forward strand.
GAGGTGCTGGAGCTGTGCCGGCAGGGCGACTGGGAAGCTGTGCGACTGAAGGCCGCGGGCTCAGGCAATTACGTTATCCGCGTGCTTATCAGCGGCATCCTGCACCGCGACTATTCGCTGGGCAAGGCCATGGAATCGGCCTCCGCAGAGGAAATCGGGCGCATGGGCCGGTTCATGGGCGTGCTGGACACCATGATCACGGTTGCCCCGCTGCTGGGAATACTGGGAACCGTCACGGGCATTATCGACAGCTTTAACATGCTGGGCGCGCAGGGCCTTGAACAGCCGCAGGCCGTTACCGCCGGCATCGCGGAGGCGCTGATTACGACGGCAGCCGGCCTGATCATAGCCATCGCCACGCTTGTCCCGTACAATATGTTCAACGCCCGGATCGAGCGGGCCGCGCGCAGGATCGAAAAGTACGCGACCAGTTTTGAGATCGTGTATGAAAAGATCGTTCTGGCACGCCGCACGGGCGACGGAGGTGACCTGTGAAAGTCGCGCTGCCTGCACGACGTAAAAGCCGCATTGAAATGATCCCGCTTATCGATATCGTCTTTCTCCTGCTGGCGGCCTTTATCTATGCAACGCTTTCCATGGCCGTGCACCGTGGCCTGCCCGTGGCGCTGCCGGCCTCAGCTGCGGCAGAGATTGAAAAAAACCCGGTGCTGTCCGTGACAATGCAGCGCGACGGCACTGTCTGCCTGGACAAGGTGCCGATTGCGCTTGATGAGCTTACCGGCGCCCTTGAAGCCCGTGCCGGAGGACAGGCCGATCCCGGGGTTTTGCTTTTCGCTGACAAGGATGTGTCCTACCAGGCCCTGTTCCGGGTACTTGACCGAATCAGGCAGGCAGGCCTGCACCGGATTTCCCTGCAGGCCGAAGGTGCCGATTAGATGAAACGCCTGGGACTTGCGTTCGCCTGCGCGATTCTGCTGCACGCCGGAATGTTCTGGATCGGATCGGGCTGGTTCATGAGCGGAGCCGTTCCGCCATCCATTCCCCGGCCTGTAACAATCACACTATCCTACCTGAATTGGTCAACGCCTGCGGCGGTCACGCACAAAGCGGCAGTGAAGCCGCCCGACATTGCTGCCCCGGACAAGCCCAGGGCGCCTGCGAAGCGGCCTGGCAAAACCGCGCGGCCCCGTGCAATACGGCCCGAAGAAAACAAGGCCGCATCACGCGCTCAGCCGGAGAAAATGGCCGATGCCGGAGCAGCAACCGCTCCTGATGACTCCCGCGACAGCAAAATTTCAGCCAAGGAAAGCAGCGGTGCGGCACTTATACGCGAAGCAGTGCCCCTGTACAAAGTCAATCCGCCGCCGCGCTATCCCGCGGCAGCCAGACGAAGGGGCCAGCAGGGCACGGTCGTACTCAGCGTGCACGTGGATGAGCAGGGCCGCGTTTCAAACCTGTGGCTGTTTGAATCAAGTGGCCACAGCAGCCTTGACAGCGCGGCTCTCCAGGCGGTTAAAGGCTGGCTGTTCGAACCGGGCACACAGGGCGGCCGCCCGGTTGCCATGTGGGTCAAGGTGCCGGTCAGGTTTGAATTGAAATAACCGGGAGGCCACAGTTTTCCGCCGCAAAAAAAGCTTGCGGCAGAACAAAAATAGTATATATTCCAAGATATAGACTTAATGGAGGTGCGTATGAATACAGCCAAGCTCTTTACCAACGGCAAAAGTCAGGCAGTCCGGCTTCCGCGGGAGTTCAAATTCAGCGGAGAGGAAGTCTATATCAAGCGGATCGGCCGCAATGTGGTGCTCATCCCGAAGGACAATCCCTGGGCGTCCCTTGCCGCAAGCCTTGATAAATTCTCCGATGATTTCATGGCGGACCGTCAGCAGCCGCCGGTACAGAGCAGAAAGGGGCTGTGATGCACTGCCTGCTCGACACCGATATATGCATCTATATCATCAAAAAGAAACCGCAGGGCGTGCTCAAAAAGCTCGCGGAACATGCCGTGTCCGACATAGGCATTTCATCGATTACGGTCGCAGAACTTCTCTATGGTGTTGAAAAAAGCGCGATGCCGGATAAAAATCGAGATGCCCTCGATGAGTTTTTGGCCCCCTTTGAAATCATGCCCTTTGACGACCGGGCAGCCGAAGTCTACGGCCGCATCAGGGCTGTGCTTGAGCGTAAAGGCACGCCGATAGGATCGATGGATATGCTGATTGCGGCCCACGCCCTCAGCCTTGGCGTAATGCTTGTAACCAACAATGCGAAAGAATTCAAAAGGGTGCCACATTTACAGGTGGCAAACTGGGTGTAGGGGGCCGGTTGTGCGGGTGCATTTTTATGGTGCGCACGGCGCACCCTTGCTGAAAAGCCTGCTGGCCTTAAGGAGGGATAGTGAATTTTAGACCTTGCAACCGCATAAGCGCGCCCAAACATTTAAAAGCTGGTGCTTTTGTAAAGCAGCCTCTTTTTAACAAACTACAGTCCTTTCAAGAACTTGAATCCCGCATCGCAGCCTTGCCCACCACCAAAGACCGGGGCGATGCCTTTGAAGTCTTTGCCGAGGCATACCTTGCCACCCAGCCTATTGTTCAGGCACAAGACGTCTGGCCTTTTGATGCTATTCCCTTGCCCATAAAGCAAAAGTATCTTCTTGATACTGGAACAGATATGGGGGTAGATGGCGTTTTTGAAACACGCTCCGGCCAGTTCAGCGCATATCAGGTCAAATTCCGAACCAGCCGCCCGGCCCTTACCTGGACAGAACTTTCAACCTTCATGGGCCTTACCGATTATTTGGCAGAGCGGGTCCTATTCACAAACTGCGACGACCTGCCAGACCTGATGAATGAGCGCTCCGGGTTTTTCTGTATTCGCGGCACTGATCTTGATCGACTTGAGCCTGCTGACTTTGAAGCAATTGCGGCTTGGATTGCAGGAGCCCCTGTTCCCAAAAAGAAAAAAGACCCTCTGCCACATCAGGTTAAGGCTCTCAGAGAAATTCTTGAAGCCCTTGCCGTTCATGACCGTGCCACAACGGTTATGGCCTGCGGCTCGGGCAAAACGCTGCTTGCTCTGTGGGTTGCAGAAAGCATGGGTGTAAAAACTATCCTTGTGTTGGTTCCGGCCCTTGCCCTTTTGCGGCAAACTCTGCATCAATGGCTGGGCGAGACAAGGTGGAACAATATTGCCTACCTCTGCGTCTGCTCAGATCCCACGGTTGAAAAAAATTCAGATGAGCTTATTGTCCGGCAGTCTGATCTTGATTTCCCGGTAACCACCGACAGCTTGGAGGTAAAAAAATTCATTAAGGATGATTTTAATGGCGTTAAAATCGTCTTTTCAACTTACCATTCTGCGCGGGTTGTGGCAGAAGGCCTGGACACAAGCGCTCCCTTTGACCTCGGCGTTTTTGATGAAGCCCATAAGACAGCAGGCAGAGAGGGCGCCGGGTTTGCTTTTGCCCTCAGCGATAAGAACCTGCCCATCGGCCATACAGAAAAGGTTGTTCCTCACGGCTACGCCCCGGCATTATGATGTGAAGCAGAAAGACAAGGAAGGCGACAGCAAACTTGTCTATTCCATGGATGTGCCCGAGGTGTACGGCCCTGTGGCAAGCAAGCTCTCGTTTGCCGAGGCAGTGCGGCTCAAAATTGTCTGCGACTACAAAGTAATCATATCCGTTGTAACTTCCGAGATGATCACTAATAAAATGCTCAGCCAAGGCGAGGTGCTTGTTAGCGGCGATCCTGTCAAAGCCAGGCAGGTGGCAAATCAGTTAGCCCTGCAGATGGCGGCAGAAAAACACGGCGTTTCAAAAATATTTACCTTCCACCGCTCCGTTGCTTCAGCACAATCATTCACGCGGCAGGGCAGCGAGGGTATTACAGCGCACCTTTCTGATTTTACAGCCTTCCATGTCAACGGCGAAATGCCAACTTCAAGGCGCGAAGAGTTTATGACTGCCTTCCGTGATGCGCCAAAGGCCCTCATATCAAACGCCCGCTGCTTGACCGAAGGTGTTGATGTGCCGGCGGTTGATATGGTTGCCTTCATGTCGCCCAAACGCAGCAGAGTAGATATTGTGCAAGCCGCAGGCCGGGCCATGCGCAGGAAAGAGGGCAAGGAGTGCGGCTATATTCTTATTCCGCTATTTGTCGAACATGAAAAAGGTGAAACGCTTGAACAAGCCCTTGCCCGCGCTGAATTTGAAGAAGTATGGGATGTGCTTCAGGCCATGCAGGAGCAGGACGATGTGTTGGCCGAGACAATCCGGCAGATGAGGGAAGACTATGGCAAACGCAAAGGATATGATGATTTCCGGTTTCGGAAAAAGGTGGAAGTCCTCGGACAGAAATTGTCGATTGATCTTCTAAGAGAATCAATTACAACAAAATGTATTGAACGCCTTGGAACCACATGGGATGAACGATATGGTGAACTGAAAATATTTAAAGAGAGTTTTAATCACTGTAATGTGCCAAGAGATTGGCCCGAAAATCTTCAGCTTGGAACATGGGTTAGTACTCAAAGACGGGCTAAAAAACAAAATAATCTCAGTCCAGAGCGAATCAAAATGCTTGATGCTCTTGGTTTTCCATGGGATCCGTTTGGTGAAACTTGGGACGATATGTTTAATGAGCTAAAAGAATACAAAAAACAATATGGGCATACTAATGTACCCGCGAAATTGAGCAAAAATAAAAAACTTGAGGGTTGGGTAAGAACGCAGCGACAGTTAAAAAAACAGAACAGACTTGCTGATGAACGCATTAATCAGCTTGAGAAGATCGGGTTTGTTTGGGAACCTTTTGATTCAGCATGGGAAGAAATGTTTGGGGAAATGATTAAATTTCGACAGCAGTACGGTAATACCAATATTCCCAAAAGATGGCCGGACAATCTTCAGCTTGGTATGTGGGCACAGAATCAAAGAAGATTAAAAAAACAAGGCAAACTCAGCCTCGAACGAATCAAACGACTTGATGAACTTGGCTTTGCCTGGGATCCGCTTGAAGCCGACTGGCAACAGATGTTCAGTGTCCTCAATAAGTTCCATGAAAAATATGGGCACTCAAACGTTCCCAAAAGATGGCCGGATAATCCTCGGCTTGGGTCATGGGTTTCGGAGAGGAGAAAAGATAAGATGTATAAAAACAAGCTTAGCCCTGAGCGTATCAAAATGCTTGATGCGATAGGTTTTGTATGGGATCCGATTGGTGAAACTTGGGACGAAATGTTTAATGAACTTAAAGAATACAAAAATCAATATGGGCACACCAATGTACCCGCTAACCGGAGCAAAAATAAAAAACTTGGGCGATGGGTGAGCACACAAAGACAGTTAAAAAAACAAAATAGCCTGGATAGTGATCGCATTCATCAGCTTGAGGAAATCGGTTTTGCATGGGAACCCTTTGATTCATATTGGGAAAATATGTTTACTGCGCTTAAAAGCTATCAGCTGGAATGCGGTAACTGTAAGGTCCCTGCAAAATGGGCACAGAATCCTCAGCTTGGGCACTGGGTTGTAAATCAGCGGCGGTCCAAGGAGAAAAATATTTTGAGTCCAGATCGCTTACAACGACTTGATGCGATCGGATTTGTCTGGGATCCCCTTGAGGCCAACTGGCAAGAGATGTTCAGTGACCTTAATAAGTTTCATGAAAAATATGGGCACTCAAACGTAACACTAAAATGGCCTGACAACCTTTCGCTTGGCATATGGGTACGGAAGCAAATAATGTTGAAAAGGCAAGGCAAACTCAGCCCGGAAAGAATCAAGCGCCTTGATGAGTTGGGATTTGTCTGGGATCCTCTTGAGGCCGACTGGGAAAAGATGTTCAAAGAGCTCAATAAATACCACGAAAAATATGGAAACTCCAACGTTCCCAAAAGATGGTCCGACAACCTTCAACTTGGATCATGGGTTAGCACACAAAGAAGGATGAAAAATCAAAACAAGCTCAGTGTGGATCGTATACATAGGCTTAATCATTTGGGGTTCTGCTGGGACGCGTTAGAGGATAACTGGGAAAGGATGTTCAGTGATTTGAAAAAGTATCGTCAGCAATTCGGAAACTGTAACGTGCCTGCAAAATGGCCAAAGAACATTCAACTTGGTTCATGGGTTAACACTCAAAGATATGCGAGGAAGAAAAATAAATTAGGCAAAGAACGCATTGGGCGACTTAATGAACTTGGCTTTGATTGGAGAATGGGTGCGAGTTTAATAAAATAAAGTGAGAAAAAATGTTTTTCGGTGCGTGGATTTTCAATCTTCCGGGATAGAAATCAAAGATTTTCTATAATTATTTTTGACGATAGAAAAGGTGCCCTATTGAAACCAATTCATTTTGATTTAGTGAATAATGCGCAAGATTCCCTAAAGCATGCTGTGCAATTATTGGCATGGCCAGACACTATTATTCCCAATAGATACAAACAGGCAATATTAAGTGTATTCCATTGCGCTGAGCTATTATTAAAAGAAAGACTCCATTTAATTAATCCAGCGTTGGTTTGGGAAAACATCGATAAATATCCATTTCTAAGCGCCCGTACTGTTGCTGTTGATAAGGCGATCTCCAGACTTGCATCTATTGGTAATATAAATATAACAAAAAAAGATGAGGAGGCATTGAAGGAATGTCGTAACCTTCGAAATGCAATTCAGCATTTTAAATTTGATATGGACCTGAATCCGTGAAGTTTGTTCCGAGTAAAAATAAAAGCCCTTGTTCGAGGGCGCAAGCACACTATTTTGCTCCGCGGCAAATCGTATGCGCGGCTGTTATAAAGATTTTGGCTTTTAATGTGATGC
>VGSH01000068.1 GCA_016875025.1 Deltaproteobacteria bacterium
TCTGTTTTATGAAGCTATTTTAAAAGGTTAATTCTTCTTTTAAGAAATTTAACCGGACACTACTGATCGTAGACGATGAATTAAAAAAATCCCAGAATATCCGTAAAGAGATTATTCTAGACCATTATGTCATCATGCCCAACCATGTTCATTGTATAATCGTCATTAAACAAAACGGCATGAATGTCATGGGCCTACAGCCGTCGGCCCCTACAGATAATCACAATCGGTCGTTGTCTGCTTTTGTTCAGGGGTTTAAATCTGCCGTAACAGCGCGTATCAACACTCTCCGTAACATGCCCGGCAAACCGGTCTGGCAGCGTTCTTTTCACGATCATATCATCAGGAATGAGCGGTTGCTGCACGCCATCAGGGAATATATCGCCAACAACCCGATACATTGGGAACAGGACATGGATAATGTATTCCATCGCTGACCCCGCCTGCTCCTGCCTGCCAAATTTCCGATGATATACGACCCTCGTATATCATCGGGATAGCCATGATATACGAATTAAAATACTATAAAAAAATTGACAACCTTTAAATTTTATTATACTTAGTCCACAAACAATCTTGGCAATCTCCAGAAATTACGACCCTCGTATATTAATTGTTCGGCAATAGAAAGGGGACATATCGATGAAGGAAATTCTTGTGGGCATTCCTGTGACAGCACTTGTTCTGTGGTTGCTATACTTGGTCTGGGCAATGCCGTTGATCCTTGGCTTGAAGTGGGCACGTGTGAAGGGTGTTTCATCTCGTTGGCTTTGGTTTTGTATTCATCCAGTAGCGGGCTGGATCACATACGCCATACTTCGTTGGAGCCTCCCCGTAAAATGCCAGGCATGCAATCAGTCTTTTCCAAGTGATGCTGTTTCATGTCCATCCTGCAATCACCCCCTCGCATCCATCCTGGAGCAAGCCACCGAGTCCACGCAAAGGCTGACGCGTGTCCTGCGGCGCATCGCTGTTGGCATCTTTTGCGCGATCAGCATCCTGATCGTTCTCACATTCAGTGGTTGGCCGGTCGACATGGATAGCAGAGAATACCGTGCTGGGGTGCAAGACGGAACGGTATACGCCTACAAAGATACCGAGGTGAATAATTATTCTCATCAACCATACAGTTGGCTTGAAAGTCATGGGAAGTTCAAAGGATGGACAGACAGACAGTGGAGGGACTACCGATGGGGCTACACGGTTGGTTATCGCACACACAGGTAGCCGAACCATTCGCTGAAGGGTACTTTTCAAACCCTGCGGGTTTGAAAATCCCCTTAGCGATAACGTTTGCTTTTACAGGAGATGACATGTCGAAAATGACGCCATACAGCCTTCAGTGCCCCTACTGCGGCCACACGCAGGAGACGATGGTATGGGCTTCACTTAACGTCACCCAGGACCCTGAGCTGAAGGCCAGGCTGTATGCTGCCGAGATCAACCGGTTCGACTGCGAGCAATGTCAAAAGCAGACATTCATCAACGCACCCCTGCTGTATCACGACATGACCATGCAGTTCTGCGTTCAATACTATCCTCCGGAAGCGCTGGACGATGAGGATTTCCATCGCCATTTCAACGCTGATGGTTCTGTGGCCATGACCGGCTTACCAGCGTCCTTCGCCACCTCGGGAGAATACCTCACGAAGCCGCACATCGTTTTCGACATGAGCGAAATGATCCGATACGTCGCCTTCCGGGACCATGTGGCGGAGGCAAACAGAAAATGAATACAGCCCGTCGGTGTGAAGGTTGTTGATATCTTCTGCCTGAAGATACCGGTGAGACCATCCGCCAGTCTGCTGGGTGGGCAAGCGATCCTGCTGCGGGGGTTAAAACTGGCGCGCCTGGAGGGACTCGAACCCCCACCATTCAGATCCGAAGTCTGACGCTCTATCCAATTGAACTACAGGCGCGGTGTTGCGGGTTATGATAGAATTAATCGCTGTTTTGTGCAATAGTATTTTCAGATTTCGGCCTGTGAGCGCAAGAGCTGTAAATTCCTGAAGCAGATAAAAAAGCGCAGGCCGCAACGGTGATTATGGACAGCACAACCGCCGCCGCTTTGACCGCTCACCTTGAGCGCTTTCTGAGCCCTGAGCGCATCGCGCGCCTGGACGCGGTTCTTGAAAACCGCACGCGCTATCTCACGCTTGTGCTTGAAGATATTTACAAATCACAGAATGCAAGTGCAACCATCCGCACCTGCGACGCGCTGGGTATTCAGGATGTGCACATCATCGAGAACCACAGCCCGTTTTCGCTTGACGCAAAGGTGACGCTCGGCTCGTGCCAGTGGACGACCCTGAAGCGCTATCGCGAGAGCGGCGCAGACAATACGCGAGCCTGCTACGCTGCGTTGCGCGCTCAGGGCTACCGCATCATCGCGACCGCGCCGGGCCCGGCGAGCTGCACACTCGATGAGATCAGCCTCGAGCACAAATGCGCATTCGTGTTCGGCAACGAAGAGCAGGGCCTGAGCGCTGCGGCCATTGACGGGGCTGATGCGTGCGTGAGCCTGCCCATGTACGGCTTCACGCAAAGCTACAATATCTCGGTCAGTGTCGGCATCGTGCTGATGCACATGAGCGAGCGGCTGCGTTCTTGCGGCCCTGACTGGCACCTGTCGGAGGATGAAAAGGCCGCCCTGCGGCTTGCGTGGTACCGCACCGTGGTGCGCAGTGACGATATTATTGAAAAACAGTTTCTCAAGAGCATGTAATAAGGACAGGAACGGCACATGAAGATCACGCTGGCGCAGCTCAACCCCACGATCGGCGATATCCGGGGCAATCTTCACAAGGCGCTTGAAGCCTTCCGGCGCGCGGCACAGGCCGGCAGCGATCTGGTTGTATTCTCCGAGCTGTTCCTGTCAGGCTATCCGGCCCGCGATCTGCTTGAGCGCCCGGATTTTCTCGGCCGGATTGAAGCGGCCCTGGAGCAGATCAGGCAGGCCTCAACCGGTTTTTCTGAAACGGGCATGCTGATCGGCGCGCCCGTGCGTTCCGGCCGCGTGACCGGCCGCGGGCTTCACAACGCGGCCCTGCTGTTCCACGCCGGGCGCCTTGTGTTCACACAGCACAAATCGCTGCTGCCCAATTATGATGTATTTGATGAGGCCCGTTATTTCGACCCGGCCGAAGCGGTTGCCACGGTTGCGTTCAGGGGCGAGCGCCTTGGCATTGTTATCTGCGAGGATTCCTGGACCGATCCGGAGCTGCACCGGGGCCGCGCCTACAGCCTTGACCCGGTCGCGCGCCTTGCGGCCCAAGGGGCCACGCTGCTGATCAACCTCTCGGCCTCGCCGTATCAGGCCGGCAAAGAGGGGCAGCGCCTGGGCATTCTGCGCGCGCATGCGCGCACGTACCGGGTGCCCGCTATCATGGTCAATCAGGTGGGCGGCAACGATGAACTGGTGTTTGACGGACGCAGCGCCTGCATGGGCGTCAACGCCGAGCCGGTTGCGGTGCTCGATGCGTTTTGCGAACAGGAGCTGACTCTGGAGATCAACGCACACAGCGCGGGCAGCGCGGATGTCTTCAGCCCCCGCGAAGGCGTGGCCGATGTGCACGACGCGCTCGTGCTGGGCCTTGGCGACTATGTGCGCAAATGCGGCTTTGAGCGCGTGCTGCTCGGTCTTTCAGGCGGTATTGACTCGGCCCTGGTCTGCTGCCTTGCAGCGGCCGCGCTCGGCCCGGAAAACGTGCTGGCTGTTTTGATGCCGAGCCGCTATTCCTCGACGGGCAGCATTGACGATTCCGTGGCGCTGGCACACAACCTCGGGGTCAGGCATACAACCATTCCGATCATGCCCGTGTATGACTCTTTCATCGCAACGCTTGCGCCGGAGTTCGCGCACAGCGCGCCGGACACCACCGAGGAAAACATACAGGCGCGCATCCGCGGCACACTCCTGATGAGCCTGTCAAACAAGTTCGGACATCTGCTGCTCACCACCGGGAATAAAAGCGAAATGGCGGTCGGCTACTGCACGCTGTACGGCGATATGTGCGGCGGCCTGGCCGTGATTTGCGATGTGCCCAAAACCATGGTGTACGCCCTGGCCCGGTATATCAACCGGGATCGGGAGATCATCCCGGAGAGCATTCTGACCAAAGCGCCCTCGGCCGAGCTGCGCCCGGATCAGACCGATCAGGACAGTCTGCCGCCCTATGATGTGCTTGACCGCATCCTTGAGGGTTATATCGACCGGGCCTGCAGCCTGAGCGAGCTGCTGTCCATGGGGTTTGATCCTCAAACCGTGCGCTGGGTTATCGGGGCGGTTGACCGCAATGAATACAAGCGCCGTCAGGCCGCGCCGGGCCTCAAGGTCACCAGCAAGGCTTTCGGCATGGGACGGCGCATGGCGATTGCCGCGTGCTATGGCCAGGAAACTGTAATCACTGATTTCGCGAACGGGAACGACGCATGAAAACCATGATACGGATCATCCTGCCGGCGCTGCTGCTGTGCGCAGGGTGCGGCAGCGATGATGATGAATATATAACCGTGCCGGTTGAAAAGCGCGACATCACCTCCATCTGCACGGCGACCGGCACCATCAACCCGGTCACGACCGTCTCGGTCGGAACGCAGGTCTCGGGCCGCATTTCAGCCCTGCATGCCGACTATAATACCCCGGTAAAAAAAGGCCAGCTGATAGCTGAAATTGATCCGGCCGCGTTTACTGCCCAGCTCGGGCAGGCCCGGGCCAATCTTCTGGCAGCGCAGGCCGCGCTTGAACAGGCCGAGGCCGACCGCACGGACGCCCGGCGCAATCTTGAGCGCATGCGCCGTCTGCAGGCCGAGAGCGTTGTCGGCCAGAGTGAGCTTGACACCGCCGATACCCGCCACGCGGTTGCCGAGGCCCAGGTCGGGGTTGCGCGCGCGCAGGTGGTGCAGGCACAGGCTGCCTTTGATCTGGCGGAGACCAACCTGAGCTACACGCGGATATACTGTCCGATCGACGGCATTGTGATCGCCCGCCGGGTCGACCTCGGCCAGACGGTCGCGGCCGCGTTCCAGACGCCGGTGCTGTTTGTCGTGGCCGAGGACCTCACGCGCATGCGTATCAACACCAGCGTCGATGAGGCCGATATCGGCCGCGTCAAGGTCGGCCAGCAGGTGCGCTTCAGCGTTGACGCCTATCCCGGCGATATGTTTGAAGCCCGGGTGCTGCAGATCCGCAATGACCCCCAGATTACGCAGAATGTCGTGACCTATGACGTGCTGATCGACGTTGACAACAATGATTTGAAGCTCAAACCGGGCATGACCGCCAATGTAGAGATTATCATCGACCGCAGGGAAGGGGTCGTGTGCGTGCCGGATGCGGCGCTTCGTTTCCGGCCCGACGATGAGCCGCCCTACGAAGGCAGCGCCGTCTGGGTTCCGGGCCGCAAAGCCCCGCGCAGAATTGCCGTCACCACCGGCATCAGCGATTACAGTTACAGCGAACTGCTCGATGGCGAGCTTGAACCCGGTCAGGACGTTATTACCGGACAGCAGCGCAAACGATGACCGCTCCCGTTGACGCCACTTCGCATCTGATCAATCTGCGCACTGTGTCTAAAGAGTACGCGATGGGTGACAACCGCATCCGCGCGCTTGATGATGTATCCCTTACCATAGCGCGGGGCGAGTTTGTCTCGGTCATGGGGCCGTCGGGTTCGGGCAAGTCAACCCTGATGAATATTATCGGATGCCTGGACACGCCCAGCGCAGGCTCATACCGGCTCGACGGCCAGGACGTGGGCCGCCTCGGGCGCGATGAGCTGGCCCGTATCCGCAACCGCACCATCGGCTTCGTATTTCAGGGGTTCAATCTGCTGGCGCGCACCTCGGCGCTTGAAAACGTAGCCTTGCCCCTGCTCTACAGCGGTTCCCGGGCCGAGGAGCGCTACAGCCGGGCCCGCGAGGCCCTGGCAACCGTAGGCCTGGCCGACCGCGAGCATCATCACCCCAATCAGCTCTCCGGCGGCCAGCAGCAGCGCGTTACCATTGCCCGCGCAATCGTCAATCAGGCTCCCGTTATCCTCGCCGATGAGCCGACCGGCAATCTTGACAGCGCTACCGGCATCGAGATCATGAACCTGTTCGTGCGCCTGAACCGCGAGGCCGGCATTACGGTCATCGTGGTCACCCATGAGCGCGAAATCGCGCAGTACGGCCGCCGGCTGATTAAATTTCGCGACGGCCGCATTGTGAGCGACGCGGAGCTTGCGCCATGATCAGCCCGGCCTCCACGCTTACCATCGCCCTGCGGGCTCTGCGCGCCAATAAAATGCGCTCCAGCCTTACCATGCTCGGCATCATTATCGGCGTTGCCGCGGTCATCGCCATGCTGTCCATCGGGGCGGCAGCCCGGCAGCGCATTGCCGATGAAATCAATTCCATGGGCTCTAACCTGCTGATCGTGTTCTCGGGCTCGACCTCCTCCGGGGGTGCGCGCATGGGGACCGGCACGGACCCGACCATATCGCTTGAGGACGTTGAAGCCATGCTCAGGGAGTGCCCCTCAGTCCTTGATGCGGCCCCGATGCACAGCGGCTCAGCCCAGATCGTATACGGCAACCGCAACTGGTCGACCGGTATCATCGGAACCACCGCGAGTGTTCTGCACATCAATGCCTGGGAGATGCTGCACGGACGGGCCTTCACGCCGCAGGATGAGCGCTATTCCGCCAAGGTCTGCCTGCTGGGCATGACGGTCGCCGATGAGCTGTTCGGCGCCATTGATCCTGTCGGCAGGATCGTACGGATAAAACATGTGCCCTTCAGGGTTCTGGGGGTGCTGAAACCCAAGGGCCAGAGCATGACCGGCCAGGATCAGGATGATGTTGTCTACGTGCCGATCACGACCGCGCAGCGCAAGCTGTTCGGCGGCACCCTGCCGGGTATGGTGCGCTTCGTGATGGTCAAGGCGACCGGGCTGCACGCGCTCGATCAGGCCGAGCAGGAGATAGTCGCGCTTCTGCGGCACCGCCACCGCATCGGGCCCGGGCAGACCGATGACTTCACCGTGCGCAACCTGACCCAGATGATGCAGATCGCCATTACGCTTGCCAATATCATGACGATACTTTTGGGCGCGATCGCTTCCATTTCCCTGCTGGTGGGCGGGATCGGCATCATGAATATCATGCTGGTATCGGTCACCGAGCGCACGCGCGAAATCGGCATCCGCATTGCCGTAGGCGCAAAGACCTGGGATATCCGGCTGCAGTTCATCATGGAGGCCATGACCCTGTCGCTGATCGGCGGGCTTATCGGCATTGTGCTGGGCCAGGCCGGCTCAATCGGGTTGTGCATGGCAGCCGGATTGCCGGTGCATGTGTCGGCGGCCGGCATCGCGCTCAGCTTCGGCTTTTCCGCCGCGGTCGGCATTTTCTTCGGCTACTACCCGGCGCACAAGGCATCCCTTCTCAACCCCATCGACGCCCTGCGCTATGAGTAGTGCGGTGTAACAACCCGCATCAAAAGTGCTCTCGGTAACGGCATTGCATTCGCCAGTGCGTCATTCGATTTCAACACCTTTTCCGGTTTCTATCCCACTGGCGACGAATAGGCAATAAATCGTCAGCCGCTGCTGCTGTGCCGGAAAGGTCGCGCCGGTCACGAGTACAGGGCATTTGATTAAGTTGCTGATTTTTGGTAAACCCCTTGCTATACTGAAGCAGCGCGGGGCACTTCTGCATGGAGCAGGAGTCAGCGTGAGCGTGTAAATAAATTATTTCGGTGCACGAAACGGGGAACACACACAGTATGTACGCCGTCATTTTAGCAGGGGGCTCGGGCACGCGCCTGTGGCCTGTGAGCCGGGCACTGTTTCCGAAGCAGTTTTTAAGCCTGCCCCGGGAAGGCCCGACGCTTTTTCAGGCAACCGTTGAGCGGGTTCTCGTCGCTGTTGCCGAAGAGCGCATCATGATCGTCACGCATGTTGATCAGGCTGCTGAAATCAGGCGGCAGCTTGCGCTCCTGGGCCTGCAGCGCGCGCGCGTGCTTGCAGAGCCCGAGGCCCGCAACACCGCGCCCGCAATCGGACTGGCCGCCTGGCAGATAGTGCGCGAGGCAGGGCCTGATGCTGTTATGGCGGTTCTGCCCTCAGACCACCTGATCGCCGACAGCGCCGGCTTTGCCGCCCTGCTGGGCCGTGCCGAGACAGCCGCGCACTCCTGCGGACTGGTCACCTTCGGCATCCGTCCGACCGGGCCTGAGACCGGCTACGGGTATATCAGAAGCGGGCGCCTGCTTGATGATGAGCTGCGCACTGTGGAGGAGTTCGTTGAAAAGCCCGATATCGCAACAGCCCGGCGCTATCTTGCCGACGGGGGCTATTTCTGGAACAGCGGCATGTTCGTGTTCAGGGTCGGCGCCTTGATCGAGCAGTACCGCCTCCATCTGCCGGACCTGCATGCCGCGCTCAGCCGCCTTGACGCAGCCGATGCTGCCGCATGCCGGGATACCTACCGCAGCCTGGCATCGATTTCAATCGATTATGGTATCCTTGAGAAAGCCTCCGGGGTAGCGGTGCTGCCGGCCGAAATCGGCTGGAGCGATCTGGGCAGCTGGGAGGCCTGTTATCAGGCAGCCGATCAGGATGAGCGCGCCAACAGCTTTTCCGGCAGGGTGTGCGCCGTGGACACACAGGGCACGCTGATCCGATCGGATGCTCGCCTGGTGGCCGCGGTCGGCCTGAAGGACATGATCATCATTGATACAGCCGATGCGCTGCTGGTGTGTGAGCGCAGCCGCACGCAGGACGTTAAAAAAATAGTCGATCAACTCACGGCCGAAGGCGCGCCCGAGGCTTGCGAGCATCGCACCGTCTACCGTCCGTGGGGCAGCTACACCTGCCTTGAAATGGGTGAGCACTTTCAGGTCAAGCGCATCGATGTTAACCCGGGCGCCCGGCTCAGCCTGCAAAGCCACCGTTTCCGCAGCGAAAACTGGGTGGTGGCAGCGGGCGAAGCGCTGGTCACTGTTGACGGACGGCAGATCGTTGTGCAAGCAGGAGAGCATGTCACGATCCCGCTGGGCGCGCGCCATCGCATGGAAAACAGGGGCGCCGAGCCCCTGACGGTTATAGAGGTCCAAAACGGCGAGTATCTCGGTGAGGATGATATCATACGCTATGAAGACGACTACGGCCGCAGCGAGTGAGCGCTGCAGACAGTGGCTGGGGCATCCGCGGCTTGACCCGGGACTGCGCCGGGAGATCGGGGCTATGGCCGATGACCCGGCTGCCATCGAGGAGCATTTCGGCGGCGAGCTTGTTTTCGGCACCGGCGGTATGCGGGGCCTGATCGGCCCCGGAACAAACCGTATCAACTGCCATACAATCGGCCGTGTTACGCAGGGTCTGGCACACTATCTTGCGGCACAGCCTGCTTTTGAGCGCAGTGGCCGGGTCCGGCGGGTTGCCATCGCCTATGACACGCGCAGATTTTCAGCCGAATTCGCCGGGCAAGCCGCTCTGGTGCTTGCGGCAAACGGGGTTAAAGCCTTCTTGTTCAGTGACATCAGGCCCACGCCGGTGCTGTCCTATGCCGTGCGCGAGCTGGGCTGCGATGCGGGCATTGTTATTACGGCCAGCCATAATCCCCGGGACTATAACGGATACAAGGTCTACGGCCCTGACGGCGGCCAGGTGGTCAGCCCTCTGGTTGATGAGCTGATCGCGGCGATCGCGCCGCTTGATTTCTTCGATTCTGTAAAAATTATCAGCCGTGATGAAGCTGTCAGGGCCGGCCTGCTGGAACTGATCAGTGCTGAGCTTGACAGAGGCTATCTTGAAAAAGTCCGGGGCCTGTCGCTTACCAGTCCAAAGGCGCGCCTGAGCGTGGTGTATACGCCCCTGCACGGCACCGGCTCGGTGCATGTGGCGCAGCTGCTTTCCGCCAGCGGCCGGGTTGTGACAGTGGTTCCCGGGCAGGCTGATCCGGATCCGGAATTCAGCACCGTGCGGGTTCCCAACCCTGAGGACCCGGCCGCGCTTGACATGGCGCTTGAGCTGGCCGGCAGGCTGGAAGCCGATATTGTGCTGGCAACCGATCCTGACGGCGACCGGGTCGGCACGGCTGTGCAGGCCCCCGACGGAAGCTTTCAGCTGCTGAGCGGCAATCAGGTCGGCGCCCTGCTGATCGAATATATCTGCAGCCGCCTGAGCGCGAAAGATGCAATGCCGCCTGATCCGGTTGTGGTGACAACGATTGTTACCGGCCATCTCGGCCGCCGCGTGGCTGAATCATACGGCGTGCGCACGGTTGAAACCCTGACCGGGTTTAAGTTCATCGGCGAGAAGATCGGGCAGTTTGAGAAGGAGGGCACCCCTGCATTCGTGTTCGGCTATGAGGAGAGCTGCGGCTATCTCACGGGCACCTTCGTGCGCGACAAGGACGCGGTGATAGCCTCGTTTTTAATCGCTGAAATGGCGGCCTGGTATAAAGAACGCGACATAACTCTGCTTGACGTGCTCGAGGATTTGCACCGGCGGCACGGCTATCATGCCGAGGACCTGCTGAGCGTTGAGCTGAGCGATATCGCCGAAGCCGACCGCTACGTTGCTGCCTTCGACCGGCTGCCCGCGACATTTGCCGGAAGTATGATAGTTGAGAAACGCGACTATGACCGGCGCATTGGCTGGGATTATACGCCCATGCGGAAATTCAGGCTGGAACTTCCCCAGTCGCGGGTTCTGCATTACTCGCTGGCCGACGGTTCCTGGTTCGCCGTGCGCCCGTCCGGCACGGAGCCGAAGGTTAAATTTTACCTCGGCACATGCGCGGCGACACCGGCAGCCGCTGCAGAACAACATGCGCGGCTGCGCGCGGCAATTCTTGCCCGCCAGGCGTGAAGTCCCGCTGCCCGGTCAGTTCGGAGTATGTCGTTAGGTGTGCGGAAAACCGTTGACGTCTCCGAACGATTTCCCTTCTGACCGAACGCGCCGTGAAACTCAGCCGTTGATTTCTTCCAGTTCCTGCCAGCGCTCATACAACAGCGCCATCTCGCGCTCGATGTCTTGATAGCGGGCCTTGATATGCGTCACGGCTGCGCCGTCCTGCCGGTAGAGCTCAGGGTCAGACAGGCGCTCATAGAGTGATTGGTGCTCAGCCTCAAGCTGCTCGATGCGTGCAGGCAACTGCTCAATCTCGCGCTGCTGCTTAAAGGTGAGCTTGCGCTTTAGGTGCTGTTTTTCACGCTGTGGCCGGGCAGCGGACTTCTGCCTTGGCGTGTCCTGCTCCGGCTGCACGCGCTGGCGCAGCCAGTCATCATAGCCGCCGACACACTCGGACAGCCGCCCATCGCCTTCACATACAATCGTGCTGGTGACGACATTGTTGAGAAATGCACGGTCATGACTGACAAGCAGCACCGTGCCCGCATACTTCAAGAGCAGTTCTTCCAGCAGTTCAAGGGTTTCCACATCAAGGTCATTGGTAGGCTCATCCAGCACGAGCAGATTCGAGGGTCGCGTGAACAGTTTGGCAAGAAGCAGCCGGTTGCGCTCGCCGCCCGAGAGGCTGGCAACCGGGCTGCGGGCCCGCTCAGGCGCAAAAAGAAAATCCTGCAGATACCCGTAGACGTGGCGGCTCTTGCCGTCAATGGTTACCATGTGATTACCGTCGGCGACATTGTCGAAAACGGTTTTCCGATCATCGAGCTGTCCGCGCAGCTGGTCAAAATAGGCGATCTCAAGATTGGTACCCAGGCGTACCGTGCCTGATTGGGGCTGCACATCGCCCAGCAGCAGGCGGATGAGCGTTGTTTTGCCTGCGCCGTTCGGGCCGATAATGCCGATGCGGTCGCCCCGGAGAATAGTGGCGGAAAAATTTTTGATAACCGGTTTTTCAGTGTAGCCGAAGGTTGCGCCGGTGACCTCGCACACGATCCTGCCGCTGAGCCCGGCATCGTCGGCGCTCATCTGCACCATGCCGGGTATGAGCCTGCGCTCGCGGCGCCGGCTGCGCAGCTGCTCGAGCTCACGCACGCGGCCCTCATTGCGGGTGCGCCGGGCTTTTACGCCCTGCCTGATCCAGGCCTCTTCCCGGGCAAGCTTTTTATCGAAAGCCTGCTGCTGCGTTTCTTCAGCAGCAAGCTCGGCCTGTTTGCGTTTTTCATAGGCAGCGTAATCACCGGGCATGCTCGTGAGCCTGCCCCGGTCAAGTTCGACAATGCGTGTGGCAAGGCGGCGCAGAAACATGCGGTCGTGGGTAACGAAGAGTATGCTGCCTTCAAATTTCAGCAGAAAGTCTTCCATCCAGTCGATTGACTCGATATCAAGATGGTTGGTGGGCTCATCAAGCAGCAGCATATCCGGCTGCCCTGCAAGGCTGCGGCCAAGCAGGGTGCGGCGCTTGAGCCCGGCAGACAGGGTCGCGAACGGTGCATCGGCGGGCAGGGCAAGCCGCGATAGCACAGCGGCTATTTTCTGCTCTATCTGCCAGCCGCCTTCAATCTCAAGCTGATGCTGAAGCTCGCCCAGACGCCGGGTAAGGCTCGCTGCATGATCGGTCTGCATGCGCATGCTCACGGCATGATATTCGGCAACGAGCGCGCCAGGGCCTTCAATACCGCCGGCCACAACGTCAAAAACCGTACCGGGCATACCGCCCGGTACTTCCTGCTCAAGCATGCCGATGCGCAGGCCCTGTTGCCGGACTATCTCGCCGCAGTCAGGGCTCAGTGTGCCGTGTATGATTTTAATCAGGCTTGATTTGCCTTCGCCGTTGCGCCCCAGCAGGCAGATGCGCTCACCGGGATCGATGACAAGGGTTGCATTGTCAAGCAGCAGCGGCCCGCCAAAGCTCAGGCGGATGTTTTTCATATCGAGAAGTGGCATCGCGGAGCTCTTTAAAAAAATTGCAGGGAATCGGTTGCGTCCGATTCCCTGCAAGTATACATCATTTGCAGCGTAACTTTATATAAGCGTCAGGCGGCCTTGGGAGCCTCAGGGGCCGCGGGCTGCGCATCAGGTATGCCGGTTTTGGCCTCCAGCTTCAGGCGCGCCTTTTCAGCCGGATTGCGCGTGTAGGTGATAACGCCTTCAAACGGACAGGCCTCCATGCAGCTGAAACACAGGCAGCAGGTCGCCGGCATCTCATTGTCCTGATTGCGGATATCAATGTAGAACGGGCAGGCCTTCTCTGCCTGGCAGACCTTGCAGTTTTTGCACTGTGAGCGGTTGTAGCGGATGCGCCACAGGCTGTTATGGCAGTTGATCCCGCGATAGGATGACAGCCAGCAGAAATGCGTGCACATCTTGCGCCATTTAAATACGAGCGAGAGAACGATCAGGCCGTACATGAAGGCGATCGGGTACCAGGCAACGCCGGTCAGATCCCAGACGGTTTCGGCAAAGAACATGGGGAACCAGGACAGAAGCAGCGTTGCCGGAAACAGCGGTGCGCGTGCGTCTACCTTGCCGCTGATGTTCATGCAGGCCGTGCTGCTTTGAGCGTCGATGGCCCGGGGCAGATTTTCAATCGGCCGTTTGTAGGTCATGTTTTTGAACAGCGCATCCTGCATGGTTGCATTGGGGCACAGCCAGCCGCACAGCACGCGGCTGAAGAATACCGGGAAAAGCGCTACGGTGCCTACGTGAAACATGGCCCAGAAAAACATGTCGGGCCGGGTGCCCTTGATAAAGCAGTAGGATGTGACCGACGCCCAGAGCATGAAGATTGCGCTCTGCACGACCGTTCTCAACACGACGACCTTCAGGCGGGGCTTGCGCGGGGCTTTTTCCTCCGATGATGCGGTCAGCAGCATAATGCACGGCACCAGGCAGGTAAGAAGAGAGAGCAAGAACAGCAGCGGGTTGCCGCTGCCTGATGTCAGCGGCGCTGCAGCTGTGAAAACCGTTACCAGAACAGGCAGCATCCACAGGTGGCCCGCCATGCGCGGTTTCGGAGCGAAGTAGTCCTTGTGGAACAGGCACAGAAAGCCTGCGAAAAAGGTAAAGAGCAGTCCCGGCTGCAGGTATTTCAGCGGAGTGAAAACGCCGATCAGATACAGAAAAATAGCTGCAAACAGCGCCCATTTATTTATCGTTATAAATTTTTCTTTAGAAAGCATCATGGCGTATCACCTCCGTTAGTGTTGACCGTGCGCGGCCATCAGTTTGGGCAGAACTTCGGCCGCCTCGTTCGCGGTTATTCCGAGCCCCAGCGCAAAATACACGGCCAGAAACCCGACACCAGCCAGAAGCACGAACCAGCGCCGCTTGCCGACTACGCCGGTCCTTTTGCCCATCATCCACAGGGCCAGCATGTAGAACACGCAAAACATCTGAATCTGGCCGCGAGGTGAATCAACCGCGCTTTTGGTGAGCGCCTCGATCGTTTCGCCGCCGCCCAGGGTCTCAAGCAGCGTATTGGTCAAATGTGAAAGCGTCCCGTTCATGACCGCAAGAGGGATCAGAGTGATAGAGGTGAAGCGCAGCGAGTCGATATACTTGCGGTCGCCAAGAACGAAGTGCATGACCGCTCCCAGAATCAGGATAACCAGAAAGCCCACAAGCGCACCCGAGCAGGTTGAAAACAGGCGCTCAAGGGCCGCACTGTCGGTCTGAATAAGCCATCGTTTCATGCCTTCGGCCATGTTGATGAGAAATTCCGGGAAGATGACCCGGTAGAGCTCAACCGTCTGCGCATTGGCAATACCCCAGGCCTTGCCGAACATGTAGCCGGGGATGAAAATCTCAAGCACCCGCGACCATTTCGCAAGAGGAGTAATGTATCTTTCTTCAGCCATCTCTGCCATAGCAACTCTCCTTAGTGCTCAGGTAAATCTTGTGGTTCAGCCGTTATTTCTCCTTGATTTTTATATACTCGCGCTGCAGCTCATAGATGCCGTCAGCATTTTTCTTCGCGAGGCCCATGTCGACCAGGGGCTTCATGTCTTTTTCAGACAGCATTTGGTTGTCAAGCACGGCCTGGAATTCATCAAGGGTGATGATGCCGCGGGTTGCCAGAAATTCAAGGCCCTTGCCGTCGATCATGCCGAAGTTGACGAGCTTCTGCAGTTTTTCCCGTGAAACAGCGCCGCGCTCATACATATACTTGTAGTCCCCGGCCGTGAAGATGCGCTTGTTTGCCATATACTCGAACAGGCGTGCAAGGGATTCCTTGTCATGCTTTAAAGCTTCAATTTCATGATCGATACCGGCGGCTTCATATTTTA
>VGSH01000069.1 GCA_016875025.1 Deltaproteobacteria bacterium
GGAGAGAGTTTCTGGTCGCGCGGGTACTTTGTGTCCACATGTGGAAGAGATGATGAGGAAGTCAGGGCATACATACGGCACCAGGAGAGCGCAGACAAGCGGCTCGACCAATTAAAACTGTTTGATTAAAGCCACCTTGGGTGGCTCAAGGTTTATCAATCCGCTTTGAGCGGTTCACATGTTTCAAGCCTCCGGCTTTGCCGGAGGTATATGACTGCCCAGGCGTTCCTGTTCAACAAGCTCCTGTATGGCTGGTGATTTGCCTGCCACAGTATCGGGCAGGATGGTTTTGCGATCGCCCAGACCGAAGAGTTTTCTCAAAAAGCCTGGTTTCTTTTTTACGTACAGGGCGGTTCCCGTGCCCTGCAGAAGCGTGAAGCCGCAGGAGCTGCACTTGATTGTTCTCACGATAGCCATGGCGCAAAAATCTCCGATTTCATTACAGCAAATATTTTCTCCCGCGGAGACGCTGAGACGCAGGGAAACTTGAATAACCGGGCAACCACAGGGGGTTGCCCCTACCTCTGCTCTATGTTGCTCTGACTACTCTGGTCTTCAGGTTCCTTGCTTTTGATTTTTAACCCCATCGTTTCGCAGCGTAGGGGCTGGCCCCTGTGCCTGCCCAGGTAGCGGCGAAAGATTTTTCGCCACTACAGCCGACCCCTTGAACATGTACCCGGCGAGGGAATCCGGGGCGCATTGAGTCAAGGCATCCAGCCTTGACCGCTACGCTCTTGTGGGTACCCATTCTTTGGCGGCAAGGGGTACGAAAAAATTTAACGAACGGGCAACCACGGGGGATTGCCCCTACGGCTACATTGTATTGCTGTGAATCCTTGCCGGACACGCTGCGCCCTTCGACTTTGCTCAGGACATGCTTGGTCCGGCCTGCGAATGACTCTCCAGCACCTCCTGCACTCGTTTCATGATTTGCAATCCCGCACTTGCCATCTTCGAAAAGGCAAACCACTTCCTGCCCAGGTCCTTCAGTGAGGCACCGAGATGATAGACCGTTGTGCCATCCAGAATCAGAAACCTGTCATGACTGTCGGCAAATGCCTGAATAACAATGGGCGGGTATTGAGCATTATGTTTTTTCAGATCCAGTGCAAGCGCAGCACTGATAGCCTTGGTTAGAATAATTGCGCTGACCCCGCTGCCGCGTTTATCAAGCTGCTGCAGTACGCTGTCATCCACATAGTTGTCGATCAAAACTATCGATTTTTTCGCCTTCCGCAGCAAACCATTCATAAACACATAGGCGTCGAATACCTGGCCGTCGAAAAAGATGCCCTGCGACGGCATCAGGCTTTTCTGTTCAAGGGCTTCAAAAACTCTGTCAAACCGCTCGGTTGTCCTGCATTCGTGAACAATCTGGCGTTTCTCCAGCGAATCCATGCGTTCAAAGAGACCGCCGTTGGCAACCAGTAACCTGCGCATTGCGATAAAGGCCCGCATAATTGCGATATTGATCTCGATGGCCCGGTCGCTGTTCAAAACAGAAGAAAGCGCAGCGACACCATGCTCGGTAAAAGCGAACGGCATGGCACCACCGAGAACCCCTTTCGAAGGTATCACGGATTGTGATACCAGCATCTCAACCTCGGATGCGTTCAGCACAAACATGAAATCCTGAGGGAAACGGCTGCGGTTGCGTTTAACCGCCTGCTTAAGCGCCCGTGTTTCGACTTGATACAGCTGTGCCAAATCCCGATCCAGCATGACCTGTACCCCGCGCACGCTGCAGATCAACCCCCGCAGTGCTTCTTCACGGATTGCCACAGCCGAACCTTTCTTATTGGCCATAACACATCACCATTTTTGAAATCCGGGAATACCGCAACTGCCTGCCCCCGCGAGCTTGTTTTATTGTAGCCATTTGGAGATTCTCTCCCGTGCCTCCTGGTGGCTTATGGTCTTACCCTGATCAATCTGTTTCAGACTTTTATCGACTTTTTGCCTGAAATAAATTTCAGCCATAATTTCGTCGTAGTCCGCCTCATCGGGCAGGCCGCGTATCATCTCTATTACATCCTGTTTAATGGTATTCATTTTTGAGCCCTTTCTTCAAAAATATCGTACGGTATTGTGCTTCTTTCAGGCTATGTACCGCCGGTACATTGTATGGCCCTCACGGCGCTGGTATCATGCTCTCCGATTTCAAACGTGCAGCTGCCTCTGATGTGGTTTGCAAAAAACTTAACGTATTTATACACGCATGACAAGCGTTTTCGGATTATCCGTGCTTAACCCTTGTAGAGATTTGCGGCATCGCGCAAGCGTTCCCCCACTGCCGCGCGAGCCTGCGGCGGCTCTAAGACCTCGACATCAGAGCCGAACTGCAGCACCCAGGGAATGAACTCCTCGAGGTTTGTCAGGTGCACTTCCATGATGAACGTGCCGCCTTTTTCATCAATGAAGCGCTGGGTTGCATTCCAAAAACGGCTGGTCAGATATTCCTTCAGGCAGGTTTGGCAGCGCAGGCGTAGATGCATGGTTTTTTCTTCCCCGGATTGAAAGATGCCGAATGAGCCGTTGGTCAGGCCGTCCGGATTATAGCCGGCCGGGTAGCGAAACGATTCATCCCGGCACAGGGTTGATTGTATGCGGTCTATCAGGTAGGTGCGCACAGCCGAGCGGCTTTCATCCCATGCATGCACATACAGGGAATCGCGGTGCAGCAGCAGCGTGTAGGGATGAATGATGCGGTGGCGAATCTTTCCTTTCGCTGGTTCACGGTGTTCGATCTGGAGCTTGCGCTGGTGAATGAGGCAGGTGACAATATCCTCAAGCACCCGGTTGCTGGCACAGTAGCTTTTGCGGCCGAACCCCGTGCAGCGGAACTTGCGGTCGATGTTGGCGAGCATATGTTTGTCGGCAGGCTTCATGGTGCCGGAAGCATGCTGCCACAGCTCATGCAGGCCTTCCTGCAGCACGGTTGATTCAAGCGATTTTAAAAGAAGCATGGCAACATAGACTGAGAGCACGCGCTGGAAAGAATCGGGCCGCTCCTCTTCAGGCAGTCTCAGTGCCCAACGCTCGGACGCATCACTGCGTATGATCTCAATGAGCGTGAACGGCGTATCGCGATCGTAGCCCAGCTTGTCGCGGAAGTAGTCGTCAAGCGCCTTCTTGTAGCGCCTGGCCGTGCGTTCGGACACGCACAGCTCATTGCAGACATCTTCAAGCGGCATCGACACCCGCGCCTTTGACAGCAGCAGCATCAAATCAGCCATGCGCGTTGCGGCCGGATAGGTTGCAGTGCGTTTCTCATTTTGAATCTGCTTTTTTGCAGGCATACATTATTCCCCCTTTCAGGCCTGGACCATAGTATAGGCCTGCTGCTATGTCAACGGCTGACATCAAAGCGGAAACGAAAGGGAAAAAGTGGTAAAAATGGAAGCTCGGAGGAAATTGCAGATGCAGACTCAACCGCCGGCAATCTCAAGCCGGGCAAGGCGCTCGTCAAACAGTTTTTTAAAGTCATCGGCTTGAGCCGTGTCACGGGAAAGCTCATCAAACAGGCGGTCAATGTCGGCATCACAGCGGCTGATGACTTTTGAAAGCTCGACAATGCGCAGGGCCTCACCACTCTCGGATGCGATCTGCATCGCGGCGCTTGCGTGCGCGAGCTCAGTCTCGCAGGCCTCGATCGCGGCCTCGGCCGCGGCGATCTTTTTTTCAAGCGGAGCGAGCACACGGCTGCGCTCGCTGATAATGTCCGAACGAAGTTTGCGCATTTCTTTTTTAGAAAACTTCTGCTCCGGCTGCACAGCCCCGGTGCTGTCTGCCGCTCCCGCACGGCCCTCCTCCTGCCAGCCGATACGATCGAGAAATTCCTGGTACCGGCCCTCGAAAATATCGATGCGGTTGTTTTGAAATATCACCAGGCGCTCGGCAAGGGCATGCAAAAACAGCTCATTGTGTGTGACCATGACAACCGCGCCGTCAAAATTATCAAGCGCGGCGATCAGGGCGTCGCAGGACTGCATGTCGAGATGATTGGTGGGCTCATCCAGCACCAGCAGGTTCACGGGTGCGGCCAGGATTTTGCCGAGCATGACCCGGCTTTTTTCACCGCCGGAGATAACCGATATTTTTTTCAGGGCAAAGTCGCCCTCGAACATCATGGCCCCGCAGATGTCGCGTGCCAGCTGGCGTTCAACCTGCGTATCAGCCGACATGATCTCCTGCTCGACCGTGCGCGTGCCCACCAGCGAGGCAATGTTGGTCTGTTCGAAAAACCCCATGCGCACGTTTTGATGCCAGGTAATGCTGCCCTGCTGCGGGGCAAGTGTACCCGCCAGCAGTTTCAACAGCGTGGTTTTTCCCCGGCCGTTGGGCCCGACCACGCAGATGCGGTCCCCGCGCGCGATCGTCAAATTGAAATCCCTAACCAGCGGTTTGGCACCGTCATAGCTGAATGAAATCCCGGAAGCGCTGCCGACGAACTTTGCATTGAACGGGCAGCTGCGAAAGGAAAATTCAAGCGTCTTAATGTTTTCAAGCTTTTCGCTGCGGCCCTGCTTTTCAAGCGCCTTGACGCGCGACTGCACCAGCCCTGCAAGGCGGGCCTTGGCCCGGAAGCGGGAAATGAAAAGCTCGAGCTCTTTGCGCTTGCGCTCGTCGTTGAGACGGGTCTTTTCATGGATTTCCTCGTCCTGCGCGATCTGGGCATAATATTTTTCAGTTGTGCCCGGATATTTGCGAATGCGGTTGCGGTGAATGCCCATGGTGTGCGTGACGACCCGATCCATGAAGCTGCGGTCATGGGTGATCAGCAGCAGCTCGTGCGGCCAGGACTGCAAAAAGCCCTCGATCCAGCGGATGGTGGTGATGTCAAGGTAGTTGGTGGGCTCGTCAAGCAGCAGCAGATCGGGCTCATTTACCAGGACGGCCGCAAGGTTCAATCTTACCTGAAAGCCGCCCGAAAACTCATGGGCAGAGCGCTGCATCTGCTCAGGAGTAAAGCCGAGCCCGGCCAGGATTTTTTCCGCCTTCCAGGTTTCGTGCTCATGCCCTGCGGGAAGGCCGGCGGCTGCCTCCTCCAGTACGCTCGGACGCGTAAAGTGCAGGTGCTGCTGCACATAGCCGATGCGGTATCCGCGCGGAGTTGAAATGTTGCCGGAGTCGGGGTGCTCAAGACCTGCCAGAAGGCGAAAAAGGGTCGTTTTGCCGTGGCCGTTGCGGCCGACCAGCCCGATGCGCTCGCGCCGGTTGATCTGGAAGCTTGCCTCGTCGAACAGGGCCTGGCGGCCGTAGCCTTTGGAAATGTTTTCAGCGCTGATCATGGATGGTTCACTGCCTGCATCGCTCAGGTCTGCCGCACCGTGCCGGGGAGAGCCGGGAGAAAACTGCTGTCTTTCCTGAAGGGATGATCAGCGGGTTTGTGGTCCTGACGTCAGGAACGGCGTACGTCTACAGTGCCGTAGCTTAAAGAAAAACAGCAGCGGCGTCAATACAATATCGCAGAAAGGCAGGAGGCAGGCCGGGGCAGGTTGCATGTATTTTCCTGAATACCGCAGCCCCTACTTGTCATTTCGAATCCCGCCGCAGGCGGGAGAGAAATCTTAAAACCAGGATTCCTCACCCCGCCCTGCGGGGTTCGGAATGACAGAGAGACGGTTCGGGATGACGATACAATTTATGGTGTTTAGGGAAGTGCTCTAGTCCAGCATTTCCACCGCGAGTTTTTTTACAGCAGAAAAATCCGTCTTGCCGCTGCCGAGCTTGGGAATAGCCGCAACGGCCAGAATATCGGCCGGGATCATGAGCGGGCTCACTCCCGCGTCAATGATCTTCTGGCGCACGCCGGAGCTCTCCGGGATTCCGGCGGCAAGCAGCACGATTTTTTCGCCCTTCTTTTCATCGGGCACGGCGGTAGCGGCGACTTCCACGGCTTCATCGGCAATGGCCCTGATTGCAGCCTCTTCCACCGCGCCAAGGCTCACCATCTCGCCCCCGATCTTGGCAAAGCGGGAATAGCGGTCAAGTATCGTAAGAAAGCCGTCTTCATCAAGTTTGCCCTTGTCGCCTGATTTGTACCAGCGTATGCCGTCCTGCTCAACAATGGCATCAGCTGTGCGCTCCTCATCATTTAGATACCCCTTCATGATCTGCGTGCCGCCGATGAGAATGAGGCCGGCCTCGCCCGGGGGCAGTTCTTCAAGGGTTACGGGGTCGACAATCTTGAATGTGCTGCCCGGAAGCGGCAGGCCCACGGTGCCTTCTTTGCCGCCCTGCTGCACGAACCAGTAGTCGGGCACGAGCACGTCGGGAAGGTTCACGCTTGCCACGGGCGTGGTCTCGGTGGTGCCGTAGCCCTCATGCACATCAAGGCCGAACTTTGCCTTGAAAGCGGCGCGCACGTCAGGGGCCAGCCGCTCGGCGCCGGCCACAACCAGGCGAATGCTCTTGAACATGAGGGGCACAAGCTTTGTATCGCGCGTGTACAGGCGCAGAAATGTCGAGGTGGCGCACAGCAGAGTAACGCGGTGTCTGGCTGCGAGCTTGCCGATGGCGGCCGCACTGGTGGGGTCGGGCTGGCACACACACGGAAGGCCTTCGGTCATGGGCAAAAGCGAGGTGACCGTGAGACCGAAGGCATGGAACAGCGGCAGGCTGTTCAGGATGATATCATCCTGAGGGTTCAAGACCGAG
This sequence comes from Deltaproteobacteria bacterium, assembly GCA_016875025.1. Classification (GTDB taxonomy): domain Bacteria; phylum Desulfobacterota; class WTBG01; order CAIYCZ01; family CAIRTM01; genus CAIRTM01. Next base: position 6,661 of record VGSH01000069.1, read on the forward strand.
GCGGTCTGCTTGATATTGCCCATGATATTGCGGTGCGTGAGCATGACGCCCTTGGGAGATCCCTCGCTGCCGCTGCTGAACAGTATGGCCGCCACATCGTCAAGCTGAATTTTGGGAGCGTACAGAAGCCGCAGCAGCCACGCAGGCAGAACTGATGCCGCAAGCCAGACGCGCAGCTGGCGCGCTTTCGGGATCTGCTGGCGGATGTCTTCAAGATTGTATACGCGTGCATTTTCAAAAGCCGCTGCCGGATCAAGGCCTTTTGCGCGCAATTTGGCCACGAAGCGTTTTGACGTGAAGATGGTTTTGATCCCGGCCTTTGCCACGGCCTGCTGCAGGGCCTCGCGCGGGGCCGTGTAATTGAGATTGACCACGGTTTTGCCGCGCAGCAGGCAGGCAAGGTTCACGATAATACCGCCGGCGCTGGTGGGAACGAGCAGGCCGATGTTCTGCTCAGCAGCGCAGCGCACCTTGATCTCGCGGGCAAAAAGCAGCACAGCGGTAAGCACACGCGTATGCGACAGCTCGGTGCCGTCGAAATCAATGATGCTCGTGCTGCCGGCCAGTCGTTTGGCTGTTGAGAGCCACTGCAGGGCCACGGGCTTGAGCGTGTCGGTATAGCACTGCCAGGCATGAATCGAAAGCTTGAACACCTCCCGCTTGACCTCGGAGGCGGTCGCGGCGGCGGACATTGCTGGGCCGAAGCAGATGGTAACGCTGCGGCTGCGGCTGGGCCGCGAAAGCCTGCGGTAGTGCGGCGAGGCGTGCGAATAAAAGCTGCCCCACAGACCGTGTATATAAAACGGCACGATAGCGGCCTGAGTATTTTTAGCCGACAGCTCAAACCCGCGCAGGAATGCGCCCAGATGCCCGGTGCGGCTCAGTGCGCCTTCGGGAAAAAGAGCTACGGCCTCGCCCTGCAGCAGCAGGTCCTCTATGGTTTTTATGGCGTCCCTGCTTGCTGTTTTTGAAATCGGGATAACGCCGCACATATCCAGAAACCATTTCAGATACCACTTTTCATAGATGCTGCGCTCCATCACAAACCGCAGCCGGCGGGGGGAAGCCATCTGCAGCATGGCCCAATCAAGATAGCTGGTGTGATTTCCCAGCAGCAGAACCCCGCCCGCTGCCGGAATATTATTGATGCCCAGCGCCTGCAGGCGGTAATGCATGCCGGCAAGGACCGATATAAGATAGCGGATGAGTGACTGGGGCAGCTTGCGAAGCGTATAGACCGCACCGATGAGTACCACGACAGCCATGAGATACAACAGGGCCACAGCCCCGATGCTGCCAAGGCCGAACAGGATGGTGAGCGCCAGAAAGCCGATCATGGCGCAGTTCTGCATGAAGTTGTTGGCCGCCAGAACCCGGCCCATATCATTTTCGCGGGCGTGAAACTGGATCAGGGCATTGAGCGGCACGATGAACATACCGCCTGCAATGCCGTAGAGGAAAAACAGCAGACCAAGGGTCACGGGATTGGCAAGCGTGGGCAGCAGAAACAGACACACGGTCATGCCCGCTGCGCCTGCCGGTATCAGCCCGGTTTCGATAAAATGTTTCGAGAACCGGCCCGCGCCGAGTGACCCGATGATGATGCCCGCGCCGCCCACGGCCAGAAGCCCCTGCGCGACAACGGTGCTGGTCACACCGGCGGCCTCCTTGAGATAGGCGCCGAATACGGCCAGTACCACCTGGTTTACAGCCCAGAAGATTGAAAGCCCGATAATGGAGAGCCAGATCGTCTGGCTGCCCCTGACAACCTGCAGGTTTTCGCGCAGATAGACGCCGGTACGGTATTTTTTCACGTCAAAGGCCAGTGCATGGTCGGTATCGCGCGTTTTGGGAAGGCGGTAGGCAAACACGGTCTCGACAACCGAGCAGCCGACCAGCAGAAATCCCACAGGTGCAACCGCTGTAATCATGGCCTGAAGTGAAAGGTCTGTGCCGATCAGCCATTCAAACAGGATGGAATAGATAAATATCCCGAGCAGTATGGCCACAATGGTCACGGCCTGCACCATGGCATTGGCGGCCGACAGGTTTTCGACCCCGGCCAGCTCGCGTATATAGCCGTACTTTGCGGGCGAATACAGCGCCGACTGCAGGCCCATTGCAAAGGTGAGGGCAAAGGCCACGCCGAACCACCCGCAATAGTAGCTGAGCGTGACGAATGCGGTGATGATGACCGCTGCCACGGCGCTCAAGCGCATGACAGTGCTTTTCGGAAACTTGTCGGAGAGAAATCCCGCAGGCGTAAAGAGCATGACATAGGGCAGCAGGATCAGCGCATTCACCAGCGCGGTAAGCACGATCTGCGTCGTGCCGCTGTAGTGCTTGAACACCATGTTCTGGATGATGATTTTGTGCCCCAGATCCGTGAAGGCGTTCAGGAATATCATCGCGGTGTAGGCGGTAAAGCCTTTAACCCTGAAAACATCGAGCATGCCTGTTGCCCCTGTCTGCTGAAAAAGTTAGCGGTTCGGATTTTGCATCATAATCGGTTGCAACTCTGATTGCAACAGCAATCAAAGCTGCAGGGCAACGGAGCATATCTCCCACGAACGAGATCTCGCGCTGGAAGTTTTATGGGGCACGTCCGCAGACACTATTTCTTTCCCAGCAGCACGACCACGCTGCGTGCTTCAGCGCGGTAGCGCTCTAGATCGTTCAGCGGCTGCTCCGTGCCGGGATCGAGAAAATCTTCGGGATGATGCCGGGAGGTGTCGACCACGCGATGCCAGCGTCCGCAGGCGCAGGGCGGCAGCAGCACGCTGACGGGTTTGGGGTCGGCATTCAGGATAACAAACAGCAGGCAGTCTTCCGGTCCCTCAGCGGCATGGAGCTGATAGCACAGCGTGCGCAGCTTCGGGCTGTTCCACTGCGGCTCGCGCCCGTCAGGCCCGAACCAGGCAATGTCGGGAATGCTGCCGGAGGCATCCTGCCCCTGATAAAAACGCCTGCGCTGCAGCACGCGATAGCGTCTGCGAAACGCGATCGCCTTCCGGCAGAACGCGAGCATGTCAGCATTTTTTTCAGCAAGCCCCCAGTCAATCCAGCTGATGTCATTGTCCTGACAGTAAGCGTTATTGTTGCCCTGCTGCGTACGCAAAAATTCATCGCCGGCAGTGAGCATGGGGGTGCCGGATGAAAACAGCAGCAGGCACATAAAATTCTTCGCGAGCCGGCGGCGCAGGGCCAGAATGTCAGGATCATCGGTCGGGCCCTCGACACCGCAGTTCCAGGAAAAATTATGCTCCGAGCCGTCGCGGTTATTCTCGCAGTTGGCCTCGTTATGCTTCAGGTTGTAGGAGACAAGATCGTTCAGGGTAAAGCCGTCATGACAGGTAATGAAATTGATGCTGTTGAACGGCGAGCGGCCGTCATCGCCGTACAAATCAGCCGACCCGGTCAGGCGCCAGCCCAGATCGGCGACCATGCCTTCATCTCCGCGCACAAATCTGCGCACCGTGTCGCGGAAGCGGCCGTTCCACTCCGACCACTCGACAGGAAAGTTGCCGACCTGATATGTTTCAATATCCCAGGGCTCGGCGATGATTTTCACCCGGTTAAGGACCGGGTCCTGTGAAATAGCGTCAAAAAAGGATGAGGATTTATGGAATTGCTCCCCCTCGCGGCCAAGGGCCGTGGCAAGATCAAAACGGAACCCGTCAACGTGCATGTCCGCGACCCAGTAGCGCAGCGAGTCCATCACCATACGCATGACCGGCGCCGCGTCAAGGTTCAGGCTGTTGCCGCAGCCGGTAATGTCAATGTAGCGGCCTGCGCTGTCAAGCCGGTAGTAGGTCGGATTGTCAATACCGCGGAAGCTGATGGTCGGGCCGAGATGATTGCCCTCGCCGCTGTGATTATAGACCACGTCCATGATCACTTCAATGCCGGCGCGGTGCAGTTCGCGCACCAGGGTCTTGAACTCTCTCACCTGGCAGCCGGGATGAGCGCAGGTGCTGTAGGAAAGCTCGGGGGTGAAAAAGCCGATTGAATTATAGCCCCAGTAATTGCTGAGCCCGCGGTCCTGCAGAAAATTTTCATTGTAAAATTCATGCAGCGGCAAAAACTCCACCGCATTGATGCCCAGCGATTTCAGGTAGGGAATTTTTTCGATAAAGCCCAGGTAGGTGCCCGGATCGCGCACACCCGAGGACTCATGCGCGGTGAAGCCCTTCAGATGGGCCTCATAGATAATCAGCTCCTCATAGGGGATATCCGGCGGGCTGTCATCCTGCCACTCAAAGCTGCTGTCCATCACAATCGCCTTTGGAACAAGCCGCAGGTTGTCACGGCAGTCCATAGCCGTCTCAGGCGCGGCCGGATCATAGTCAAGCAGCAGGTTGTCTGTATTGCGGCATTTACTGGTAAGAGCCTTGGCATAGGGATCTATCAGCAGCTTATGGCAATTAAAGCGCAGGGCCCGGCCCGGTTCATAATCGCCCGGCACACGGTAGCCGTACAGCTGGCCGGCCCGGATGCCGCACACAAAGACGTGCCAGATATGGTGTGTGCAGTGCTCAAGCGGTATGATTTCAGCGGGTGGGGCTTCGTGGGCGTCAAACAGCAGCAGTTCAACCGCGCGCGCATGGCGGGAATACAGCGCGAAGTTGACGCCCTCGGGATGCAGGGTCGCACCCAGCGGATAAAACCTGCCGTGACTCACGCGTTCCGGGGATGGTGTGCTCTCGTCCATGGCGAAATGACTCCTGCGTGTCGGCTCGACTGTGTCTGCGACGGCAGTGCCTGTATAGCATGGAAACGGCATTGACAAAAGATGTGTTTTCTAGTGCCGCTCATTCTTTTGTAACGTACTGGAGATGTAAAGACAATGGAAGCACAACCGATCGTCTACACACCGCACGGGGTATGCTGCTCCCGCATCAGCTATGAATCTCGCGAGGGCAGGCTCTCTAATGTCCGGTTTGAAGGCGGCTGCAACGGCAAGGGGTTGGCGCGGCTGCTTGAAGGCATGCCGGCGGCAGAGGAAAAAACGCCTGAGCGGCATTACCTGTGAATCCAAGCCGACGTCCTGCCACGATCAGCTGGCCCGCTCACTCTAATACACCCGAACTTTTACAGCCCGGCGGGATAATTCAATAAATGAAATAATGCGGGTTTATAACTTCCGATTATAGGGATGACCGGCTGAGCTGTCAATGATTTTCGCCCGCGGGCTCCTGTCAGGAAATTATTGACAACCATGGATTAAATGTGGTATTTTTTCTATCCTTTTTGGGTAAGCAAAAATACAGTTGAATGGTTTCCGAGCCCTGCTTCTGACGACAGGGCCGAAAAGGTCGGTTCACTCAACCGGCCCGCCGTGTTTGCAAAGGAAGCCTGGGGGATACCCTTGTATCTCCCAGGCTTTTTTTATGTCCTATTATTTTCTGTACGTGGCTTTGGAACAACAACGTTTTTCAGCAGATGAAAGGAGGTGTTGAGGTAAGGATTACCCCGTTTTCATGAGCGAAAGCGGGCGGTATCGGTAACTGAAATTCAGGTACACGTACTATGGAAGTATCCCTTTGTTGACCCGATTGAAAGGAGGGTAACTAATCATGAGTGACCAGAAAAAGTTGATTTACAACAACGAAATCTGCACCGGATGCAGAAGCTGCGTTGTGGGCTGCTCGCTGTATCATGACGGCGAATGCGGCAAGGTAGTATCGCGCGTAGCCATCGTCAGAAACGAACAGCACGGCGAATCCTTTGTTGTCGGCTGTGACGCCTGCACGGATGCTCCCTGCGCAAACGTATGCCCGACCGGTGCCTGCGCCATGGATCATGCTGCCGGTATAGCCAAAATCGATACGAATAAGTGCATCGGCTGCAAGGAATGCGCCATGGCCTGCCCGTTCGGCGCCATCAACATGCACTACAAAACCGGCAAAGCCTTCAAGTGCGACCTGTGCGAAGGCCGCGAAGAAGGCCCGGTATGCGCCGACTGGTGCGTCAGCGGAGCCATTTCCTACCAGACACCGACCATTGCGTTTAAAGCCAAACGCCGTGAGAAACTGAATGAACGTTTAAAAGCCGCTAAGGTTGGAGAGGAGGGTTAAGCTATGTACGGATGGGCTGGACAAAGACTGAGAGTCGATCTTACAACCGGTGAAATTACAAAAGAACCGCTGTCATACGAATACCGCCGCAAATGGATCGGTGGACGCGGTTTCAACTCCGATGTTATTTACAATGAAGTTCCCGCCGACATGGATCCCTTTGATCCGCGCACGCGCGTATGCTTCGGCATGGGCCCGGTCAGCGGCACGGCTGCTCCGTCCACGGGCCGCGTAACCGTTACCTGCAAAAGCCCGCTCACGGGCGGCTTCGGCGACTCCAACATGGGCGGCCACTGGGGCGCCGAGGTGAAGTACGCCGGCTATGACCAGATCATCGTGCAGGGCCGCGCCAAGCACCCGGTCTACATCTGGATTGATGATGACAAGGTCGAAATCCGCGATGCGCGCCACCTGTGGGGCAAATTCGCGCGCGAGGCCGACCCGATGATCAAGCAGGAACTGGGCGATGAGGATATTCACATCATGATGATCGGCCCGGCCGGTGAAAACATGGTGCGCTTTGCCTGTACCTTCAATGATGTGTGGCGCGCTGCAGGCCGTACCGGCCACGGCGCTGTCATCGGCTCCAAGAACCTGAAGGCAATTGCCACGCGCGGTTCCGGCACGGTTAAAATCGCTGATCCCAAGAAGATGATGGAAGTCTGCAACCGCCTGCGCCAGGCCTTCAAGACCGACCCGATGAAAATCGGCCTGAACACCATCGGCAGCCTGTGCCTGATCAATGTTGCCAACCGCGACGGCTGGTTCCCCTGGAACAACTTTCAGTTCGGTTCCCACCCGCTGGCAAGCAACATGTCCGGTGAAGTGCATGCCGAGACCGTGCTCAAGCATCGCGAAGGCTGCTATGCCTGCCCGATCGCCTGCGGCCGTTTCACCGAGATCCGCGACGGCAAGTATGCCGGCGAAAACTTCGGCGGCCCTGAGTACGAACACGCCGTGCCGACCGGACCGCGCTGCGGTATCATCGAAGACGCCAATGACATCTGGCACAATGCGCGCCTGACCAATGATTACGGTCTGGATGCCATCGAGTGCGGCGGTGTTATCAGCTCCGCCATGGAATGGTTCCAGAGAGGCCTGATCACCACCAAGGACACCGGCGGCCTGGAGCTGACCTGGGGTAATGCTGAAGTGGTGGATACGCTTATCAACCAGATCGGCCAGCGCAAAGGCTTCGGCAATATTCTTGCTGAAGGCGCCGACCGTGCTGCTGACAAGCTCGGCCTGCCGAAAGAGGCGCACTACTACACCATCACCACCCGCGGCATGACCCTGCCGGGCGATGACCCGCGCGGACTGGGCTTCGGCTACGGCCTGTCCTTTGCCATGGGTACCCGCGGCGGCTGCGACCACCTGCGCTCGCTGTGCTGCCTTGAGCTTTCCGGCGCTCTGTATCCCGGACTCAACACCAAGCTTCTTGGCGATGAAAGCGCCAACAAGCCCGTCACCACCAATGGCAAACCCTACATGGTCTACTATGAGGAAAACCAGAAGGCCACTACGGACTGCCTGCAGGTCTGCTGCTTCACCACGCACTGGTCCTATGCCGTGCTGACTCCGGATCAGGTCGAGTACCTGAACGCGGTTACCGGCCTGGATTTCACCGAGGAAGAGTTCCAGGAAATCGGCGAGCGCATCGTGAATCTCGAGCGCGCCTACTGGAACCGCCTGATGTCGGGTGTGCGCGAGGATACCGTTCCCGAGCGCTTCCTGAAAGAGCCCATGCCCCCGAACGGTGTGGACTATCAGACCAACATCGGCGCAACCCTGCCGCTCAACGAGATGCTGCCCAAGTACTACCAGTATCGCGATTGGGATTCCAAGACCGGTTTCCCGTCAGAGCGCAAGCTGAAGCAGCTCGGCCTTGACTATGTTGCCAAGGATCTTGCCCCGCTGCGGAGCAAGTATCTGTCCGACGCTGAGAAGAAAAAGGTTAAATACTACTATTAATCGTGTGGACGTGCTGAAAGGAGGTACGATACCATGGCAATTATGACCAAAGTGCAGGCCAAAAAGCTCATTGAACAGCCTGACAAAATGCTGGATGTCCTCAATTACCTCGAGGACAAAAAGATCATCAATGCGGACGAGCATCGCGCAACCATGCTGAAAGGCTTCTCAAAGCTGGTTGAAGTGCTGCAGGAAAAGAAGGTCATCAACGCCAAGGATGCGAAAGCGGCCATGCAGGGCGGTTTTGCTTCTCTGCTTGAGACTATCTCAGCCTGAGCTTGATGCATTAGCGGTAAGGAGAAATGCCCGGGGTTTTGTCCCCGGGCGTTTTTTTATGTGCGCCCAGCATGGGCGCACTCTTGCGGGTGCAAGTCCCGCCGTAAGTTGATCACAGCGAACGAAGTGAAGCGCAACTGCGTAAGGGCGACCGAGCGTGGGAAGGAAGCGTGGAGCGAA